>JAYTGQ010000115.1:0-7435 GCA_043733345.1 Schlesneria sp.
CCGCTTCGCGGCTCGGAATGTATACTTCGCGCGGCCAAGAATGAGTCCCTTGCCTCGTTTCACCGCGTGGGCAACGCCCCGCGCGTCGAGCGATGTGGAACGCTGTTTTCCCATCGACGGGCGGGGCGTTGCCCACGCGGTGAAACGAGGCAAGGGACTCATTCTTGGCCGCGCGAAGTATACATTCCGAGCCGCGAAGCGGCGGCAGAGTGCCATGGCGCGCCGAATCACCTTGTTTCTGCCGCCGCTTCGTGGCTCATCCACCTCAGGGCCTTGGCCACCGTGGGTTGACACCCACGGCTATTTGCTGGCATCGCTTCGCGACGATGACCACCCATGAACGACGGCACCCGTGAAACGAGAAACTCTCCACCGGGAAGTTGTTTCGGGACAATTCCTTGGTAGATTGCCGCTGGATGTCGAGTGGACTCGGAGCCGTGATCGCGTTTGAAAGGTCGAAATGAATGGCCACCTCTAATTTGCCGGCAACGTCGGAGACCTCAGCTGGCTCGACACCGGCCACCTCGCGTTTTCACATCCACGGCATCCACGGCATCCACGGCATCGCGGGACTTTTGATCGGCGTGTTTCTGGTGGCCATCGTCGCGGTCCAATGGCAGCGATTGAGATTGATGAACACGCTGATTGAGTCGGCGGCGATCCAAGCGGCGAAAGACCACCTGAAAACATTGGCCGCTGTCCGCACCATTTATACCGAGGAAGTGGTCAGCGTGGCCGTCGAACATGGAATCGAGATCACTCACGATTATAAGAAGGACGGCCATTCCATTCCTTTACCGGCCACGTTGACCATGCTGATCGGCAACCGCACCGGGGAAGCTGGCAGCGGTGCTCGGACGCGACTCTATAGCCCGTATCCGTTCCCGTGGCGTGAAGCGGAGGGCGGACTGCGGGATGAGTTCCAGCAAGAGGCGTGGGAGAAGTTGAACGCCGATCCTGAGACGCCGTTCTTCCGCATGGTGAATACGGGGAACGGTCGCGGGCTGCGGTATGCCATCTCGGATCGGATGCGTTCCAGTTGCGTTCAGTGCCACAACGAGCATCCCGATTCGCCTCGGCGCGGATGGAAAGTGGGGGATGTCCGTGGAATTCTCGAAGTCGAACTGCCGCTCCGTGAGGTTGAAGCCCGGGCGCGACGTAATTTGCTGGAGTCGTCCGCGCTGATGGTTTTTCTGGCAATAGCGGGAGGCGCGATCGTCTGGAGAGTCCTCTTCAGGCTCCATCGACTGACCACCGAGCGCGACCGGCGAGTTCAGGAATTGAATGCGACCAACGCAGCGCTCGATCAAACCGTGGATGAACGCACGTCCCTGCTGCGTGCGAGCGAGGAGCGGCTCGAACTCGCGGTGCGTGGCTCGACGGACGGAGTCTGGGACTGGAACGTCCTCACCAGCGAGGTCTACTACTCTCCACGACTGAAGGAGCTACTGGGCCACACGGACGACGAGATGCCCAATGTCTTCGAGTCATTTGAATCGCGACTGCATCCCGACGATCACGACGGGGTTCTCGATGAAGTGAACGCGCATCTGCAACACCGCAAACCGTACGATGTCGAATATCGGCTGCGGACGAAGTCGGGCGAGTACCGTTGGTTTCGCGCCCGCGGGCAAGCGATCTGGAACGCTGCCCAGCAGCCGCTGCGCATGGCCGGTTCGATCACCGACATCACCGAGCGAAAGACGGCCGAGCAAGCCTTGGCCTCGGCCAACGCGCAACTGGCCGGAGTCCTCGATGCCTCGACGCAGGTCTCGGTGATTGCGACCGATGTGAACGGACTGATCACGGTCTTCAATACGGGCGCGCAGAATCTGCTCGGCTATTCCGCAGAGGAAATGATTGGCAAGCAGAACCCCGGGGTCCTCCATGTGCGGGAGGAGCTGGTGGCTCGCGGTCAAGAACTGACTGGCGAGTTGGGATACCCCGTCGAAGGCTTTGAAGTCTTTGTGGCTTATGCGAAGCGGGGTCGGTTCTATCGCCGCGAGTGGACCTACGTCCGCAAAGACGGCAGCCAATTCATGGTCAGTCTCGTCATCACGGCGGTGAGGAACGCGGAGGGCGACATCACCGGTTACGTGGGGTTGGCCGAAGACATCACACTCCGCAAGCAGACCGAAGAGCAATTGCTCAAGGCCAAAGAATCCGCCGAATCCGCCAGCCGCGCGAAGAGCTCGTTCCTGGCCAATATGAGCCACGAAATCCGCACGCCGATGAACGGCATCATCGGCATGGCTCAGTTGCTGGCTCAGACGGAACTGCGGCCGCATCAGCGTGACTATCTGGCCACGGTCGATGAGTCGGCGCACATTCTGTTGCGGCTGCTCAACGACATCCTCGACTTCTCCAAGATCGAGGCAGGCAAGTTAGAACTGGAGACCGTGGACTTTCGGATCGCAGAATGCGTCGGTCGCGCCTCGCAGATGCTGGTCCTCCGCGCGACAGAGAAAGGACTGGAGATCGCCTGCCGCGTCGCACCGGAAATCCCGGATCATCTTCGCGGAGACTCGGGCCGCGTGCAGCAGGTGCTGGTGAATCTGCTCGGCAATGCCGTGAAGTTCACGGCGACGGGCGAGATCTTCGTGAACGTCAATGCCGAGTCAATCACGCCCGACCAAGTCCGGCTGCATTTCTCCATCAGCGACACGGGCATCGGCATTCCTTCCGAGAAGCAGGACCAGATTTTCCGGCCGTTCGAGCAGGCGGAAGCCTCGACGACGCGGCGTTTCGGCGGCACGGGGCTGGGCTTGGCGATCTCGCGGCAACTCGTGGAGATGATGCACGGTCGGATGTGGGTCGAAAGCGAACCCGGGCGCGGCTCGACGTTTCACTTCACCGCCGAGTTTGGGATCGCCGCCGATCAGCATCGGCACGAACCGGCGGAACTCGACTCACTGCACGACTTGCCGGTGTTGGTCGTGGACGACAACTTCACGAATCGCCGCATTCTGAGCGAGATGCTGCAATACTGGCACATGCAACCGACGTTGGCCGACTCGGCCGAAGCCGCCCGACACGCGCTGCAAACGGCGAGAGAATCGCAGCGTCCGATTCGGCTCATTCTGCTCGACCACCACATGCCCGGCGAAGATGGACTCCACTTTGCGGAGAGCCTGCGCGGCACTCAAACCCCGGGCCAATGCCCGATCATCATGATCTCATCAGGGTCGTTCCCGGTGGACGCCGATGTCGGTGAGAAATATGGCATTGGGCGGTTCATGACGAAGCCCGTCATCGCGTCCGAGTTGCTCAACGAGGTGCTGCGCCAATTCGGTCGGTACACGACCGTCAAGCCGGAACAATCACCCAGTGAGTCTCCTGCCGCGCCCGTTCCGCCGCGCCGCGTGCTGTTGGTCGATGACAACGCCATCAATCGCCGTGTGGCGTTGGGGCTGCTGCGGGGACGCGGGCATCAAGTGGTCATGGTGGAGAACGGCCAAGAGGCGGTCAACGCGCTCGCCGAACAGGAGTTCGATGTCATCCTGATGGACATGCAGATGCCGGTCATGGACGGCTACGAAGCGACCGCCGCGATCCGAAATCGCGAGCATCAAACCGGCGGTCACATCCCGATCGTGGCCATGACGGCCGAGGCCCTCAAAGGCGACCGCGAACGCTGCCTCGAGGCCGGCATGGACGACTACGTCTCCAAACCGATCACCCCCGCGGAGATGTTTCGCGCTGTCGAACGCTTTCCCGCGGTCTGTCTGTCATTGGACGTTGAAAGTCAAGTTGCTCCCGAGTGCCGCACAACTTCGACGCCGCACGACGCCGAAACGCAGGTGGGGGAAGTTCAATCGGACACCACGGTGTGTCACACGCTCCCACCGATCAACTGGGATGTCGCGAGAGAACGCCTGGCCGGGGGGACGGACGTGCTGCGTGAGTTCGCGGACTTGGTGAAACAGGAAGTCGCGACGCAACGATCCCAAATCCACCGCGCGATCGAGACCCGCGACTTCAAATTGTTGCGCCGCGCTGCGCACACGATGAAAGGCTCGGTGGCTTACTTCGGTGCCGAACCACTCGTTCAAGCGGCTTTGGCTCTGGAAAGCCTAGGCCGTGCCGAGTCCTGGGACGGATGCGCCGAACTGTGCCTCACCGTAGAAAGTGAACTCGCCCGCTTCTTGGCCGTCTTGGACGCAGAACTTCCCTTGACGAGCAACGGAGCCTGATTCGGAGGCGGACAACGTCACAGTCGAACGAGAACTCGCGCGGTCCAAGCTGAGCGTTTGGCGACTCGCAGACCTAGCAGCCTGTCGAAAAAGGGAGGGCGAGGCTCCCGCCGAGCCGTGTGCCTGAGGAAAGTCGCTTGTTTCTCGCGGCTCGGCAGGAGCCTCGCCCTCCCGACACCTCGCCCTCCCGACTGCCGTTTTTCAACAGGCAGCTAACCGTCACAGTCGGAGGTCTCGACGAACCAACCCACGGCGCGACAGAACACGAACGATTGATCTCATCGCACTCCGTGGTTTCCATCGAACACGACAGATAGGATGCCGCCCCGCGAAAGGGTGTCTGCTAAGCAACCCTGTCTTATCACCATCGAGTAGCAAGGAGTCCCACGATGCTGTTTCGTTCCGCATGCTGTTTCACTGGTCTGCTGGCGTTAGGTGCGCTCAGTGCCACCGCGGCCGACAATGAGCCGCCCGCCGGGTTCACGTCCCTCTTCAATGGCAAGGATTTGTCCGGCTGGCACGGTGTCAGCACGGAAGACCCGCGCAAGATTCAGGCGCTGAGCGACGAAGACCGCACGACCAAGCGCACGAAGAGCCTCGACGACATCAAGCAACACTGGAGCGTTCAGGGCGCCGATCTCGTCAATGATGGTTTCGGCCTCTACCTGACAACCGACAAAGACTACGACCACTACGAACTGTGGATCGACTACAAGACGGTCCCGAAAGCGGACAGCGGCATTTACCTGAAAGGTGCCCCGCAGGTTCAGATTTGGGACTTCACCGACCCAAGCAAGTTCGGCATCGGGGCCGACAAAGGATCGGGCGGACTGTGGAACAACCGCGCGGGCAAGCCGGGCAAGGATCCGCTGGTCCTGGCCGACAAGCCACTCGGCGAGTGGAATCGCTTCCACATCGTCCAGATCGGGACTCGCACGACGATCACGTTGAACGACAAGCTCGTCGTCGATAACGCGATTCTCGAAAACTACTTCGACGAGAAGCGCGTGACGCCGCTCGTTCCAAAAGGTCCGATCCAGCTTCAGACTCACGGGGGTGAGATTCGTTGGAAGAATATTTTTGTTCGCGAGATTCCCGGAGACGAGGCGGCCAAGCTGCTCGCGCGGGACGACGCGGGCTTCACGCCACTCTTCAACGGCAAAGACTTGACGGGTTGGTCGGGAGCCGTGGAGAACTACGAAGTTGCCGACGGTGCGATCCGCTGCAAGACCGGCCAGGGAGGCGTGCTGCATACGAAAGACGAGTACTCGGACTTCGCCGTCCGACTCGAATTCAAGTTGCCTCCTAGCGGAAACAACGGTCTGGCCATTCGCTATCCCGGACAAGGTGACACCGCTTACGTCGGCATGTGCGAGCTGCAAGTTCTCGACACTGAACACCCGAAGTACAAGGGCCTCGATCCGAGACAAGTACACGGTTCGGCCTACGGCATGGCTCCCGCCGCGCGTGGCTATCACCGACCAGTCGGGGAATGGAACTATCAAGAAGTTCGCGTCGTCGGTGCGACGATTCAGGTCGAATTGAACGGCTCGACGATTCTCGACACCGATCTCAGCAAGGTCACCGAGTACATGGCAAAGAGCCCACACCCCGGCAAGGACCGTACCACGGGCTACTTCGGCTTCGCCGGTCATAGCGACCCGGTCGAGTTCCGCAACGTCCGAATCAAGTCGCTCGTCCCGGCGAAGTGACACATCCGCGACGCATGAAGTTCAAAAACAGGAAGGCCCTCGTCGTGACGAGGGCCTTCTCTTTTGAATGTCATGACGTTTCCGACAGAACTGGTGAGCCGGGTGGCGTCAGCCCTCGGACTCTTGTGATTGCAGTATCGAATCGAATCGGCTGTACGACTCACGTTTTGTTTCTTCGCCGGGCGCGCAGATTTCCGCACTGTCACCCAGTGATCCCCGCTGCCGGAGAAGCTTGTCACTCGCCCACTTCATCTACGAACGGCTGTCAGAAGACCTCAACAAGAAAATGGTGGACAAGAAGATGAAAGCGAGGTCCAGATGCTTCCTCTCCGATCTTCTTGTCCGCCATCTTCTTGTTCCTTTCGGTTGCGGCGGAGACGCGCTGTGAACTTCGAGGAATCTGGCATCAAGGTTCAACGTCAGGCGACTTTTTCTGAGCCTGCTCGCGCAACGTCTCACGACGGTCGGCCGTCATCGCGGCGAGTCCGAAGAGCATGATCCCGATCACTTCGGCCAGCAGCAGCGTCCCGCCGTACTTGTCGAACCAGAGGTTGACGGGCGCGGTCGGTTCGCCGAGCGTCATCGAAACCATCGCCAAGATCGTGATCACGAAGGCCATCGTGACGGCGGCGGTCAGTTGAAACAGGACTCGCGACATGCGGACGGCTTTCAAGGGAGACATGGGGGACAGAGGAGACCTGCGGTCGAGCGTTTTGGCGGGGTTAGCAGCCTGTTGAAAAACGTAGCTTGGACGCCTCGTTCGAGCGAAAACCAATTGGAAACGGACGGACGGGGCGTCCATCCTACGGTTCTTCAACAGACTGTCAGGAGGCCCGCGCTGAATGCAGTGCTTGTTCCATGTCGAGCAGCCTTTGCTTGAGATCAGTCCCCGACGGCGCGGTGTAGCCGCCGAGCTTGCCACCTGAGGCCAGCACCCGGTGGCAGGGGATCAAAATGGGAAAGCGGTTCGTAGACATCACGGTTCCCACGGCACGGGCTGCACCGGAATGCCCGACCTTCCGTGCGAGGTCTCCATAAGTTGTGGTCGCTCCGTAACCGAGTCGTCTCGTCGTGGCCAGCACCTGATCTCGAAAGGCCGTTCGTTCCGGCAGTTCCAAGTGAAACTCATCAAACTCGACTCGCTCGCCGTCAGCGTAGGCGAGCAGTTGCTGGCGCAGCCTTGGAAACCAATCGGCTTCTTGGAGTGAGCCACTCGTGGAACACTCGGCCCACCAACTCGCGGCCGCACGTCGTACGGACGCTGCCGAGGGATGGCCGACAAACACCGCACGAACGATTTCGTCATGACCGACAATCCCCAGCCAACCGATCGAGGACGAGAACGAACACAGTCTGGCGGACTCGATCACTCCAAGCTCTGCTCTACGAATGACCATTCTCGACCCCTCTTTGACCGGTGTGAGACTCAACTATGACGTGTCCGACAAAAGTAGCAGGCACACTCCGTGTGCCGTCCGCGAGACCGTGATTCGCCGAGGAATTCGGTGAACGGCACATGGAATGTGCCTA
>JAYTGQ010000116.1:0-7432 GCA_043733345.1 Schlesneria sp.
GCTAGCCCCGGTTACACGGCTTGAACCGGGGCTAGCGCCGCGCGGCTAATTTCTGCGATCCGTATAACATCGCCCCTTTGGAGCTGAAAACGCAAAGAGCGCAACTTCAAAAAGCGTGAGCGAGGGCGTCAGAATATTCGGCGTGGAATCGCCCTCGCTCACGCTGCGGGTTGGTATTTGAACTTTCACATCGCCTCCAACAACACAACAGGATCACAATCATGACCAAACTGGATGCGGTCGCTTTGGGGCGTGAGTTTTATTACCACGCGGTGTTGCTCACTCTGCCGGCATTGGTTGTCAGTCTGGTCGTTGGCTTGGCTGTCAGTATTTTTCAAGCGGTGACGAACATTCAGGAACAAACGCTCAGCTTCGCCCCGCGCATGATCGCGCTGGCGGGGTTGTTGGTGTTGACGATGCCCTGGTTGTTGCAGATGTCGATCTATTTCACGGTGCAGATGTTTGTGCGGGCGGCTCAAATCGGGCATTGATATTTGGAGTCTCAGTCAGGGTGAGATCATGGATGGCTTGCTTGAGACATGGCTTATGGCATTCGGGCTGGTTCTGGCTCGTGTCTCGGCATTTATGGCGACGATCCCGTACTTAGGCGGACGGTTTGTGCCAGGCATGGCGAAGGCGGGTGTGGCTCTCGCGCTGACCTGCTTCTGGTTTATCGAGTCTGACACACTGTCCGTGGATGTCGTCGTAGCGATGCACAGTCAACCGTGGATGGCCTTCGCATTGGCTGTCGGCCGTGAGGTGATCTTGGGTTGTGCGTTGGGCTATGTGTTCGGGTTGTTTCTCGTGCCATTTCAAGTTGCGGGGGCTTACATCAGCCAAGAGATGGGACTGACGCTCGGCACGATCACGTATCCGACTCGGCCTCAGGTCACGACTATTATGGCTGAAATCTTTCAACTGTTTGGTGTGATGTTGTTCTTTACGCAGAATGTTCACCACGTCTTTTTGTCGGCATTGCATGCTTCCTTTGAAAAGCAGCCGATTGGCAGGCCATTCATGGCAGTGTCAGTCGGTACCGCACTGAGTGCAATGTCAGCAGCCACGGAATGGGGCTTGATTCTGGCGGCACCGATCGCGTGCTGTCTGTTCATCACCTCGCTGATACTCGGGCTGATGGCGAAGGCGGCTCCCCAGTTGAACCTGATGTCGTTCGGCCTCGCACTGAGATTATTGGTTGGCTTGGTGGCGACGTGGACGCTGTGGCCGAGTCTCGCGCCGCGTATGAACGTGATCTTGCAACAGTACTCCGGATTATTGATCGGTCGATAACGATGGCTGACGGACACGACAACGAAAATACATTTCTTCCCTCACAGCGTCGTCGCGACGACGCGCGTGCTCAGGGGCAGTTCGCGTACAGCCCTGAATTGAACAACAGCTTGCTGTTATTTGCGGGCGCGTTGGGTCTGTGGTGGGGCGGTTTGGCATTAGCGCAGGGACTGAGCCACGATTTTCGTGCGCATGTCATGGCGGCACGCGTGGAGATGAGTGTCGATGAGGCTCAGGCCTTGTTTGTGGAATTGTTCGGACGCGGGCTGCAATTGGCGGGGTCATTGATGGCCGGGCTGTTTGTGGTGAGCTTGGTCTCGAACATCGGGCAAGCGGGTGTCCATATCAACACGGAATCGCTTGGTCCGAAATGGGAGAAGCTCAACCCGGCGGAAAACTGGCAGCGGCTGCTGTCGATGGAAGGATTGACGCGCGGTGGTTTTTCGCTCGCCAAGGTGGTGCTGATTGGCACCGTTGTCTGGTGGACGCTCAGCGGTCGGGTGGAACAAATTGTCACGTTCGGAGAGCAAGACTTGGCCACCATTGTTGCGACGGTGTGGGGGCTGGAAGCGAATCTTCTTGTCACAACCTCAGCCTTGCTGCTCGTCATTGGAGCGAGTGATTACGGACTGCAATGGTTCCGCAATGAGAAGAAACTGATGATGTCCCGTGAGGATGTGAAGCGGGAACACAAGGACGACGAAGGTGACCCGCTGATGGTCGCGAAACGGAAGCAACGCGCCCGCGAAATCGCGATGCAAAATCGAATGTTGGAGGAAGTGCCGAAGGCGACGACGATTATTTCTAACCCGACTCACTTTGCCGTCGCGCTGCGTTTTGAACCCGGTCGGACGAACGCACCGATTGTGATTGCGAAAGGTCGCGATCAATTCGCGTTACTCATCATGGCGCGGGCGCGGCGTCACGGCATTCCAGTCATCCAGCGAAAGCCATTGGCTCAAGCCATTTATAAGACAGTGGGCGTTGGTCAGGAGATTCCACAAGCACTGTATCTCGCCGTGAGTGAAGTGTTGAACTACGTGTCTGGATTGCGCGGGACGCGGGCGTAGAAGCAATATCAGAATTCACGCTGCGGGTTAATTACTCTGTTTTACACTTCACGCGGCCGAAAGCGACACATTTGTCGGTGCGGCTCACCAACCCGAAGTGTAAACGAGGAGATGTGTTGCGTTCCTCGCTCACGCTTCGGGTTAGTGTCAGCCTCGGCCGCGCGAAGTATAAAACCGGAATGGAAAAGCAGGTTCGCCGGTGACATGCCTGACGGTTGATGTGAATGAGGATAACGAACCATGTCGATTGCGACCGCACCGCCGCTGACCATGAACCAGCGCAGTGAGCTGGTGTTTCCGCTCGCTGTCATGGCGATCTTGGTTGTATTAATCGTGCCGCTGCCGACGGCCTTACTCGACGTTTTACTAACGCTCAGTTTGAGTTCCACAATTCTGTTGTTGTTGGTGACGCTGGGTGTCGGCTCGCCGATGGAGCTGTCGGTTTTTCCTTCGGCGTTGCTGTTGTTTACGCTGACGCGACTGTCTTTGAACGTTGCCACGACTCGGTTGATTCTCACACAGGCCAATGCTGGCCAGCTGGTGGAGGCCTTCGGCAACTTCGTCGTCGGCGGGAATCTCGTCGTTGGGCTGGTTGTGTTCCTGATCTTGATCATTATTCAGTTCGTGGTGATCACGAAAGGTTCCACACGCATCTCGGAAATCGCCGCGCGATTTTTTCTGGACGCGATGCCCGGCAAGCAAATGTCGATCGACGGGGATCTCAACTCGCACGCCATCGACGATGTCGAAGCCAAGCGTCGGCGAGCGGCTCTGCTGCAAGAGGCCGAGTTTTACGGATCGATGGATGGTGCGAGTAAATTCGTGCGCGGTGACGCAGTGGCGGGCCTCATCATCACGGGCATTAATCTCGTTGGCGGGATTATTATTGGCCTGATGAACGGGATGCCGCCCGTACAGGCGTTGAAGGTCTATTCTGTTCTGACGGTGGGGGACGGATTGATCTCTCAAAATCCGGCACTCATTATTGCGACATCGGCCGGTATCTTGGTGACCAAGTCATCCAACCAGATTGGCCTCGGTTCTCAGTTGGGATCGCAATTCTTTTCCAAGCGTCAGCCGTTACAAATCGGTGCGGGATTGCTTGGACTGCTGGCCCTTGCGCCAGGGATGCCTTCGCTGCCGTTCCTGTTCATCGCGGGAACGCTTTACTACGCCTCGCGGCAGTTGACTCCAGCGGCAATTGCAGCGGCGGCCGAAGCTCAGGAAATCGTGAAGCCAGTCGCAGTGCGCAGCGTCATGGAACAACATCTCGACGAGTTTTTGGAAACGGATCGGGCTTGTATCGAGATCGGGCCGCATTTGGTTTCGCTCGTCGATCCCAAGCGCGATCTGGGCCTGCTGCAACGAATCGCCACGATGCGGAAGGATCTCGGCAAGCGGTGCGGCTTGTGGATTCCGCTGGTCCGGATTCGCGACAACGCTCAGCTCGCGGATGAGGAGTACCGGATTTTGGTCGCGGGGCAGGAAGCGGGACGTGCGATGCTGCACATCGGGAAGGTGCTGGCGATTCATCCTGGGGGAGCCCGGATCCCATTGAA
The DNA here is from genome assembly GCA_043733345.1 of Schlesneria sp. Lineage (GTDB taxonomy): Bacteria > Planctomycetota > Planctomycetia > Planctomycetales > Planctomycetaceae > Schlesneria. The sequence goes on from JAYTGQ010000116.1 coordinate 3,920, forward strand.
GGGCGATGACACTCAGGATCCTGCGTTCGGATTGCCCGCCAAGTGGATCTCTGAGAACGATCGATCACAGGCCACAATGCTCGGCTGCACCGTGATCGATGCGCCGAATGTCATCGTCACCCACCTGCGCGAAGTGCTGAAGCGTCATTCCGGCGATCTGCTCAGCCGCGAAGACCTCGGTCAACTGATCGCCAAGGCTCGTGAAAAAGCCGCTGCTGTCATTGATGAACTGATTCCGAACATGCTCTCCATGGGAACGCTGCATCGCATCCTGTCGCTGCTGCTGGAAGAGCGAATTCCGATCACCAACTTGACGGTCATCTTGGAAGGCTTGGCCCACCACGCGCAGTCTTGCAAAGAGCCTGCGGATTTTGCCGAGCGTGTGCGGCCCTCTCTCGCCCGCGCCATTTGTGACCCATTTATCGACTCTGAAAAGCGACTGCACGCGGTGGTCTTGGAACCGTCTTTGGAGCAGGATCTGCGACGCAGTGTGCAGGACAAAAAACTGGCCGTCTCACCTGATATTCACGAAGCCTTGATGCTGAGAATCGGCACCGCGTTGCAAGCCGCCGGACAAAAAGGAGTCGATGTGGCACTGCTGGTCGATTCCCAGTTTCGACGCACGTTCCGCCAGTTTATTCAGCGCGCGTTTCCAGACCTCAGCGTGATTGCCTTCACGGAAGTTCCCATCGGTGTGATTCTCGAAGCGGAAGCGGTCATCAAGCGGAGCGAAGTCTACGCGCCTCATGCGGCCAATAGCGGCGGATCGACAACGTGAGGGGACTTATACCTCTCGCGGCCGAGGCTGACACATTTGTCGCTGCGGCACATTAACCCGAAGTATAAACGAGGAGGTGTATTGAGTTCCTCGCTTACGCTTCGGGTGAGTGTTAGCCTCGACCGCGCGAGGTATATCAAACAGCGGAGTCATTCATGATTCTGGAATTGGTCGAGTACCTGCTCACGCCGCGTTCCTTCGCGATGCGGCGGATCGGGTATTTGCGAGGGCAGTTGGGGATCAAGGTCCGTCACCGGCAATGCCGTCGCGCGTGGAAAGCGCATCTGCAACGGACGCAGGCCACGATTCGAGCCGCCTTGCTGGACTGCCCGCAGCGCCGGAAGGCGGTCATTTTCGGATCGGGACTACTGCTCGACGTGCCGCTCGCCGATTTGGCCGCCACGTTTCGAGAAGTGATTCTCGTCGATGTCGTTCATCCGTTGAGGGCTTATCTGACCACGCTGCGTTACCGCAATGTGCGACTCGTTCGTGCTGATGTCTCGGAAACGGCGGCGGAACTCGCGCGCATCGCCCACGATCCACTGGCTCCGCTGCCGCGTGCCGTGCCACAGTTGTTCTGTGACGATGATGAAGTGGATTATGTTGCTTCTGTGAATCTGCTCTCACAGCTCCCTTACATCCCCGCGATGTACTTGTCGAAGAGTCTGTCGCGACCGGAGCAGGAAATCGACGACTACGCGCGATCGCTGATTGAAAATCATCTCGACTACCTGCAACGATTGCCCGGCGTGGTGACGCTGATCACGGACATCGAAAAGATTCAGATCGACAGCGACGGTCGCGAGGTCGATCGGTTCGACATCCTCTACGGCGTCAGGCTGCCGTGGATCGGCGAAGAATGGACGTGGGAACACGTCCCGCTCAAGCATCTTTCGCGTGAGTTCGCATACCACCTTCGCGTTTGTGCGGTGAGGAACGTGAAGAGTGATCGTGCCGAAAATGGCGCCTGAGTGAAAACCGGGCCATCTCGTTGTCCGCCACGAACAGCCTGTTGAAAAAACGTAGCACGGACGCCCTCGTCCGTGATGTCTGCTTGGTTTCGGACGGACGAAGTCGTCCGTCCGGCTTTGCACAACTAATGTAGGGTGGGCACTGCCCACCACAAACGATGGTGGAATGGTGGGCACTGCCCACCCTACATGAAGTGTGCGACCTGATTATTTGTGCAAAGCTCGTCCGTCCTACGTTTTTCAACAAGCTGTTCGTGTCAGATCCAACCGCGCGAAGGAAGTCTGTCGGCGAGTCCACGTCGCCACGTTGTCTTCTCGTCACGTTTGACTGTCGTTAGTGACGCGCGGCAACGTGGTGCTGGTGCCGCCTCGACCCGCGTTGTTTGCCGTGAGGCGTGTCAACTCGTAAACGCCTGAACGAGTTGTGTTTTTTCAGGTGAACAATTTCTCTCACGGCGTGCGGTTTGTTGCTGATGCCGTGCTGAGCGAGTCTCTCGACGCCGGACGAACTCCGCCGCTGTGCTTCAATTACACGGGGCCAAAGCGGAGTGACGGCAAACGAAAACCGTCTGGAGAATCACATGATTGCGGCAGTCACAGGCGAGTTGCTTCAAAAGGGAATTCAGGCGGCGCAAACGGGAAACCGGTTGCTGGCGCGACTGCATCTGGAGAAGGCCACCGAGACCGATGGTAACAACCCCGAGTTGTGGTTATGGCTGGGTTGAGTCGCCGAAACTCCGGCCAAGTCGCAGGTCTATCTTCGCAAGCTGATCGAGTTTTCCACTCATGCCGCACTGGCTGCCGGGGGACTGAAATGGATCGAGGCCCTTGTCGGCTCGGCCACCGCAGAATCGAAAACAGCACGCACGAACGAAGTCGCGACCGTCGGCACTGTTGAGATGCCGCTGGCGACCAATGGCACTTCCATTCCCCGCGTCCCTGATGCGCTGCTCAACCGCCTGTTCACGGAACCGGCACCTGTTTCCGGACAGGCACCGTCCACTTCCGTGGCGTCGAATGAGTTTGCAGTGCAGTGTCCTGCCTGCGACGTGGTGTTGCTGGCCCGCCCTTCGGCACTGGGTCAAACGCGAGCCTGTCCGGCGTGCCAACACCGCTTCGTCATGCTGCCCAAGTTATCGAAGCCGGTGGTCGCCGGGGTTCCGGTCCTGGACTCCTCGCCGGAAACGGTCTTGATCGTGGACGACAGCCCGACGATTCGCCGCATCGCGACATCGGTGCTCGAGCGCCACGGCTATCGGGTATTGACCGCTGACAACGGTGAGTCGGGATTCGATCTCGCCCTGCGTGAACGACCGAATCTCATTTTGCTCGACGTGCGCATGCCCGGTCTCGACGGCTACGAAACCTGCAAGCGGCTCCGAGCGACTCCCGTCACCGCGAAGACGCCCATCGTGATGCTCTCGGGCAGCGATGGCTTCTTCGACCAAGTGCAAGGCTATCAAGCCGGTTCGTCGGTCTATCTGACAAAGCCGTGCGAAGCCAAGGAGATGGTCGCCGCGGTGAAACGCTTTCTGTCGCCCGGTCTCCAGCCGGAATTAGCGGCCTGCCCAACAACGTAGTGTAACAGCCTGTTGAAAAACGGCTGTCGGGAGGAGAAGACGGGCAGTGCGATCAGTGACTACAAGTGTAACAGCCTGTTGAAAATCGGCTGTCGGGAGGGCGAGCTCCTGCCGAGCCGCGAGAAACAAGCGACTTTCCTCACGCACACGGCTCGGCGGGAGCCTCGCCCTCCCTTTTTCAACA
>JAYTGQ010000117.1:0-2661 GCA_043733345.1 Schlesneria sp.
AGGCTCCCGCCGAGCCGTGTGCGTGAGGAAAGTCGCTTGTTTCTCGCGGCTCGGCAGGAGCCTCGCCCTCCCGACAGCCGTTTTTCAACAGGCTGCTAAGGCTGGTGATTTCAAATGCGCGCCTGCAAATCAACAATGTGTCGGCTGCCACTATCACTCAGACGACGACGGTCACTGAAGCGGTTTTTCACTTGGGAGTTCATGCGATGCAACGACGACTGCTGTGCTTGATATTGCTGCTGGGGCGGGCTGCGGTGACGGAGGCTCACGATACCTGGGTGCAGACCAACACGAACGTGATCCGGTCAGGCGACGCCGTCCATGTCGATCTGATGCTTGGCAATCACGGCAACGACCATCGGGACTTCAAGCTGGCGAGCAAGACTTCGCTGACGAATGCCACGCTGAAGATTCATGGTCCCGATAAGAAGACGTTTGACGTGAAGGATCGGCTGGTGGATGTCGGCACCACGCCGAAGGAGGGGTTCTGGACGACGAAGTTCGCGGCGACGGAACCGGGGCTGTACTTGGTCGATCACACGGTCGATGCCATCGTGAATCACGGCACACCAACTCGGAGCGTGAAGAGCGGCAAGACGTTCTTCGTCGTCACAAAGTCGCTGGACAAGATTCCGCACGAGCATCCCGGTTACGACAAAGTGCTGGGGCATCCACTGGAGATCGTGGCCGATGCGAACACCGTCACGCCGATGGGACCGGATGTGCCGATCCGGGTGAAGGTGCTGTTCCACGGTCAGCCGCTGAAGGCGGCTCGCGTCAGTTTCATTCCGCGCGGCGAGACGCTGGCCGAGGGATTCGACTCGACCTACGAACGGAAGACGAACGAGAACGGCCGCTGTTTCTTCACTCCCAAGGAGGGGAACTATTACTTGGTCGTCGTCCATCATGCGACGGACGAGCAGGGCGAGGGCTACGACTCGACCAAGTACTCGGCCACGCTGACGGTCTTCGTGCCCGAGGTCTGTCCGTGCTGCGGCGAATGACCTGGCAGCCTGTTGAAACCGTCGGACGAACGCCTTCGTCCCTCCGAAACCCAGCAGAAATCACGGACGAGGGCGTCCGTGCTACGGTTTTTCAACGGGCGGCTGGTGCCTTGTCATGCCTTACTTCTGGGGTTGGGTGGCCGGGGCTGGACTGAGTCTTGGCGAAGGAAGCCCCGGGGTTTCGCGAAGACGCTCCAACCCCGGCCACCCAGCCGAACTCGAGAGAGTTCCATGTTTTCTGAAGTCTCACGACTTCGGCTACCCCCAAAGTAAGGCATGACAAGGCACTCGGTTCAGGGGAGAGCCGAGCGGGTCCATGTGCCGGGGACGATCTGCATCGTACTGCCGACGGCGAAGCCGGGCGGGGGGTAGTGGAGGTGCGTGGGGCGGTAACTGAACTTCACATCGCCCGTGCTGTCGGCTTGGAACGTGTTGCAGATGACGGAGCCGTCAAAGAAGGGTTCGACCGAAGCGGGGGGAAGTCTCATCTGTCCCGAGACATAGACTAGGCCCTTGATCTTGGACGGGTACTTGTCGGCGGTGTCGGCATCGGCCGTGCCGTTGTAGGGAACACCGGTCGGATTGAAGTTGGTGGCCAGCAGAGCTTCGTCCAAGTCCAGTTGCGACATCGTGAACTGGGCGTTGCCTTGCACCAACACCGCCGGGTAGTGGGGACTGACGGGACAAAGCGACATCGAACCTTGAAAGCGGCACGTTGTTCCGGGGTTGATGATGACCAGCGTTCCCATCACGAGCACGTTCTCGATCACCAGATTCCGGCCTTCACAGTCGATCACATAGATCCCCTCGGCGTTGCCGGACGGACCAAACAGATTGACGGAGGGGGCGAGGACTTTCTTGAAGAGTTGGCGCGTTCCCCAGCTCGTTGGCAGGCTATCGATGTCGATCCAGGTGCCGTTGGCGAGGTAGTAGTCGAAGACGGTGTTGCCCGGCATTTGGCGCGGCGTAATGCCGGTCGTCTTGGTGAGCGTGACCGTTCCCGAAATACTGCCGACCGCTTGAGCACTGCCGATGATGATCGAGGGGGTGGCGCTAGCCGAGATCGAGCCGTTCGAGCTGACGAACTGGGAGGTCGTGAGATCGCAGAACGAGTTGAGGGTGATGCTGCCGCCGCAATGAAACGAGGCTTCCAAACAGGTCAATCCGGCATCGGTCGGTTGCAGCAAAACGTTTTCGACGAAGGTCGCTCCCCCCGCGCGGCCGATCCCGTAGATGCGCACGCCGTCCGCCGGGTTGTTGTTGAGATTGCCATCGAGATCAACGAACCGCCACGCGATCGTTCCGCCATTCATCACCAGCGGTGTCGCCGGGTATTCGGTGTTGTTGGCATAAGTGGTGCGCCACGCTGGGGCCGAGCGGATTTGGCGCACGCCCTCTTCGACGGCGGCGCGGGCGAGCAGCGCGGCGTTCTCGGTGTTGCGCGTGTTCTGCGCAGAGCGGACTCCCAGATGAGCGACCGACAGACCGCTGAGTCCCACCAAACAAACGATCATGGCGGTCGTCATCACGCCGACGTACAGCGTGCCTCGCCGAGGATGAGGCGTTGTCCTGCTGCGATCGGTCGTCGAGGAGAGATTTCTGGTGAGCCGGGTGGCGTCAGCCCCCGGACTCTTCAACGCGAAAGTCCGGGGGCTGA
>JAYTGQ010000118.1:0-7411 GCA_043733345.1 Schlesneria sp.
CGAATGATCGGCTGCGGCTCGTCGATGAACTTCGTGGCCGACCAGAACGTCGGGCGAATCAAGTACTCCAGCGGCTTCTGACTCTCGGGCGTGATCTCAAACAACCAGCCTCGCGCCAGATCGGCGAGCGGTTCGGCGGGATTTTGTGGTAGCGCGGTCGCTTTGTCTTTGGCGGGAGCCGGTAGATCGCAGAGGATCGGCGTCCGCTCCTTGCCCGCTTCTAGTTTGAGATCGAGATTCTCGATCAGCGGTACACGACTCGATTCCGTCAACCGGTAAATTGTGATCTTGGCGGACGTGGTCGAGTCCTTCACGGGGCGAACGAGGTTGGCTCGCACAGACATCGTCGCCATCGGCGGCAGGAAGACTTTGATCCCCGTCTCCTTCGAGAGCGGCACATGCTCCAAGGGCGTGCTCGTGACAGCTTCCAAGAACTCGATCCGCCACTGCGAAGGATCAAACGGCGGGTAGAGCAGGATATGGCGGAAGTCGAGCGGATAGCCGTCGGCTTCGGTCAATGCCACAAGCAAAGGTTGAGTGGTTTCGACATCGTCGTCCAGTTTGAGATCGACCACAAACTGGCCGTTGGCGGGCAACGGGCGGGCCGCTGCCTGACGGACGAACGTCTGATTCGTCCCCTCCACCAGCCGGACCTGCGAACCGGCAATGAGCACTTTCAGCGGGCCACTCGCTTCCGACACCGGTGCGATGGAGAGATTCAAGCGGGCACGCCGCTGGGCATCGAACGACGGTCGCTTGTCGTCCTGAAACCGCACCTGCGTCGGCGGCTCGGTGCGCGGCGTCACCCCGCCGAGTTCGCGGGTCAGGTTGTCCGCACGTTCAGCCAGTGCGGCATAGCCCAGAGGGTCGGGGTTCGTCGCAGCCGTGGCGCGACTGCGCCAGTCGGCTGCGAACACGGTCAGCCAGTCTGCGAATTGTCGTTGTCGTTCGTCGCGAATGCAGACATCCGGATCGGCCTCAGGCAAAAGGGTGGGATCGAGCGTCGCGGCCACCCGGTGCCAGGCTGGCAAACTGATGGCGGTCTTCGCCACCTGAGCGCGACTTTGCAGCGTACTCCACTGCTGACGAATTGCCCGGCCCAGCTCAGCGCGTCGCTTGCGCAATGCCTCTTGTTCCGCGTTGCTTGGTACGCGAGCGGTCGCAGTGTTCGGTTGAGACAGTTCGGCCAGCCGCTCCCAATCCTTCCACAAGCCGGTGGTTCCCTCCTGATCACGCGCCAGGAGGCTGAGCGTGGCGATGGACCAGAACCCCTGCCAGAGTGAACCGACTTCTGCGGAACGGTTGGGTAGCGGATCGCCGCGCGGTTCGAGTCGTCGCAGGGCATCCAGCTTGCGACGCTCGTCACTGGGCAGCCACGGCTGCGCGAGCAGTCGATCGGCCTCACGCCACACGGCTGGTGTCGGATGATCGGCGGTGCCGAGACTCGGCAGCGAGCGGCGGACCTCGTTCCAGAAATCGTTGCGGTGTACGACCGCCTGGCTCGCGAGTTTCGACAAATCATCGGACGACAGACTCTGGACCGAGGAATCGTCGTGATCTGTCAACAGCGCCACCTTCAGTCGCTGAGCGTCGATGAACTGAGCCAGCAGCAGCCGCTCCAGATCGGTCCAGCGGGCGGGCTTGTCGGGCCAGGCATTTCGGAACGGCTCGACTTCCCATTTTCCATCCCGTTCTCGTTCCGCCCATTGACGAGCCAATTCCCGCAAACCGAGCCAATCGACTTTGCGGTGGTCGTCGTCGTTGGCTCGCGTGGCGACCCATTCGGCGGCGGCAGGCAACTCGGCCAGCAGATCACTCCAAATCCCTACGGTGTCCACATAACGCCGCGTCATCGACTCCGCCTGAGTCGCCGCCTGATCGGACTTGTCCAGCCAGTCTCTGACCTCCGGTCGATCAGCATTGGTAGCCAACAGCCAGCGTTCGGCGGCGTTGAGCGACCGCAGCCCGGTTCGAGCGGTTTCGCGAACCAACGGCAGCGATTCGGGTGAGCGGACAGCCAGTTGTCGATAGCGATCCCGCAACGCCAATATCCGCTGTAGCGTATCACCTTTTCCGAGTCGGGCCGCGCCATCTTCGACGGCCAACACATCGCGCAACAGCAGGCTCTCGGCCGTCGGCGGCAGACATCCCATGCGTTGCAAGCGACTCACGACCTGCCTGAGCCGATCCCAATTCTCGGGACTCGCCTCACGGAGGAGTTCCTGCCGCAACCACGCTTGAATGACCGACGAGTCCGGCTTCTGGGAATTGGGAGTGGGGCGGACAGCCGCCGCGAGCGCATCCGATACTGCGGAACCCGGCGTCTCCTTGAGCAGTGCCAGCAGATACTTTTCGGCCGCCGCGAGGACATCTGAAGTCGGCGGATTTGATTCCGCACCAAATCCCAGTTCTTGCAGAGACCGACGTTGCACATCGTTCGCCGTCAACTCCGCCCCGGCGGGAAATACCGACTGATTTTGGAGCTTCTTGTACGCGGCTTCGGCCTGTTGCACCGTCAGCGGAGAGAGTTCATCCAAACCTCCGCGTTTCAAGGCTTCGGCCAGAGCCAACTGCGCTTCAAACGTCCGCCAGGCTAGGGGCATCCGACGACAGATGGCATGCCGACCCTGATGTCCCGCTTCACGCCATTCATCGCGTGCCTTCCACAGCTCCGCCAGACGCACGTCCCATTTCACTCCGGCCGTGCCCTTGGCGGGGTTCGCGGTCGCTGCGGGTTCGGCTGAGGATGGCTCGTCAGATGTGGCCCCTGACTTCGCGGTCGAGTCCGGCGGTTCGGTCTCCTCCTGCTTTGTACCCGACGACTCGCCAGCCTTCACCGCGGCAGTTTTGATTGCTGAAGGCTTCAACGATGAAGGCTTCAGGCTGGCTGACTTTGATCCCTCGGACTTCGATGGAGAAACCGCAGGCGACACAATCGCCAGATCAAAATCGGTCACGTTGCCAAGCAATTGAACTGTTTGCAGGACTCCGTAGTGTCGGCGAGTCCACTCTTCGACATGCTGCCGGACGAACGCCGCCAACTCGTGGAGACGCACCCGTTGGTCGCGTGTCCCTGAGTCTCGTGCGGGGCGACTGTCTTCCCACCCGTCCGCCGCGCCAGCCAGTCCTTCAATCAGGAAGCGAGCCAATGCGGAATGCTCCTCCGCTGGCCAACTCTGCTGACCGGGACTGGCGGCCAGCAGAATCGCAACTTTGCCCGCTTCACCGGCCGTGCGAACGTCTGGACTTTGACTTCGTGGAGGCCAGTCGCCAGCCACCTGCGCCGCGATGTCGTTGTTCAAAATCCCCAATCTCCAGTGCACACCCAGACGCGCGGCATCCAGAACCAGCAACACATGGCGAGCGCGGCTGGACTGCAATTGAGTCACCAATTCTTTAAGCGGGACCATCGTGCCCGACGAGGTACTCGGGCTGTCCGGCGTGGCGTCGATTGCAAACAGTTCCACGTCGCCGGAAGTCTGGACCAAACCGTGCAGCGTACAGAAGACAATGAGATGCTGGTCGCTCAATGCCGAAGCATTGGCTTCCTTTTGGAGGAAGCCCAAAAACTGCGCGCCGTTGAGCGCGTTGTCCCCTTGCCGCACTGAAGGAAACTGCTTCGGGTTAAGTTCATTCAACGCGCCAAACGCTCGGGCATCCTGCTCGCCAAACGGGTTGACGGGCATGTTGCCTTTGGCATTGCCGCTACCGCCATACGCGCCGATGCCGAGGGTCACGATATGCACCGACGGAACGGGACCGGCTGCGGAAGCCAGCAGGTACACGATCACAGAGACGAGAGTGACGAGGGCCAGTCCGACCACACGCAACTTAAACTTCCGGGAAAAACGCGCTGCTGTCCCGCCTTTGGCACCGCGCCATTCGCGCGCATAAAGAGACTGAGCAGGCGGCTGTGCCCGCCAATCTCGCGACGGTGGCTTGCCTGCGGTCATGTGTGGGTCTCGCATTGATTTCGGAACGACTTCATTTTCATTCTTGCCATTCAGGGAAACAGGGGAACCAGCTTCTCCCAAAGTTCGGCCAGATACAGATAAAAGCTGTGAGTCAAAATGTTCAACCGTGCCCGTTCATAGCCCAAAATCATTTGGGAAACATCTGAATCTGAAGTGATTCCAGACCACCCCCCGACGCTGGCTGGAATCGTGCCGCGATGACCGGATAACCAGCCGACGAGATCATTTTTCATATTCAAGACCGTCACAATGTCCTCGTTTTCCCAAGTGACCGTTGGGGAAGCGATGGCGATCACCTTCATGCTCCGGACGGCGGATTCGCCCCGGCAGGTCAACACGCCATTGATCGCGTTGCAGATCGCGATGTTACCTTGGCTGTGGCCGACGATGAATGCATCGGAGTAATCTTCCTGCAACAACAAATTGAAGAGGGTCGCCGACGCGGGACAATCGCGATTCCGGAGGTGCTTGCGAATCGTTTCTTCCGACTCCCTTTGTCCAGCGACAAGCTTGACGACAGCCGACTCCGCATTCATCAATGCCGATGAAGTCAGCTTCATCCACAGCGACTTGAGGGTATCACCCACGACATTGCTGCTTGCGTTGTAGATCCCTTCGACCGGGCCGCCCGAGACGGCTGCCAAGGCACACGCCTGCATCTTGTGCTTCATGGGATTACCCTCTTGGCCGTTCACAAACACGACCTTGTATTTTCCGGTGCGGTGGGCACGCCTTCGCTGACCCCGCGTGGGCGGGGCACTCTGGTAGATTCCTGCCGGACTGATTTCTGGCACCCAAAAGATCGCGTATTCGGAAACGTCATAGTGATTCGGTTCACCATCCTTGGTGGGCCTTGCTCCGGATGGAATGATATCCTTGGAACGGATACTTGACGCCGTGACGAAGGCAGACCAAGGCTTGATACCCAGCGGCCCCGGTATTCTCGCTGTTCCAAAAATTTGTCGATCGGCCATGTTCTTCCTTTCCGCCCTGAGCGGCATCGTTCGCTCAGCCAATCAGGACTGTCGGGCAGCCGACGACGATCGCACCGCCGTGGACCGTCATATCACTCAGGCGCGCCGCCGGTTGACCGCCGATGAGTACCGTGAACGATCCCATCGCGATCACGTCGGGCGGGCCGACGCAGACCGCCATGTCGCCCACACGGGCGGCGGGCATGAAGCCGATCAGCACGGTAGGGCAACACATGCAGATCGGCCCCCCCACGTGCGGAATCGGGACCACGGCCGGAGTCACCATTGGGCAGACGTGCATATCGCTGATTCGTGCGGCCGGTAGCATGAGAACCTCCGTTGAACCCATCCGAGAACTAATTTGTAGGACGGGCATTCCTGCCCGTCCTACTTTCGTGTTGATACCTTGCGCGGTCAGAGCTGTCTCGTTTAACCGCGTGGGCAACGCCCCACGCATCGTGCGGCGAAACAGCGTCCATGCCACTCGGTGCGCGGGGCGTTGCCCACGCGGTCGCCTAACTGGCACCTTCGCGGGTCCGCTGAACCACCGGGTCGGAAGGCTCGGCGGGGAGCAGACCGGCCGCAGTCAACACCGACGCGAACTTTTCGTCCGCATACAGATGCCAGCCGCTTGGCGAATCCGGGGCTTCGACAAACAGCCAGCTCAATCCGGACAACAGCGGCTCGACCTGCTGGGCCGACTGACACGTGAGCATCATGTTCAACAGCGACGGCCAATAATAGACGGTCATCGACGAGCCGGGCTGGTCTCCTTCTGCGCCGATCGCCTTCCGCCAGTGCGCCAGCAGTTCCGCATCTTTCAACTTGGAGCCGCAGCAGACGATGCCGTCGCGACCCCAGCCCTGACGCAGGATGTCGGCCACGCTCGGATTGGCGGACAGCGACACCATCAAGGGAGAAAACTGAGCCTGCGATTCCGGCGGCAGCCACGAGAAGAGGTACTGCGGCTCAACCAGTTCCGGCGGCACGGGTTGCCCGAGGCGGCGGAAGTCGATCATCGCATACACCGTTTGCGATTTTCCCAGAACCTCCAACAGCCGCTCGAATCCCGGCTGAGGTTCGGCGCTGCCGTACACGTTCCAGCCGCAGCTCGCCATCGACATCGTGAACCGGTTGGATTGTTTCGATGTCAGGTGATCGATGCGGCCGGGTGGTGCCGTGTCTTCGATCCCCGCCAAACTCTCTTCAATCCAGACTCGCACTAGGTTGCCCGCGCCGAACGAGATGTCGTCGCCACTGTGCAGATCGGCCGTGGAGACGGAGACATCGTTGACCCTCGTTTCCCCGGTCTGGCTGAGATGCACCAACCGGCACTCGGGCGGACGGAATTCGACCCGGCAATGCTGGCGCGAGACGGTCAGATCCTGAGGGATGGACAGGCCGCATTCGGGCAGCCGGCCAATCATCAGCGTACTGTTGGCGGGCACGGCAAACGTCTGCCCCTTGAGCGGGCCATCCACGACTTCCAACAGCAGACGCTGTGACATGATTGTTCTCGACGACTGAAACTGACTTTCACTTCCGCCTCAAAGTGGGCGAGTCCGTAGGGTGCGTGGAGTCTTCGGAACGCACCACCATCGTCTCCATCCGGCGAGATCGCCAATCCGGTGCGTTCAGAAGACTCCACGCACCCTACATGTCTGGGGATCCTTCAATTTGAAATTTCAGATTTGAGATTTCAAATTTGAAATCACTTCCCAAACTTGACTCATTCACAACACCTTCCCGACACCAAGCATCCTACGAAGCCGATTTCATTCCCGTCACGGAATTGTCGGCCTTGTCCGGCTTGGTGGTCTCGGCTTCCCGGGCATCCTGAGGCTCCGTGGGACTCGCCCCCGCGCCGCTGCCGGCCGCACCGCCGCTGTTGATCATCACCATCATGCCCTGGATGAACACTCCGGCCGGATTGATGTCGATAAAGTTGCCGCCGACCTTGAGACTGAGTTGCACTCCCGCCTCCAGCACCAGCGTCATTCCAGCCTTGAAGTGCATGCACATGCCCGCTTCGAGGGCGTGGTTCATCCCCACCTTTTCGTCCTGGTTCATGCCCACCGTCAGGGACTGGTTCAGGTCCACTTTTTCATTGCGGCCCATTTTGACATGGACGTGTTGGTCTCCCTCGACCAGTTCCTTGAGGTCTTTCTTGGTGACCAAGTCCAGATTGCCGTTGTCGCCGTCGCCGCCGCCGACCAACAGTTGCAGATTCCCTTTGACGTGTTCGACCTGATTCCGCTCGATGGTCATGTGGCGGTCTTGAAAAACCTGTTCGCGGCGGTCGCCGGACTTCTGGCCGTCCTTCTCGGCACCGACCATCAAGTGGCTGTGGCTGATGATCCGTTCTCGCGACTCGTTCTTCACCCGCACGTCCATGTCCTTTTCGGCGTGGATGAAGACCTGTTCCTTGTCCGCGGTGTCGTCGAACCGCAGTTCGTTGAAGCC
>JAYTGQ010000119.1:0-18360 GCA_043733345.1 Schlesneria sp.
CTCCGCGAACCAACGTTGGTTCGCGGAGCGAACCACGACAATCTGCGACAGTGATTTCCGTACCGATTGCCTTACGGTGGGCCTCGAAGACTCGACCCACCCTACGAATTGCCCAACTGGAAACTCGCCGGAGCCGTGTGGCGCTGGGGAGGACGGGCAGACCTCGCGTCTCCTCGTCGGTTAGAATCCCGCCGCTGTTTCGACCGAGGGAACGAACTGCTGCGGGAGACGATCTCAATGTGGCGTCAATGCAGATGGGCTGGCTGTGTCTGGGCGGGGCTGTTGGTTCTGCTCGTGCGGTCGCTCGCAGCACAAGAGGCTCCCACAGCGAAGGCCGACCGTGCGAAGGCTGCTGAGAAAGCGGCGCGCGACGAGACCGCATCGGACGACGAGGCTCGCGAGGCCGCAGTCGTCGCGCGGTTTGTGGCCGTGCTGGAGAAGAACCCGCGACGCGGGACGGCGCTCGACAAGGTCTATGCCTTTCAGGTCGAACGTGGGTCGCTCGACCAATTCCTTCAGTCGTTTCGCGCGCGGGCAGCGCGGGCCACGGAACCGGGCGCGGCAGCGGCGGCGATGATCGTCGGATTGCTGGAGTCACTGCGTGGGGAAGAGGCCGCCGCCGCGAAGGCGTTTGAGAATGCCGAGCGACTCGCGCCGGAGAACTCGCTGGCGTCGTTCTATCTCGGGCAGACGCTCGTGTTGTTGGGGCAGTCGGACAAGGCGATCGAAGCGTTCGAGCGGGCCATCGCGCGGCAACCGGCGCGGGCCGATCTGCTGGAGGTGTTTCAGGCGCTGGGTCGCGTCCACCAGAGAACGGCTCACAACGACAAGGCCCTCGACGTTTGGAACCGGCTCGAACAGCAGTTCCCGAACGATGAGCGTGTGCAGGAACAGATCGCGACGACACTGCTCGAAGAAGAAGCGTTTGACGCCGCGCTGCCGCGCTTCGAGAAGTTGGCTCAGTCAGTGAAAGACCGTGGGCGACAACTGGCCTTTCGGATGGAGGCGGCGGACATCCGCGTGCGACTCGGCCAGACCGAGACCGCGCTCAAGGAGTTCGAGTCGCTGCTCGGTCAGCTCAATCCCGATCACTGGATTTACCGCGAAGTCCGGCGGCGGATCGAGGCGATCTACCTGCGAACCGAGGACCGGGCGGGATTGGCCACGTACTACGAAGCGTGGATCGTGAAACATCCCGACGATTTGGATGCGATCGTGCGCGTGGCGAAGACTTACACGGCGCTCGGTCGCGATGAGTCAGCGAGCGAGTGGCTTGAGCGCGGCGTGAAGCTCGCCCCGTCGCGGAAGGAACTGCGTCGCGCGTTGATCGACCGGCTGCTCGAAGCACGCCAAGTTTCCAAGGCCCTCGCACATTTCGAGCAACTCGACCGAGATGAGCCGAACAACTCGGACACCCTGCGCGATTGGGGCCGCGCGATTCTGAAGGACTCGTCGCGCGACGGGACCGCGCGGCGACAAGCGGCGGCGATCGTGTGGCGCAAGCTGAGCGAGGCGAGACCGAAGGAGGCACTCATCGCGTCGCAGGTCGGCGATTTATTGAGGCAGGCGGAGATGACCGACGAGGCGATCGAGCAATATCGCCGCGCGATCAAGCTCGCTCCCGAGGCGACTCAGTACCGCGAGTACCTCGGCGAATTTTTTCATTTGTTGAAGCGGCCCGATGACGCGCTGGCGACTTGGCGGCCGATGGCGGAAGGAAACCAACGCACGGCCGCGAACGTCGGTCGCTTGGCGGAAGTTCTCGCCGGGTTCGGGTACGTCGAGGAAGCGATCACGAACTACGCGGACGCCTGCCACCTCGACCCGAAAGATTTTGGACTGCAACTCAAACACATCGACTTGCTCGCGCGGGCCGAGCGGCATGACGAGGCGCTCGCGCAACTTGGACTCGTCGAGAAGTTGATTGCGAATGACGAGGAACGCGAGGCGTGGCTGTCGCGCGATCTGCGGTCGTTGCAAGCGGCGGGAAAGTTGAAAGAGCGGATCGCGGCAGCGACCGTAGGATGGGCACTCCTGCCCGTCCGCTCTTCGCCTTCATTGCCAGTCGAAGCGAAAGACGATGCGAAAGACAAAGAGCGGACGGGCAGGAGTGCCCATCCTACGGCGGACAATTGGTACTGGCTGGCGCGGGCGTATGAGGTCGATAGCCAGCGGCTGTTGGCGGCGCAGGCGGTGACGAAGGCGAGCCAACTCGCGCCGCGAGCCATTCCGATTCTCAGAGCCTCGGCGCGGATGTTGGAAGCGCGGCGCGACTTCACTACGGCGGTCGAGATCTACGCGCGGTTGGTCACGCTCGACCGGCGGTATCGCACCGAGTACCTGCAACAACTGGCGACGCTCGAACGGCAACTCGGTCATCGCGACAAGTCGTTGCAGGCGGGACGCGATCTGATCGCCGCCGCTCCGGACAACCCCGAATTGGCCGAGTTCTTCGCGCAGCTCTGCTTTCAACTCAACGCGGTGGACGAAGGTTTGAATGCGTTGCGGCGTTCGATCCGCGCCAACTCCGGCGATCCGCTGGCGCTCGTGCGATTGGCCTCGGCGCTGGTGGAGCGACAGCGCGCGAGTGAGGCGATCGACCTGTTGTGGCGGGCGTTTGAGAAGTCACAGAAATTGGACGACCAGTTGCTCGTCGTGCAGAAGTTGATCGAGGCGAGTGCGGCGGGAAGCCAACAGCCGCGCGTAATCGAACGACTGCAACGCATGCAGCGCGAACGCAGCCAGCGGTGCGAGATGACGCTCTGCCTGGCTCAGGCTTATCAGGCGCTGGGCAACAACACGCAGGCTCAAACGGAATTGGAGACGCTGCTGACGGAAGAGACGCGCGACCCGGCGCTGCTCGCACAACTGCGGCAACTGGCCGAGAAGCGGCGGGACTGGACCGCGGCCGCGAACTATCAGCGCGAAGTCTGGCAATTGACGCACGACAAACGGGACCGCTTCCTGCTCGCGGGGCTGCTGATGCGGCTCGATCAAATCGACGAGGCGGTCGAGTTGCTGGTCGGTGGCGAGTCGTCGCAGGAACTGACCGCCGATGTTCTGAAGCTGCTCGACGGCCTGTACGAGGCGGGCCAGTCCGACGTGTTGCTCGCGCGGTTGAAGCCGTTGCGCGCCCGGTTCCCCGATAATTGGGAGCTGCTCTATCGCGAGGGAGTCGCGCTGGCGGGCAAGCAGCCAGAAGAGGCGACCAAACGGTTTGAAGCCGTGCTGGCAATGAACCTCCGTCACGATGAACCCGCGCTGAGCGGTTCTTCAAAAGCGGGCGTGCCCGCCACGAGTGCGACCGGAACACAGGTGCCACTCGTAGATCGCATGGCCAAGATTCAAACGATCATGATGATGACCTCGCTCGTGAGAACAGCGGTACGCACGGGCGTGGTGCCGTCGCGGCCCACTCCCGCGCCCAGCGCGCCGGCTCGCAGCGGCACGTCCGGTTCCACGTCGCGCGTCTTCACGGCGACTCAGTACCAGACGCAGTCGCGCCTCCTTTACGTCGCGCCGCGCGATTACGGCGAAGGTCGCCTCGCCGCGTGGGGCTGGCTGACTTCGTTCGCCAAGAAGGGCCGTAAAGACCGAGACCCGGAGGCCATGCAGGCGCGCGTCGAGCAACTTGAATTGAGTTCGACCCCGCAGTCGCTGGCCGATCAGTACGCGATCCATCGGTTCCTGTCCGCCGACGCGAAGGCGGAGAAAGCAGCCCGCAAGTTGGCTCAGCACGCCGACGCGAACGTGGAAGAGAAGACGCTCTACCTGCAAGCACTCGCCCAACGACATCAGCCCCGACAGCGGGTCATGACGAACGGGCAGATGGTTGTGGATCAGCCTGCTGCGGCACCGCTCTACGCCGAAGAGTTGGACGAAGCGCTGGCGATCTACCGCGAACTCGCACAGAAATTGAACTCTCCCGCAACGCTGTCGGCGAATCTCAACACGATCCTGACGGAGCTGGCTTTGGCGGGCAAACGGGACGAGGCGAACTCGCTCTTGGACGAAGAGATCGCGAAAGCATCGACGGCCACGCAGCTCAACGTGGTGTTGATGGTCGGATACAGGATTCAGGCAATGGGCGTGAATCGAATCGATGGCAAAACCAAACTTGTGATGACCACCTCCACACTGATTCGACTGCTGGATCGGCTGATTGAATTTCAGAACGCCGGCGCCGCCAACCCGACGGCTGTCGCGCCGGTGATTGCGACCATATCGACGACAGCGGTGGGGCGGATTCAAACGCGCGCCATGCCCAACCACGCAGGTAATGTGGTCCAGTTGCATCTCACCGAAAACGCGGGTTTGTCATCCGAACAGGCGTTCGAGTTGTGGTCCCGCTTCGTGAAGCTCAGTTCATTTCCCTTGGCCGTACGACTGAAGCAACCGGAAGGACGATCAGTCGTGTCAATGCAGATGGCCGCCGTCCAAATGAGTGCGAACGAGATCTCACCGCTGTCGCTGGGAGCGGTGTTCGACCAGAGCGGCCCGACGGTCCTGACGGCCGTATGGAACCGCTTCTATTCCGGCGGCAAAGTCCCGGACGGCTTCTTCGCCGACTTCGAGTCGCACGCCCAATCGCCCGACGCTTCGATTGCCGAACGCATCCTGTGGCTCTCGTCGCTGGGGCATCTGCGGTGGATCAACAACGAGCAGGACCTGGCTCTCCAAGCGTGGTCCGAGGCGGCGGCGCTGGCCCCCGACGTGATCGAGTTGCAACTGAACCTCGCGCAACTTTACGAGCGAGCGGGACAGACCAAGCGGGCACTCGCAATTGCGGCAGCGGTCCAGCCGACGACGAACGAATGGCTGGTCGAACGCGACCAGTTGATCCTGCGTCGGGCACTCGCCGCCGAGAACCTGCCGCTCGCCAAAGCCACTGCCGAACGGCTGTCGGTGTTGAAACTCAACCCGCATGAGGTCGTGCCACTCGCCGAGCAATTGGTGAAGTTCGAGATGCTCGATCAGGCGGAAGTATTGCTGTCGCAACACACCCACGCGCCGCCAGTACCGACGAACGTTCGCTCCACCGTGACGAGCAGCCGGAACACGATCACGACTTACCGCAACTCCGTCGATATTCGCGCGCAGCGGGTCTTGCTCGATATCCAACTTGCCAAAGGTCGCCACGATGAGGCGACTGTGACGGCGCTGGCGTTGCTCAAAGTGTTGGAGACGACCGATGTCCGGAATCTGGTGGCACAGCAAGGACAAGTCGTCACCTCGACCAACGGCCAGACGTACATCATGACCACGGTCAACGGGCGGTCACACTTGCAGCCCGTGAATAGCCGCACCGTCCAATCCGAGAGCAGTGTTCCCGAGTACCGCGAACACATCTTCAAAGCCCTCCACAAGACCGGCAAGCTGGCGGAGATGATTGCGGAGGCCGAAGCCAAGTTCCTCGCGTCACCTCGCAACGAAGTGCTCCTCGCGACTCTGATGAGCTACCACAAAATCACGGGCAACGCCGAGCGGATCGGCGAGCTGACCGTGCGGCAATTGGAGATCGACCAGGACCGGCCCGACAAACGGTACACCTCGATCATCAACCTGCTGAACCTGGATCGCGTGGATGAAGCGGCCGCGCTCACCAAGTTGATGCTGGAGTCCAGCCCCGACTATTTCGCACCGCGTTGCCGCGACTTGATCACCCGGTTCAAGAGCAAGCAGGCACTGCGGAAGCTCGCCAAAGTCTTCGAGTCCTTCGATTGGAGCCGCTACGACCAGCACCCCGGTGTGCGTCCCACAATCATTGAACTGCTGACGGCCGAGGTCGAAACGGAAGACATCGGAACCAAGTTGTTCGTCGCCGCGTGGGCGTCGCGGCCCGAGTTGCGTTACGAATTGCTCTCACGCACCCCGGATGGCGACTGGTGGAAGCGGCCCGAGTTTGCGGAGGGTCTGCGCCGGTTGCCGATCCCGTCAAAAGAGGAAGACCTCACGAACCAATGGTCCGCGTTCGGTCGTGCCGTCAAGAAGCCGGCGGCCAAGCCGAACGACCACGGAACGTCATCCGAAGGCGGCGCGTTCGTCACCGTGCTGAACCGACTGCTGACCATCGAGGCCGACCGCGACCAACTCAAAACGCTGGCGAGTGACGTGGAACAGGCGCGGCAACAGTTTCCGAACTGGAAGGCGGGGGAAGTGCTGCTGGCCCTGATCGACCTGCGCCGCGAACGTGTCACCGCCGGACGCGATTCGCTGGTCGCACTGCTGCCGACTTTGAGGCCGGTAATGGAAACCAGTCCGCTGATCCCGTGGGAGATCGCCAACGAACTGGCACGCCACGACCTGAGCTTCGACGCGGCCATCAGCTACTACGAAGCCGCCCTGCACGAACGCGGCATTGAGGCGTGGACCGCTTCCTCATCGCCCGTGCGTGGGATCATCCAGACACTGGCCGAGCGCGGTCGCAAAACCGACGCGCGACGCATGTTACTCGCGCTGCTTCCCGCGAACGTGCAGCGCGGAGGCGACCTAACGCAGTTGCCGTCCGCCATCGAACTGAATGTCGCGCAGTGGATCGGCCGCGAACTGCGCGGCATCTGCTTCACCATCGACGCCATTCACGTCTATCAGGGAGCGTTGGATCGTACTGAGGGCAAGTCTTACGGCAACGGTGGCCACGATCCGCGCACCGACCTGCAAAGCAGCCTGCTGATCGCCTTCAAAGAATTGCAGCTCGCCGCGCTGCTCGATTATTTCGCCGCAGTGGGGGATGCCGCGCCGCAACTCGACCTGCAACTGTTCGTCACCGAGTTGACGACACCGAACGTCCGGCTTCGCTCACGCTGGACGCCGTTGCTCGAAGCCATCGCGACGAACGCCCAAGACGCTGACACGCTGAAGAGCCTCCTCGCGAAAGCCTGCGAGCGTCATCCGGACGAACTCTCGCCGCTAATCCTCGGCACACAACTGGCCTTGTTTACGAAGGACGAGCCGGGCGCGAAGTCGCTGGTGGGCAAGCTGGTTCGCCACGTCGAAGAGCATCCGTTGGGATCGCCCTCAACCATGCCGACAACAGCCACGATGCAACGCCGCGCGCCTCAGCCTCGCATCGCGCTGTGGTTGATCGCCCGCGCCGCGTGGACTGTTCCCGAGTTGAAAGCTGAGGCAGAGACTCTGGCCGATGCAGCCCTCGCGGCGGCGAGACAACAGTCGGATGCGAAGTTCGCCGAAGCGATCACGGCGGAACGGGCGGAACTCACGATGGCCAAGGAGTGACGCCTCTGCGCGCATGGCGGAGATCTCTCGAAATCACTCGACGGTCCCCCTCGGACACAACGATCGGCTACGTGTAAACGACCGCGATCACGTTTGCCTCATCGCTTGTCGCGCGGTGGAAGGGCGGGCTACTGTTCGCGGGACTCTGTCCGTTCTCGATCGAGACTCTGCTCGTTCTCCGTGTTGTTGAGGCTTCTTGATGCTGCTCGCTGTTGTCCGGTCTGGTGTGGTGTTGATGGGGATGGGATGTTGTTCGTTGAGCTTCGCCGGTCCGCCCGTGTCGCCGACCGAGCCGTTGACTCCCGCCGAGCAGCAGGCCCAGTTCAAACTTCCCGCCGGGTTTGAGATTCAACTCGTGGCGAGCGAGCCGGAGATTCAGAAGCCGATGAATCTGGCGTTCGATGCGCGCGGCAGGCTGTGGGTCTCGCACAGCATCGAGTATCCCTTCGCCGCCAGCGATCCGGAGCAGGCTCGCGACGGGCTGACCGTCCTCGAAGGAATCGGTCCCGACGGCAAGGCGGCCAAGGCGACGCGGTTTGCCGACGGGCTGAACATTCCGATTGGCGTACTGCCTCTGCCCAGTGGCAACGAGGTCATCGTCTGGTCGATCCCGAACATTTGGAAGCTGACCGACACGGACAACGACGGGAAGGCCGACAAGCGCGAGGTGCTGTACGGCCCGTTTGACTTCGCCGATACGCATGGAAATCAGAACGCGTTTCGTCTCGCCCCCGATGGCTGGGTCTATGCGTGTCACGGGTTCCGCAATGCCTCGAAGATCAAGCTGCGCGGTGAGGGGGATGTGGTCCTCGAAATGACCTCGGGCAACACGTACCGGTTCAAGACGGACGGTTCGGCCATCGAGCAGATGTCGTGGGGTCAGGTGAACCCGTTCGGTCAGGCGATCGATCCGCTGGGGAACCGGTTCACGGCCGACTGCCACTCGAAACCGCTGACGCTGATCGTGCGCGGCGGCCACTACGACAGCTTCGGCAAGCCGCACGATGGCCTCGGGTTCGTGCCGCTCACGACGGGGAACGACCACGGCTCGACCGGCATCGCGGGAGTCGCGATCTATGCCGCCGACCAGTTCCCCCCGGAATACCACGGCAATATTTTTGTTGGCAACGTGGTGACCAACACCATTCACCGCGACATCGTTCAGTGGCGCGGTTCCTCACCGTGGGTCGAGAAGCCGGAAGACTTCCTCACCTGCGACGACTGGTGGTTCCATCCGGTCGATCTGCAACTCGGCCCGGACGGCGCGCTGTACATCTCGGACTTCTACAACAGCATCATCGGGCACTACGAGGTGGACTTGAAGCACCCGCGCCGCGACCGGCATCGCGGGCGCGTCTGGCGCGTGGTGTGGAAGGGCGAGGGGGACAAGGGGACACGGGGACAGGGAGGCAAGGGGACGCTGGTCGATTTGACGAAGAAGCCGCTCAATGAAATGGTGAAGTTGCTCGGTCACGAGAATCAAACAATGCGAGAGCTTGTGTTAGGCCAACTAGTTGAGCGAGCGAAGTTGTATCCACAATCGGAAGTGAGCGAGAGATTTCGCACGATGGTGAGAATGCTTCTCGTCGAGGATGACGAGAAACCACTGTTCGGAAACCGTCGCGACCATCAGGTCGTTCTCCCAGCTTGGGCGCTTTTCCAAATGGGACAACTCGACGAGAAGTTGATCACACGAATGGCGACAGATGAGTCGCCGTTTGTTCGCGTTCAAGTCATGAAGATTCTGGCTGAGGCTTCCGCCGCGAAGTGGACGGTGTCGTCGAAGATTCTCGTTCAGAAGGCTCTATCCGATGACGATCCGTTTGTGCGGCGGGCGGCTGCTGAGACGCTGGGACTGCATCCGTCGGCCGACAACATTCCGGCGTTGATCCGAGCGTTGGAGGTCGCGCCGAAGGAAGACGTGCAACTGATCCACGTCATCCGCATCGCGCTGCGGAACCAGCTTCGGGGTGCATCGGCGATTGAGCAACTTGCCACGATCAAACTGTCCGAGGAGGAGCTGGCACGGCTGATCGACATCGCGCTGGCGGTGCCCAACGAGACGGCGGCGTGGTTCACATTTGATTACGTGCGCGGGCGCGAGGTCTCGTCCGAGGTGATGTCTCGTTGTCTGAGTCACGTCGCGCAGCATGTTGGCGCGGCGCGGCTGGACGATGTCGCGAAGTTCGTGCAGACCAAATATCCGGGCGATGAGACCAAGCAAATCTCGCTCTTCCAGTCGCTGTTTGCCGGGCTGACTCGGCGCGGGCAGCGGTTGTCGTCGGAGAGCGAGCTCGGCAAGTGGGGGGCTTCGCTGGCCGTGAAGATGCTCGATCCGAAGTCGCGTCCGGCTCCGGCATGGGTCAACGTGCCGGTCGAGTCGGCTCCCATCTCATTGCAGGCCAGTCCGTGGGGCGTCAGGCCGCGCGGTTCGGCCGATGGCGTCAAAGATGGACTTTTCTTCGACAGCATCTCGAACGGCGAGAAGCTGACCGGCGTGTTGCGGTCGGCTCCGTTCGCCGTGCCCGACAAGCTGACGTTCTGGCTCTGCGGACACAACGGCAATCCGGCGACAAAGCCCGCGCCGCCGAATCACGTCCGGCTGAAGCTGGTCGAGTCGGGCGAGGTCATCGCTCAACAAGTCCCGCCGCGCAACGATGTCGCGCAGAAGGTCGAATGGAACCTGACCAAATGGTCCGGCCAGCGCGGCCTGATCGAGATCGTCGATGCCGACACGGGCGGTGCCTATGCGTGGCTCGGTGCCGGCCGGTTCGAGCCGGCTGTCGTCGAGAATCCCTCACCGGGGTTCGCGTTTGGGGATGGTTCGCTCGCGCTGGCGTTGCAGGTGGCCGAGCAGATGCGGCTCGTCGGAGAGTTCGACCATGTGTTGGGAATGCTCGGCGATGCGCAGTCGGCATCGACTGTGCGTGCGCTCGCGGCGACGGCGGCGATGTCGCTGAATCGGCCTCGTGCGGTGCCGCCGCTCGCGTCGCTCATGACGAACAACGCGGAACCGGCCGCGCTGAGACTGGCACTTGCGCAACAACTCGGTTCCGTCGATGAGGACTCGGCGCGCACGGCACTCGGCACGGCGCTGGCCACCGCGCCCGCATCACTCCAACAACCAATCGCCCTGGCGCTGGCGACGACCCGGCCGGGTGCCGACTCGCTGTTGAACCTCGTCGCGACGGGGAAAGCTTCGGCGCGGCTACTGCAAGACAAGCCGGTCATCGATCGACTCAAGGCGACCTCGCTTCCCGAACTCGATGCACGGTTGAGCGATCTCACGAAGGACTTGCCCGCGCCGGATGAGCGGCTGAAACAACAGATCGCGAAGTTCTCGGCGAGCCAGTCGGCAGCGCTGGCCTCACCCGCGCCGGATGCCTTGGAGAAGGGGGCGGCCCACTTCAAAAAGGTCTGCGCGAACTGCCATCGGATTGGCGGCGACGGAGCGAAATTCGGCCCGCAGCTGGATGGCATCGGCCAGCGGGGACTCGAACGGTTGCTGGAGGACATCCTCGACCCGAACCGCAACATCGACGCGGCCTTTCGCGCGACGACGATCTCGACCAATCAGGGCCAGGTCATCACGGGCCTGAAGCTGCGCGAGGAGGGAGCGGCCGTGATCCTCGCCGACGCGCAGGGCAAAGAAATCCGCATCGCCAACGCCGACATCGACGAATCCCGCGTCATGGCCCTCTCCCCAATGCCGTCCAACGTCGTCGAACAAATCGGCGAACAAAACCTGCCCCACCTGATCGCCTTCCTGCTCAGCCAGCGACAACCGGTGAAGGAGCCGCCTGCGAAGGCCGAGTAACGAATTGGTGGAGTGTGGCGGGAAATAATTTCCCCGTAGGATGGGCACTCTTGCCCGTCCCGTCTTCTACGCCAAAGCCGGACGGGCAAGAGTGCCCATCCTCCATCGCGGTACGACAACTCCTGCCGCTCGCCTGATGACACTGACAGGGATTCATCCTCACGGAAAGACCGACATGGCCAATCCAGAACACGTCGAAATCGTCAAGCAAGGTCAGGCTGCGATCGACACTTGGCGCGCGAAGAACATGTCATACGCACTCGATCTCCGGCGTGCCGACCTGCATAGCGCCGACCTGCACGGCCTCGATCTGTTTGGGATCGACATGTCTAAAGCAGATCTGCGCGGGGCCGATCTGCACGAGTCCTGCCTGAATTGGATCAATCTGCGTTCGGCCAACTTGAGGGGGGCCAACCTGCGTGGTGCTGATCTCGTTGGGTCCGATCTCAGCTATGCCGAACTGAGCGGTGCCAACTTTGAAGGAACAATTCTGGGAGAAAACTCCTTCGCCAATGTTGACATTTCAGAAGTGAGAGGGCTGGAAGCGGTCACGCACGATGAGCCAAGCACGATCGGTGTGGACACGCTCTACAAGTCCCAAGGGAAGATTCCCGAGGCATTCCTTCGCGGCTGCGGTGTGCCGGAGGCTCTGATCACGTACCTCCCGTCTCTCATCGGGGCGATGGAGCCGATTCAGTTTCAATCGTGCTTCATCAGCTACAGCAGCAAGGACGATGAGTTCGCGCGGCGGTTGTACGGCAGGATGCGCGACGAGAAGCTGCGGGTCTGGTTTGCTCTCGAGGACATGCAAGGAGGAAAGAAGAGCATCGAGCAGATCGACCGGGCGATTCAGGTCAACGACCGATTGCTGCTGGTCCTCTCGAAGCACAGCATGAACAGTGAATGGGTCCGGCGAGAAATCAAACGAGCGCGGGCGACGGAACGCGCCCAAAAACGAACTAAACTTTTTCCCATCGCCCTCTCGCCATTCACCATGATCAAGAAGTGGCGCTGTGACGACGCCGACACCGGCGAAGACTTGGCCGAGAAGATTCGCGAATATCACATCCCCGACTTCTCAAACGGGAAAGACCACGACGCCTTCGAGGCCGCCTTCGCCGATCTGCTCCGCGACCTGCGTGCCGAGGCGTGACGGCGTAAGGCTGCGGGTTCTTGATTGTCACAGGAAACCGCGGCTTGGCGGCGGCTATACACACTTCCTGTAGGGTGCGATCTGATTATTTGCGCGAAGTTGAAAGACGGTCCTCGTATGTCATCTCGAACGGAACCGTTGTCGGCTGCGGAAGCGCGTGCGCGGCGCATTCAAGCGGCTCGACGTGCGGCACTCCTCGGTATGGCGGTCAACGGCGTGTTGGCTCTCGTCAAGGGGACTGCGGGAGTGTTGGGCAATGCCTACGTGCTGGTGGCCGATGCGATCGAGTCGCTCACGGACGTGGTGAGTTCGCTGATCGTCTGGCTCGGGCTGCGCGTGGCCTCGCAGCCTCCCACCGTGGATTACCCGTATGGTCGAGGCCGGGCTGAGACACTCTCGGCGCTGATCGTGGCGGGAATGCTGTTCTTGGCGGCGGGCCTGATCGCGATCCAAAGCGTCTCGCAGATTCAGACACCTCATACTGCTCCGGCACCCTACACGTTGATCGTGCTGGTTGCGGTGATCTTCGTTAAAGAGTCCCTCTTCCGATTCGTGCTGACCGTGGGCGAGGGAGTTCAAAGCACGGCGATCCGGGCCGATGCGTGGCACCATCGCAGCGATGCCATCACCAGCGCTGCGGCGTTTGCGGGCATCTGCGTCGCGTTGCTGGGCGGACCGGGATATGAGACGGCAGACGATTGGGCCGCGCTGCTCGCGTCGGGGATCATCCTGATCAACGGCTACTCGATTCTGCGCCCGGCCCTCGGGGAGATTCTGGACCGTGCTCCCGATTCGGGGATCGAAGGTGAAGTCCGCCGATTGGCAGGATCGGTTCCCGGCGTGCAGGGGACTCACAAATGCCTCGTCCGCAAGCTGGGCTTGGACTTCTTCGTCGATCTCGATTTGCAAGTCGATGGCCAGATGACGGTGCGAGACAGCCACGAGCTGGCCCACGCCGTTCAAAACGCCATTCGTTCTGAGTTGCCGCTGATCACCAAGGTTCTGATCCATGTCGAACCCGCACAGCCGGAGCAGCCACCGGCTATGGCCAAGTAACCGCCGCCATTCACTTAGCAGCCCGTTGAAAAACGTAGGGTCAGCCTCTGGCTTGCCCCTTTTTCAACTGCTTCCACGGGCAAGCGAGACGCTGACCCTACGTTTTTCAACAGGCTGCTAGGCGAGCCTGGCCTCACTTCATGAGCGGCCCGAGCACCTTGTCGAACGCTGCGGCTTGGCGGTTTCGCGCGGTCACTCGCGTGAGGAGCGGCCGTTTCGATCGAGTTGGCTGCCGGGACTCCGACTTCCACGGACGAGACGCCGTTGTCGAGGGGCAGGCGTGCGGCGCTCGTATCAAGTCTCAACTCGCCTTACAGCTTACCGCCGGATCGCAGTACGGCCTCGGCGAGTTCGAGGCTGTCGGGGGAGATTCCCGCGGCGTGGAGGCTACGCACGGTGGCGTCGATGTCGTACTCGACCCGCTTCAGTTCGACGTGACCGTTGTTGATGACGGCATACGCCGCACGCGGGTCGCCGTCTCGCGGTTGTCCCACGCTGCCGGGGTTCAAGATCTGGCAGTGACCCAAGTCGCGATGAAACTGGATGTGCGTGTGTCCGACGCAAACGATGTCGGCGCTGATCCCGGCGAGTCGCGTGCGCCAGAGATCGGGTTCATCGGCGAGGTACTCGTCCATGGGATCGCGCGGCGTGGCGTGGACGAGATGAAACCGAATGCCATCGAGGGTGATCGACTCGGTCACCGGCATTCGCGACAGATACTTGAGGTGCGAGGGAGACAGTACGCTCCAGTGTTGCTGCCGAGTCTCGCCCGCCAGCTTGCGAAAGCCCGATCCTGCGGGAGGAGCCACATGCTGGGCGACCGAATGATCGTGATTGCCCCGGATCGCGGTCGTCGCATGTTGACGCACCCAATCGATGCAGGGGATTGGCTCGACCCCGTACTCGACCAGATCGCCGATGAACAGACAGGCATCAAACGTCTCGTTGATTGCACTGAGCGCGGCCCAGTTGGCGTGAATGTCAGCCAGCACCAAAATTTTCATGCAGTCGGCATCCACATCAGGCAACGGTCAATACGACACGGTGTTTATTACGTCACGGGGGTGAGGATGACACTCACCCGAAGCGTAAGCGAGGACGCAACGCACGTCCTCGCTTACGCTTCGGGTTAGTTTGAAATGTGCCATCCTCAACCAGGCGAGCTATAAGAGTTAATCTCACTGACATCGACTTGCGTCTTGACGCTGTTCGGCGCGGCACGATCTAATACGCCGCAATCCATTTTCCCGTTCGGGGATGACACTTCTCATGACGCGATCACTGAATCTGAATCAACTGACATTACGCGAAAAAATTCGTGAGGCCGCTCAGCGATCACATGAGTTGAGCGATCATTTGGAGCAGGCGTTTGTACCCAAAGTCCACGATCTGCGGAAGGTGACGCGCCCGATCGAACCGAACTCGGCATCGCCTCCCGTGGCCGATGTGACCGTACGTCACCAAGCGGCGGCAGTCTTGGAGGCCGACCAGTACACCGACGGCCTGAACGAAGACGCCGAAGCCTTGTTTGAAGCCATCGCCGCTGAAGTGGATCGGCTGGCGAACCAAGGTCAGCCGAAATGAGTCCTGTCTCGGACAGGCTGATCACAAATGGAGGACGGGCACTCTGGCCCGTCGTCGGTTTTCTTGGACGACGGGCCAGAGTGACGCGCCCGATAAAACTAATGTAGTCCCGTCGCTCCGCCGACGGGACGTGTACGGAGCAAGTGTTTCCCGATAAATAACGCACCGTTCAGCACGTCCTGCCGGCGGAGCGTCAGGACTACAGTAGTTTTCTTGGACGACGGGCCAGAGTGCCCGTCCTACATTTTTTTTCAACGGACTAACGACTCGAAGATTGAACCCACGATGGCAAGCAGCCAACTCAAATTGGACAGCCCGTTACCGACCGAGAGCCATTCTGGCTCCGGTCACGGTTCGGCGTTTCCGTTTGCTTGGCGTACTCCGGCGGCCCCCAATTCCGAAACGGTCATCAGATCGCCTGTGACGGCCGAACCTGCCGAGGGCGTTCTCGCCACCGCGCCCGAGTACAACCGGCGTCTCTTTCCGACGACAACCGAAGCAGAAGATGTGGAGGGTCTGCGTGTCGGACACTTCACGATCCAACGCCGGGTCGGCACGGGTGGGATGGGATCGGTCTTCCTGGCCACGGATGAACAGCTTCGGCGAAACGTGGCCCTCAAGATTCTCGCCCCGTCATTCTCGATCGATCCTTCGTCGGTGCAGCGATTTCAAAATGAGGCGCGGGCGGCCGCGCGGCTCGACCATGACAACATCGCACGTGTCTTCTACTACGGTGAAGACGCTGGGCTACATTACATCGCTTACGAGTACGTCGCTGGCTCCAACCTGCGGGATGTAATCCGCGCGAAGGGACGCCTCGAACCGGCCGAAGCCGTGAACTACACCGTGCAGTTGGCCGCCGCGCTCAGCCACACCTCAGCCGCTGGCATCGTCCATCGCGACATCAAGCCATCCAACATTCTCATTACGCCGCAACGACGGGCCAAGCTGGTTGATCTTGGACTGGCTCGACGTGAGACGAATGAGGCTTCCGCCGAACTGACCGTTGCGGGAACAACGCTCGGCACGTTTGACTACATCTCACCCGAGCAAGCCAAAGACCCGCGCAACGTCGATGTTCGGAGCGACATCTATTCGCTTGGCTGCACGCTGTACCACATGCTCACTGGCGAACCGCCGTATCCCGAGGGGACCGTCCTTCAGAAGTTGCTCGATCATCAAGGCAAAGACGCACCCGACCCGGCTCGCAAAAACAGGCGTGTCTCTCCGGCACTGTCCGCCGTCGTGCGACGCATGATGGCCAGCGACCCGCGCCGACGTTACGCCAATCCCGGCGAGTTGCTGCGAGAGTTGCTGCTCGTGGCGAGATCACTCGGTTCCGGAGCGGTTCCGATTGACGGACAAGTCTGGCTGACTGCCTCGCGCCATCGTCCCGCCGCGTGGAAAAGAAACATCGGTTGGATTGCCACCGCCGCAGCGCTCGTTCTGCTCGTCGTGGCGATGGAACGCTATCCAGGACTGACACAGCGCTTCGATCCACGCGGTTCAACCCAGACGGCGGGAGCATCCTCGTCAGTTTCGTTTGCGCCAAACGCGCAGTACGAATCATCGCATTCGTCCAACAAGGGTGACGCTCCTCAGCGGACTGGGGCGGCGCGCGAGCATCGTGCAGGCACACCCGCGGCTTCATCAGAGGTCGCTTCATCATCATCATCGACATCCGGCAAATCGAACCGTGTGGTCGAAGATGTGGCCACGGGACTCAAAGTCGATCCGCCAGACTCAAATGAAGTCCAGCAGCCTGACGCGGTTCGCTCGGCCTCGAAGCCGGGCAGTGCCGTGTTGCGCCCGATCCCGCTCGATCCCAAGCTTGCGGATGGCATGTTCGGGACGAAAGACCTGCCTCTGCTGAGTGGCAATCCCACCTCTCGCGTCAACGGCGGTGAGACAACAGTCATTCCCAAGGCTATCCCGAACCCGCCTGTACCGGGCAAAGACGAGTCGTCGCCTGCGATTGTCGTGATGAAGACCGTCCCATCCGTTTCAGAGCCACTTCCGACGACAGCGGCAACCACGACTGGCAGCTCTGTTGCGGGGCCGGTGGTCTCAATTCTGGAGGGGAAGTCCTACGGCAGTCTCGAAGCGGCCTGTGCCGAAGCGAAGGACGGCAGCATTCTCGAACTGCGCTACAACGGCAGTCGCAATGCAGCCGAGCGACCGATTCGACTGGCGAACAAAAAAAACATCATCGTGCGCGGCGGTATCGGCTTCCGTCCGACGATCGTTTTCGCGCCGACGGAGCCTCCCGCCGATGCCACGCAGTCACGCATGGTCACCGTTTCGGGCGGTTCATTGGAGCTTGTCAACGTCGATCTCATCTTCACCGTTCCCGAACGAATCGCCGCCGATCGCTGGGCGTTGTTCTCACTCGAACGTCCCGAAAAATTGCAGCTTCACGGCGTGACGATCACCGTTTCAAACCCGAATGGCCAGCCCGCGTGCGTCGTCGAACAAGTCGCGGCCACCGGTCAGGGACTCGGCAACGTCGGCATGATGAAGAATGGAATGCCTGCCGAACCGCCACGCGTCTCGATCTCTGAAAGCCTCGTGCGCGGTGAGTCCGATCTGTTTTTCCTGCGTGACGCCGTGCCAGCTCGCTTCCAGATCAAGGACGTGGTCGTCGCTTTACAGGGGTCACTCTTTCACGCTGCCTGCCAGTCCGAGTTGACCAATGCCGAGACCGATCGCGTCACATTGGAACTCGAACACGCGACCTGCCTCCTGTCGAACAGCCTGATCCTGACCGAAGGGATCAATAACCTGCCCGATCGAACTCCGCCACTGCTCGTGTTCGCCAACAACAACATCATTTCGTGCGGAGCCAAGCGGGCGCTGGTCGCGATGCAGGACGCGGGAGACCTGATGGACCTTCAGCGGCAGTTCGTCTGGAAGGGCGACCGCAACTACTACGATGGTCTCTCCGTCTTTTGGCAGTTGGGCGGTCGGCAGCCTGCGTCGATGACCCGGCAGCTCGACTTCGATGCTTGGCGAAATCATTGGCTGGGCAACGAAGGGATCGGCTCGTCGAATGCCACCGTCGTTTGGAGATCGAAGCCGCTCGAACGACCTTGGACGAAGTTGACCGCCGACGCCGTCGAACTCAATGCGATGGCGGCTTCCAACCCGGCCATCAACGGTGCGAGCGATCTCACCAACGCCGGTGCCACGCTCAGCAAGCTCCCATTGCCAGCGACCGAATCCCAGCCGGGCTCCGACGAGCAGCCGTCCGCCGTCGAATGAGTCGCTGCCCCCGGATCGCCCAGTGCGGCCTGGAGCCGCAACCAAAACGGGAACAGAAGGAAACGAAGGTAACAAAGGCCCAGCAGTCGCGCGACTTCGGCAAGACCGTCTGACTCTGAGGGATCGCTACACCCTTCGTTCCCTTCGTTGGCTTCGTTGACGTGACCGACAAAAGTCGTGGGGCAGGTTTGTAACCTGCCCGAAATGCCGTGAATCACGGGCAGGTTACAAACCTACCCCACTGCAAACCGAA
>JAYTGQ010000120.1:0-7395 GCA_043733345.1 Schlesneria sp.
AGGCACTCGCATCCGTCACAACGCTTGGCGCTGCCACTCTCTGGTGGCGATTCGTAGCTGTCAGAGTCGTGGCCGCTCTGTCACTTTGCACTTGGCACTGATCACTTCTCACTTTGCACTGAACCCTCCCACTCAATCCGTCACAGTAGCATTAGGGATGATGCCATGAAAACGCCGTTGGTCTGGACTCTCGTGGCGCTGTGCCTGTCATGCAGTTGGGCCTGTCCCGCACAAGCTCAGTCGGACGAACCCGATGAGGAAGCGATCGGAGCGTTCCTCTGGCCGGATCGCGAGACCGGGTTCTGGCTCACCACTGAGGCCCTGTTGTGGCGGCGAAACAACTCGGGCGGCAGCGGCCCCGTCATCGGTGGTCCCGAGAGCATTCGCTTTGGTGGCACCGATTACCACAACGAAGGCGGATACCGCGTCGGAGTCGGCTGGCTGATCGATCCCAACTATGAACTCGAAGGAGTCTGGACGAGTTTCTCGGGATGGAGTACCGGGCAAACGGGAATCCTCACGCGAGCGATCAGCTTCGATGACGGCCAAGCCAGCGTGTTGATTGATCCGACAGGTGACGCCAACTTCGTCAATCACATGACATTCTTTCGGCCGCTTTATGACGCGGCCACCAATCCCGACATCGCTGGTGGGGGAGCCAACGATGAAACGGACGAGTTTGAATTTATCCGGCCCGGCTCGACGTACACGCTGAAACAAACCAGCAACCTGTACGACATCCAAATGAACGTCAAGACGCGCCGCACCGAGGGGCAGCGGTACAGCTTCGGTCTCGGCTTCCGTCACGTCACACTGTCGGAAGCCGCACTGGCGCGAGTCAGCGGCACGTTCGATGCCTTCGATATTGATGGCGACGAAGCGGTCGTGGACGACGGCAACGATCAACTCTCCGATGCCGTGTTGCTGGCCACGGGCCTGTCGCTCATTAGTGGCGGTGGCGGCTTCTACGATCCCAGCCTCGGCGGTGGAGTTTTCACAATGCTGTGGAACGGCACCGCGAGCAACCAACTGAACGGCGTCCAAGGCACTTTCGACGCCGCGATCCTGCAACGGGGGCGTTTCTCACTCGACGGCAATCTGCGGGCGGGACTCTTTCACAACCGCGTGCGCGGGACCGTCACCGAGACCTACGCCGACTCGCTCGACTCGACCTATCGCCGCTCGTTCAGCGGTGAATCCGACAAGCTCTCGCTCGGAGCAAACCTGGGGCTGAGTTCTTCGATCCGCATCTCGGAGCGAATCAAACTGCGCAGCGGCTACGAAGCCCTGTTTCTCACCAACACGGCGCTCGGCCCCTCGCAACAACAGGGACTGGCTTACGACGCCCTCGGCAATGCGACGTACTCGGTCCAAGCCGCAGACACGCTCATCTTGCACGGACTGCGAGCAGGCATCGAGATGGAATGGTGACGCGGGGCGTTGAATCGCCGTAGGCCGGACCCCGAGCAGCCTGTTGAAAATACAAGCCTGAAGCGCGAGCGAAGGATTTCTGGCTCTCCGCCATTTTCGTGGGGTAGGCGGCTCGCCTCCCTTCTTCTCCACAACAGGATGGGCAGGCGAGCCGCCTACCCTACGAAAATCTACACGAATGGCGGAGAACCGGATTTCTGAGCTTAATTCGTCCGCATTTGCGACATCCTTCGCTCGCGCTTCAGGCTTCTATTTTCAATAGACTGCTCGGTTCGGCCTGCCTTTTGACGGCCGGACCTAGGGGTCCGGTCTACGCGAGCCTCACGCCAGTTCGGTGATCAGCGTACCGCGCGTCAACGGGATCGGACGGCCGCGCGGATCCGAGAACTCCGCGTTGTGATCGATCCCCCAATGCTGGTAGATCGTCGCGAGAATGTCGTGCGGATCGAGTGGTCTCTGGCTGGAGCGAGCCGCGTGATGATCGGTCGCTCCGATCACTTGGCCCATCGGTTATCCGCCGCCTGAGACGAGGATCGACATCGCGCCGGGATGATGATCGCGTCCGAAATTGATGCGCCGATCCTGAGGGGCTGTGCCGGATCCATTTCCGAGAATCGCGTGTTGCGTCGCAATGAGAGCGGTGGCCGCTCGACCAATTTGAGCGCCCGCCTCATTCTCGCTCGCTTTGATTCGCGCGGAAATCAATGGGGTCCGCGCGAATCAAAGCGAGCGCGAATGTGAAGGCGCGGCGGTGATGTCCAAGCCTTGGCGAGTCAACAATAGTCGCTTCGCGAAGCACGACTCTCGGACGATGTTGATGCACCGCCCCTGAGTTCCCGCCTTGCCCTCCAGATCGTGGGCCTGTCGGCTCAAACTCGACCGGTCATCTTCCACCCGGACGCCCACCACCGCCGGGACCACCCCCGCCGAACGGCGAACCGCCACCGCTTCTACCGGATCGACCTTGCGAGCGTTGTTCCATCGCGCGGCGGAGAATCTCCGTGTCGCGAGTGGCATCGGGGGGCTGCTGTCCACCGGGCTGCGCGCTGGGGTTGCTGGGATCTGCGCCGGTCTTGCGGCTTCCGCTGCGTGCGCCACTGACATTGACCTTCGGGAGGACCGACTTGAGGGTGTCGGAGAGAATCGAGGGATCAGCGGACTCCAGCTTGATGATCTTGACCGTTTGTCGGGCATCGCGGGCGCGGTCATCGACCGATTGAACGAGATCCTCAACTTGGCGATACAGCGAGTCATTGGCTGAGACGATCAAGTGGCTGGTTCGCCGATCGATGCCAATCGTCAGTTCGACCGACGGCTGCTTGCGACCGCCTGCTGCTCCGCCTCCTCCCGCGCCACCCATTAACATGGCGAGCGGATTGAATCGTTGACCGTTCGCCCCCCCTTGAGCTGCCGCGTCGGGTGTAATCGAGTCTTTGAAGACGCTCTCCACGATCTCAAAGACTTCGTCGATGTCGGCATGCTCGACGGGAATCGATCGCGGGACGCGGTTGCGCAGCGAGTCGGGCAGCTCCGACGCATCGAGTAATTCGAGCATTTGCTCGACCTCACGGATCATGTCCTGCGGGCCGGTTACGAAGAGGGCGTTGGCTCGCAGATCGGTGATGATCCGCAGGTTGCCCGCTCCGCCGAGAGTTTGGTTCAGGCCGGTGACGTTCATCATGCCGCGTCCCATCGTGGACAATCCGCTGGTGAGCGACCCGAACAGCCCATCGCTGGACGAACTCGAAACGCTCACACTGCTCTGCGGAAACAGCTTCTCCAACATCTGAGCCGTCTCCGTCGCATCGGCTGATCTCAGATAGAAGATCGTCCAACGGGTGCGCGAAGGCATGGCAGAAGACAACGTGTTCAGCATGTCCTCCAACCGGTCGAGAGCCTGCTTGTCTTGGGATTGCAGGATGACCTCTTCGCCGATGATCGTGACGCCAATGGGAGGCGGCTCGCTTGCGGCTCCCTTGTTGTCGGGTGAGTCGTTGGCGTCAACATTGTTTGTGGAACTGCTCGTGACGCTGCTCGGCCTTTCGACATCAGCGCCCGTTTCTTCGCGATCCGCTCCGGAACGGCTGACCTGCAGGATGGACGGCCTTCGGGGCGCGGCGGCCCCCGAGTCAGTCCGCTCGCCGCGAGGAATCGGCCGCACGCGCGGTCGCCCTTCCGTCGCGGGCCGTTCGGCATCATCACTGCGCAGCCCGCGAGGCGGCTCAATGGAGCGTTCTCGTCGCGGAGGCTCGTCCTGCAACTGTTCCTCCTTCGCACTCGGCACGCGCTTGTCGCGGATGGGACTCGGCTGCGAAGGGATCACGACGCGGATCGGATTGCGATTGCCTGCGTCCCACATTTGTTTGATGAGTGGCATCACATCCTGCGGATCACGGCCACCCAAATGAATCGTGCGCGTGTTCCCGCGATCAACGTTC
Source organism: Schlesneria sp. (assembly GCA_043733345.1). Classification (GTDB taxonomy): domain Bacteria; phylum Planctomycetota; class Planctomycetia; order Planctomycetales; family Planctomycetaceae; genus Schlesneria. The sequence goes on from JAYTGQ010000120.1 coordinate 3,870, forward strand.
TCACCTTGAGGCTCCGCCCCGACCTCGCCCAGTTGGCTCAGCAGTATTTTCACCTGAGCCAACTGATCGGCCGACCCGCGCACGAGCAGCCTGCGCCCGAACGCATCGGGTTCGATCAACGGAGGCTTCGGATCACTCGCGAACAATGCCTTGAGCGTGTTCGTGGCTTGGACCGGATCGAGCCGAGTGAGGTTGATGACGGCCACCGATCCTCCGGCCGAATCGCCCGCCAGCGTCTGCACGAGCTTCTCGATTTCGGCGTGTTCTTCGCGCGTCGCTTGAACGTGAATTTTTCCCGAGCGCGTGTCTTCACCGACGATCAGTCCCGGCATGAGCGAGTTCAGCGTGCGCGAGACTTGCGTCGCGTCGCCGCCCGGCACCAAGTAAGCCTTGAGGTACGCGGGGCTGTCATTCACTTGAACGGTCTTGCCGCTCGCATCTTTATCCACGTCGATCGCCTTCACCGCCTCTTCCACGACCTTGACGAGGGCCGAACTGGCGGTGATCAGCAAGTGGTTGGTCCGAGTGTCGGCCGTCACTTGAATCTTGCCAGCGTACTGCGACGGAGTGGACGCACCGCCGGAGGAAGTCGGCGTTCGCGAGCTGTTTCCGCCATCGCGATTCCGCGGGTCGTCTGACCGTCCATCACGCGAGCTTCCTGAGAATCCGGGTGGGACGAACCCGCCGCCAAAGGGACTGCCGCCGAAGCCACCTCCAAATGGCGAGAAGCCTCCCGGCGGAAAATTCGCGGTGGCCGAAGTTGTGGTCGTGGTGAGTCCAAACAACCGACGAACCGTCCGCTCGGCCTCAGCCGCAGTGATGTGTTTGAGCGGCAATGCACGGAACGCCGTCTCCTTGTTGTCGATCGATGATCCCGCCTTCAGCAACCGTTGAATCCGATTGAGATTGCTGCCGGTGTCCATCAAGACCAGCGAGTTCGTGTTCTTCAACGCGGAGACTTTGCCCCACGGCCCGAGCAGCTCCTTGACCTCGCCCACGATCTTGTCGGCTTCGAGTCCTTCCAGGGGGAGGATCAGGCTGAGTAACTCGTTCGCTCCCCGTTTCGATAGCTCTTCAATCGTGATATCGGGGATGTAGTTCGGCGGGATGCCGTTGTCGATGTTGTGCGACACCAGGAACCGGTCCCGGCGAATCAGCACAAAGCCCTTCGGCAACAGATAGCCGTTGAGGACATCCAGCGCCTCGGTGACGGTGTACGACTTCTCGTCGTAGTAGTTGAAGGTGCCGGGCGGAACATCATTCAGATCGAGCGTCAGGCTCGCCGCTTCCGCGAACAACTTCAAAACATCGGCCCACGGCGCGTAGCGGAAATTGAAGGCCAACTTGGGGCCGTCCGCCTTCTCATCGGACACCGTGGGAACCTTGCCATCGGCAGTGGCAGCAACGGCGATACGAGTTCCGAATGAGGCTGAGACCTTGGCACCTTCAGGTGGCTTCTCTTCGACGAACTCAGTCCGTCGTACGGGAGCAGGTACGACGGTGGGACTACCACCCGGCCCGCGATTGCCACCGGGGCCACCCGGCTGCCCAGCCTCGCCACCGCTGTTACGCTCCGCTTCGCGCGCAGCGGTCTCAACCTTCATTTCCTCTTTGCGGACCTCCCAAACTTTTTTCTGGTCGGCCGAGAGAATTTCGACGGACTTTTGCTCAAACTCTTTCAACACGTTCGGCATCTCATCGCGCGACGCCAAATTGCGCATGGCCATGAACATGTCCATCCGCAATTGGTCGAGCTTCTTGCGCTGGTCCTCCGTCAGAGCCAACTTCTCGGCGAACTTCTCGTCGCGCAGAGCCAGTCCCAAAGTGGGCGTGTCGCCGAACCCAGATCGTCCGCGTCGAAAACCGCCCTCTTGAGGCCGTTCCAATGGAGGCCCCCCCGGTTGCGAGAACGCCACCCCGGTCTCGAGCCACAGCAGACTGACCAAGGCCAGGCTCGCGGGTCGAAAGAACTTCGACCGACGGACGAGCGTCGAGAACAGAGAAGCAAGTTTGAAGCACCGCATGATGGCCTCCGAGAGTACTGCTGCGAGAAGTCTCGCCGCGTTGGAACAGTCGCCGCGTAGTATGTCGTCCGTTTCAGCACCGCGCGTAGGCGGAGTCCGCAAGATTTCAGGTCAAACAAAGCGGAACGCATGGTGTTTGTCATGCACGTCGCCCACAATCAACTCGAGGCGAATGTTACGGAACGCCCTGCGATACCAACCCGAAGCGTGAGCGAGGACGAGTGCCGCTCAAAGTCCTCGCTCACGCTTCGGGTTGGTGTCATCGAGTCCCCTTAATTTCCGGCCGAGGAGAATCTCAGCCGGTCTCGCCTCTCATCTAATACGGTCGAATCGGTGAGAAACATCGGAGTCTTCGGGACAGCCAGTAAGGATTACCCGACTGGTCACTTTCGCTCGGCGGCATGTTCGGGATGATAGCGGTTGAGACGGCCGTGCCGAGAAACTCAGATTTTCTTGCTCCAACGTCCGAAGTAATCTCAAGCCGCACGACGGGGCTCCATTCGTCGCGACACTCAGGAGTCTCTCATGAACTGTTGTTTTCCTCTTGTCTCGTTCGCGCTGCTGAGCTTCTCTTGTCGATTGCTCGCACAAGAAATCGAACCCGCCGAGTCGCATCAAGCCAAGCTGGAGAGCCAGTTCGACGAACTCGATCGGGACGGCGACGGCCAGTTGTCTGAGAACGAAGCGCGTGAGTTCTCACAGAAGCGGCTCGGCCGAATGCGGGAGAATGGACTCAAACAGGGATACCCGTTGGCGCGCGATGAGTTCATCACGGCGGGCGTCGCCGAACGTGAAGCCGATGACAGGAAGAGCCAGGACAAGTCCGAAGATCGGCAGTCGCGCAAGGAAATGAAAAATGCGATCCGATCGGACGAATTAGAAACGCCACCTGGAGCAGATTCTCCGACGGGCGGCCCAACCAACGGCGGTCGTCGCATTTCTTCCGGCAAGTCGAAGTTCGTGCGAAACCTGCCTGCTGAGTACTTGGCGCGAGACAAAAACGGCGACGGGCAGATTGGCCTCTATGAGTGGGACCGCGCGAAGTACGCGGAGTTCACGAAACTCGACAAGAACGGCGACGGGTTCCTGACTCCCGCCGAACTAGGACCGAAGATCATCGTGAAGGCGGGAAGCCCGCGTCCCGGCAGTGACAACTAAGATCCCACCGAACGCGAAGCCCGCGATAACTTTTCCCGCTTGGATGCCAATCGCGACGGAGCGATCGCCGAAAACGAATGGGCCAAGAGCCAACGCACCCGAGCCATGTTTGAACAGGCAGGCATCAACCTGTCACTGCCAGTCGATGCCGATTCCTTTACTGTCAGCTATCGAAAGGCCCGGGAAGTCTCGGGCGGTGGCAGAGGCGGCGAACGGCGATAACAGCCTGTTGAATAACGTAGGGTGAGCCCTGGGCTGATGAAAACTTGGTCTTGACGGTCGATTGTGTTCTTCCGGGATTTGTTTCGCTATTTGGTATCCGCGTAGGCGAGGCGGCGTTGGGT
>JAYTGQ010000121.1:0-7392 GCA_043733345.1 Schlesneria sp.
TCGGTATCCCGCCGCGCTGCTGGCCCTCATCACCACGCAACTGGCCCTCGTCAACGCCAACCAACCGACCGCCACGGGAGGAGCCTCCCAAGCCGCGACTGCCGCCCGAAACACGGCGCTCGATTTATTGACGACCCTCAACAGCCGCGTCCGCTTCTTCTACTGTGCGGCGAGCAACGATCTGGACCAGACGCCCGAGTTGGCCAACATCGGTCGCCAACCCCGCCGCGACGCGGGCGATGCCGCCGCCGCCCCGAAACCCGCCGCCGCTGGCACCGTCACGTTCGACGCCACCGCGCTCACGCTGACTCTCCCCGCCTTACCCGATCACGCGACCACCCTGCGAGCCATCCGCCAACCCGCAGGCGGCGTCGCCGAAGTCTGCCGCACCTCAACCACCCCCACGGTCTCCGTCACCGATCTCAGCCCGCTCACTCCAAGCGTCGCCTACGAATTCTGGCTCACCGGCCACAACTCCCAAGGCGACGGCCCGGAAAGCAACCACATCACACACGTCGCCATGTGAGCAAAGAAACAAGCAGCCCGGCATCTCACCGATGCCGGGCTGCTCTCGCCGAATGGGGACATCAAACGAAAAAAGCCTGCACAAGGCAGGCTTCACGGTTGCCGACAAAACATGAGTTCTTGGGCGTGGTCACAAACGAAAAACCGCCGGGGCTATTAACCACGCGGCGGTCGAATCGGTACCGAAGCACCTGGTTGCTGCAAGAGCCATGAGGCTTTGAGCATTGCCTTTCGCGACCAAAGTTTCCTCTAATCACTTACTGTGAAAAGCGGGGACAATTGCCGCTCGGATACACTGAGAACCTGAATACGGGGGCAGACAACACGAGTCAAGGGGCCATGACATGCAAGTTCACTTTCCAACCGAACGCTTTCCGTACATTCTCGGCCTCGACTTGGGAGCGACCTCGCTCGGCTGGGCCGTGATTGAGACCGCCAATGGGGCACCGATTGCCATTCGCAAATGTGGCGTCCGCATCTTCGAGGCAGGTGTTGAGGGAAGCATCGAGCAGGGCAAAGATGCCTCGCGCGCAGCGGCTCGACGCGGGGCGAGGCTGGCCCGGCGGCAATTGTGGCGACGCGCCCGACGCACTCGCAAAGTCTTCATCGCACTGCAAAAACTCGACTTGCTCCCGCCGAGTGAAGCCAACGACAGTGCTGCTCGCCATGAAGTGCTGCATCAACTCGATCAGCAGCTTCGCGACAAATTCCCGATCACCGATGCTCCCGGTTCCGCGCATGTGCTGCCGTATCAGCTTCGCGCGAAGGCGGCGACCGAACCGGTCGAACGCCATGAACTCGGCCGCGCGCTCTACCATCTCGCCCAACGCCGGGGATATCTCTCGAATCGTAAAGCCGCCGAGAAAACGGACGAAGAGGAGGGAGTCGTCAAGCAGGGAATCGGGGAACTCGCCGCGAAGTTGGAGGGTCGAACGCTCGGCCAATACTTCGCGACGCTTGACCCTCTTGAGCAGCGCATCCGCCAGCGGTGGACCGCGCGTGAGATGTATCTCAACGAGTTCAACCGCATCTGGATAACTCAGGCCGACGCCTTGAAGCTGACCGACGAAGACCGCAAAATCGTCTATCAAGCGATCTTCTTTCAACGGCCACTCAAGTCTCAAAAGGGACTCGTCGGAAAATGCGAACTGGAACCGGGGCGGCGGCGTGCGCCGCTGGCTCTGCCGATCGCGCAGGAGTTCCGCATCCTGCAAACGGTCAATCACCTGCGGGTCCGATTTCCCAACGGTGAGTTGCGAGAACTGACCATTGACGAGAAGCAATCGCTGTACGAGAAGCTGCAAACGGTCAGCGAACTCTCGCTGGCTGAGGCTCGCAAACGGCTGGGTTTCAAACAGAAGGGAACTCAGTTCACGCTCGAAGAGTCGGGCGAGAAGAAGATTCTTGGCAATCGGACTCGGGCCAAGCTTGAACCGCTGTTCGGTGAACGGTGGGCCGCGATGACCGATGCCGAACGGGACCACCTTGTTCTGGAAGTGCTGCACTTCCAGAAGCCATCGGCCCTCGAACGTCGTGCCATCAAAGCCTGGGGCTTGTCGCGCGAGGACGCCGAACGGCTGAGCGAGGTGAGACTCGAAGCGGCCTATGCGCGGCATTCGGTTCCCGCGATGGAAAAGCTCGTCAACAAGATGAGCGATGGGTTGGCGTACTCGAATGCTCGGCAAGCGGCGTATCCCGAATCCTTTGAAGCGGGTGATCCGGTGGACGAACTTCCTCCCGTCACGAAGGCCAAGCCCGACCTGCGCAATCCCGCCGTCTGCCGTGCGCTGACGGAACTGCGGAAGGTGGTGAACGCCCTCATCAAGCGTTACGGCAAGCCCGAGAAGATTCGGATCGAACTGGCTCGCGACCTCAAGAAGTCTCGCAAGGAGCGGCAACACGCGACGGATCGCATTCGTGAGCAGACCAAGCGGCGCGAGGCGGCCGTCCAGAGGATCATCGCGACGCTGCCCAACTTCGCGGCCAAACGCGGCTTCGATCCGGCCGTCGAAAAGGTGCTGCTCGCCGAGGAATGCAACTGGCGCTGCCCGTTCACCGACAAGACGATCTCGATGGCGGACCTCATCGGAGCGAATCCGCAGTTCGACGTGGCCCATATCTATCCGAGACGTTATCTCGACGATTCGTATGCCAACAAGACGCTGTGCTACCACGAAGTCAACCGCCACCGGATGCACGATCTGCTGCCGTATCAGGCGTTCGGCAGCAACACCGAGGCCAAGGGAGGCGTCCTCGCGTGGAAGAATATTCTGTCCAACGTTCGCACGTTCCAGGGAACCGCCGCGCGGATCAAGCTGGAGCGTTTTGAACGAGAAGATGTCCCGGATGACTTCGTCAGTTCGCAACTGAACGACACACGCTACAACTCGGTCGTCGCGGCCGAGTATCTCGGGTGGCTCTACGGCGGGCAGTGGGATCGCGAGGGAGTGCGTCGCATCGAACCAATCACTGGCGGCATCACGGCCTTGCTGCGCACCTGCTGGGGCTTGTTCAAGAGTCGCGACAACCACACGCACCACGCGCTCGATGCGATTGTTCTTGCACTCACCTATCGGAAGCATGTTGATGCACTGTCTGAACTCGCCAAAATCGCTTCGGCCAAAGGCCAGCGTCTTACCAAGGTCGAAGGATTTGAACCTCCGTGGACCGGCTTTCAGCAACAGGTCCAGCAACAGTTAGACGAGATCAACATATCGTTCCGCATGGATCACCGGCTGCAAGGGGCGTTGCACGCAGCGACCAACTACAGCCAGCCGCTTCCGAAAGCTGACGGAACGCCCGGCCATCGCGTCAGAAAGCAACTCCATAAATTGAGTGAGACGGAACTGAAGGAAGGTCGCATCGTCGATCCAGAGATTCGCAGAATCGTCCAAGAGGCGTATGAGCAACGCGGCGGCGGAAACCCCGCCAAGGTCTTTGCTGAACCAGCCGATCATCCCAAACTCAAAACGAAGGACGGGCGATTCATTCCGATTCACAAGGTGCGCATCTTCGACAGTGCGAAGGCTGTGGCGATTGGACGTGGCCCGAGCCTTCGCTACGTCGATTCAGGTAAGAACACCAATCACCATGTCGTTGTTTATGCAGAACTCGATGAATCGAAAAAGGAAACCCGTTGGAAAGGGACATTGATTGATCGCCGAGATGCGGCTGCACGTGTGAAAGAAGGTATCGTCATCCAGCACGATTTTGGCCCAAACACCCGTTTCAAATTTTCTCTCTTCGGCGGCGATTGCATTCGGATGATCGACGAATCTGGCATCGAACAACTCTACCTCATCAAGAACATCTCCGAGTCAAAGGGCAGTCCAAACATTGAGCTTCGTTTGCATACGGACGCCCGTGATCGTGATGACATCAGGAAGCAAAAGGCGCGATTGGAGATTCGGAGTTGGGACGGATTGCGAAAGAAGCGTGCGTTCAAGGTAGTCGTTTCACCACTCGGCGATTGGATTCCAGTGCGCGAGTAGCTGCGGTCGTTCACGAATGGTCGCCTTTTCCGGTCCCCTCTCCCGCCCGTTTTCGGGGGGAGAGGGTTAGGGTGGGGGGGGATTCTCTTTGGAAACACATCTACCGGAGTCGCCCGCGAATCTGCGCAGAGCGTTCGTTTTGAATCGCTCAACAAATCGAATGTCTCTCGACCACTCGACCCCCTGACCCTCTCCCGACCACCCAAAGCGGCGGTGCCCGACGGGGGTGAGGGGACCGGAAGATGAACGGCGGCGAGGTCGCCGCGTGAAGGCAGCCCTGTCGCTCCGCGACAGGAAGCGGGAATGCACGAACGACCCTCGTTGTTCGTTTGAGGTGTTTCGACGGATCGACATCCACGACAGATCGCGCCACCTGTCGCGGAGCGACAGGGCGACCTTGCGGCAATCATCAGGCAGATTCCTCTTGCGAGCGGTCGGGTGCGGGTCTCACAATCGGGCTTGGATTGCGAACCCCACAACACGGAGGTTGCGGCACTTGTCCGAATGATCTTGGACGGCCCGACCGATGCACAACCGCATTCTCGACATCTCCGACTCCGGCGCGCGGCTCTCCGTGCGCCATCGCCAACTGATCGTGACCCGGCCCGACTGTGCTGAGGTCTCGATTCCGTTTACCGATCTGGCGGTACTCATCCTCGCCCATCCGCAAGTCTCGCTCACGCAGCCGGTCCTCGCCACACTCGTCGAACACGGCGGCACGCTCATCACCTGCGACGAACGACGACTGCCGTCCGGCATGCTGCTCCCCCTGCAAACGCACTCGGTGCAGACCGAGCGGTTCGCGGCACAGGCCGCCTGTTCGCTCCCCACGCGCAAAAGGCTTTGGCAGCAGGTCGTCCGCGCCAAGATTCAGGCGCAGGCCGATGTGCTGACCGAGTTCCGGCAGTACGACTCGGGTCTTGGGGCGCTGCTCCCCAACGTGAAGTCGGGCGATCCAATGAACGTCGAAGCCCAGGCCGCGCGGCGCTACTGGACGGCCCTCTTCGCGAGCAACACCTTCCGCCGCGACCCCGACGCGCAGGATCAGAACCGGCTGCTGAACTACGGCTACGCCGTGCTGCGGGCCATCGTCGCCCGAGCCATCTGCGCGGCGGGCCTGCATCCGTCGCTCGGACTGCACCATCACAACAAATACAACCCGTTCTGTCTGGCCGACGATCTGATGGAGCCGTTCCGGCCCGTCGTCGATCGCATCGTCGCGCAGTCCGTCGAGGAGCGCGGCTTTGAAGCCGATCTCGACCAAGCCGCCCGGCGCGAAATGCTGCTGGCGCTGACGGGACGCTGCGAATGCGATGGCGAATCGCGCACGCTGTTCGATACGGCGAGTCGCGTGGCCAGTTCGCTGGTCGATGTCTTTCAGGGACAGGGCCGGGACATCGCCCTGCCACAACGGGTCCACCATGCCGCGACGTGAGTTCACTCTATCGGGTTACAAAGGGATGTGGGTCTTCGCCCTCTTCGATCTACCGGTGACGACGCCCAAGGCGCGCAAGTGCTACACACGGTTTCGTAGCCTGCTGCTCAACGAAGGCTTCTCAATGCTCCAATTTTCGGTCTACGCCCGCTATTGTGTGGGCGACGACAGTGCGGAAGCCTTCCGAGTCCGCATCCGCAGCGCACTCCCCGACGAAGGGCATGTGCGACTGCTATGCGTCACCGACCGCCAGTTCGGAAAAATGGAGGTGTTTCATGGAAAAAATGCAGGCCCGGTCGAAGCCGAACCCGATCAATTGCTGCTTTTCTGAATCATCACTGTCGCCGAACGCTCAAGCTCGATGGGATTTGCGGAGCAGGAGTGTATCCGAGCGGCAATTCCCCGCGAGCCACAGCTACAAATTGGCAATCCTCTCAGACGCCGAAAGTGTATCCGAGCGGCAATTCCCCGCGAGCCACAGCAAGATGTTGTCCGTCGTGGACGGCACCGGAAGTGTATCCGAGCGGCAATTCCCCGCGAGCCACAGCCGTCACCGCAGGGGCAATGCTCCGACCGTAAGTGTATCCGAGCGGCAATTCCCCGCGAGCCACAGCCATGTATGGTTACTATTCGACAAACCAGTTAGTGTATCCGAGCGGCAATTCCCCGCGAGCCACAGCGTGGGCATGGTCGTCGGTCTTTCGTGCTGAAGTGTATCCGAGCGGCAATTCCCCGCGAGCCACAGCAAGCCACTGCCAGCGGAGCCAGCGCAAGGTAGTGTATCCGAGCGGCAATTCCCCGCGAGCCACAGCTCTCTGGCCGCCAGCGCTTTGCCGACTGCGAGTGTATCCGAGCGGCAATTCCCCGCGAGCCACAGCGCGGCGAGCATTTGGTACGCCGAGGACGGCAGTGTATCCGAGCGGCAATTCCCCGCGAGCCACAGCATTGCTGCGCTCGACTCTCGCCGCGCGACCAGTGTATCCGAGCGGCAATTCCCCGCGAGCCACAGCACTGAGACACACCAGCAACTAACATAGTTAAGTGTATCCGAGCGGCAATTCCCCGCGAGCCACAGCAAGTAGTAAGGCCGTGTGTGACGGTCACTTAGTGTATCCGAGCGGCAATTCCCCGCGAGCCACAGCATCTCCATCAAAGTCCTAATGGTGTCCTGCAGTGTATCCGAGCGGCAATTCCCCGCGAGCCACAGCCTGCTGCCCTGCGCGACGTGGATCGGTTCCAGTGTATCCGAGCGGCAATTCCCCGCGAGCCACAGCTCGATACGGAGCGAATGGCGCGTCTGTTCCAGTGTATCCGAGCGGCAATTCCCCGCGAGCCACAGCGATGTCAGACTTGTTTCCCTGCCTTCGACCAGTGTATCCGAGCGGCAATTCCCCGCGAGCCACAGCACGCTGCTACTAAAGGTTATGTTGACGCACAGTGTATCCGAGCGGCAATTCCCCGCGAGCCACAGCACACGGAGCATTAGGAAGGTATGACCGAATAGTGTATCCGAGCGGCAATTCCCCGCGAGCCACAGCGCGGCGGCGGCGGACACCGCGTCGGACGGAAGTGTATCCGAGCGGCAATTCCCCGCGAGCCACAGCGCGAGGATCATTAACGTCCAGTGCTGATTCAGTGTATCCGAGCGGCAATTCCCCGCGAGCCACAGCGTGACCTCCCGCCGAGCCAATAGAGTTGGCAGTGTATCCGAGCGGCAATTCCCCGCGAGCCACAGCGCGACCCCTCCCCTGACTCGGCTCGCCGCGACGCTGTTGGTGATTATCAACGCTTTTCGTGGCGAGCCGAGTCAGGGGAGGGGTCGCGTTATGGTCGGAATAAGAGAAGGCGACTTTGGATGGGGCAGAATGGTTGAGATCGGCGTGTTTCACCACCGCCAACAAAAATCAGGTCTCATGTTGTCTTCAGCGTGGCTGGGGGCGG
>JAYTGQ010000122.1:0-7391 GCA_043733345.1 Schlesneria sp.
CCGCGCGTCGCGTCGAGCGTCACCCAAATCCACGGTCTGCATTTCCTCAACCACCCATTCTGGAATCATGCGGCTCCATCCTGGGAACGAATTCAGAAAGACCTCAACCTTCACGCATCGTCGCGACTCGACGCAAACCTGCCAAGATGTGTGGAACAACGAGGGCATCCCGCCCGGACGCGGCGGGCGGTCGCGGTGGCGAGGCAGATGGCCGAACATCCGGATGGCAGCACGCCCGACTAGGCGGAGAAGTGGTCGGACCTGAAGGCGATGTACCGGCTGTTCGATGCCGACGAGGTCACCTTTACCGGGCTGGCCACACCGCATTGGCAACGCACGCGGTCACTGGCGCGGGGGACGGTGCTGTTGATTGGTGACACGACCGAGACCGACTTTGGCTTCGTCGGGCGGTGGAAGGGCTGGGACCGACGGGTGATGGCGATGGCCTCGGCTTCTTCCTGCACAGTTCGATGATGGTCGATGCGGCCAGCGGCGAGATTTTCGGACTGGCGGGGCAGGAGTTGTTCTATCGCTGGCCTGCGCCGAAGAACGAGAACTCGTACCGGGCGTTGCAACGATCGCGCGCGTCTGCGGCGAAGCTGGCCGCGCGGTACGAGATCAAGGTTGCCGAGCCGCTGCTGCTCGACCCCGAAGACCTCGTCAAGAAGATCACCAAGTCCGAAGTACGCGATCTGGTCGAGTACCTCTCGACGCTACGAAACACGACGAACCCGGCGGAACATGGTAAGAAGTGACACGGAGGATGGGCACTCTTGCCCGTCTGGTTTTCATCTCTCAACGCGGACGGGCAAGAGTGCCCATCCGACAACTAGGACTTGCTCATGTCTGATGCCACCTCGTTCGATCCCTACGCTCTGCCTGAAAGCGAGATTCAAGAGCCGCCCGTTTCTCTGTGGGCGGCGCTGAAGAAGATCGGGCCGGGGATCATTCTCGCGGGGACGATTGTGGGATCGGGTGAGCTGCTGCTGACGACATCGCTCGGGGCACAGCATGGCTTCCTGCTGTTGTGGCTGATTCTGTTCAGCTGCGTCATCAAGGTCTTCGTGCAGACGGAACTGGGGCGTTACGCGATCTCATCCGGCAAGCCGACGCTGGGGGCGATTGATGAGTTGCCCGGCCTGCGGCTCGGTGCCCATTGGCTGGCGTGGTGGTGGCTCATCATGATGCTCTCGACCATCTTCCAGCTTGGTGCGATGACGGGGACGATCGGGCAGGCGATGAATCTGACCTTCCCCTTCTTGTCGAAGGGCTTGGCCAGTGGCTTGGACAGCGTCCTGCCGAGCCTCGCGGCGGCGATCCGTGAACGCCCCGAATACCCGTGGGCGATTCTCACCTGTCTCACCACGATCGCGCTGCTGTGGCGCGGCGACTATCGGCGGATCGAGATCGTCACGACGGCGCTCGTCGTCGGTGTAACACTGCTCACCGTGACGGCGGCGCTCGCGCTGCCGTTCACGAAGTATCCGATCCAATGGAACGAGGTCGGCAACGGATTGTTGTTCGGTCTCCCCGCTGATTTCGCCGTGGCATTCGGCGTCTTCGGGATCACGGGCGTCGGTGCGGCGGAACTCTTCTATTACCCGTACTGGTGCTTGGAGAAGGGCTACGCGCGGTATGCCGGTCGGCGCGATGAGAGCGAAGCGTGGGCGGCGCGTGCCCGAGGCTGGGTCCGCGTGATGCACCTTGATGCGTGGGTCAGCATGGTCGTGTTCACGGTCTCGACGGTCGCGTTCTATTTCATGGGAGCGGCCGTCCTGCATCCGCAGGGTCTCAAGCCCGAGAAGAAAGACATGATTGAAACGCTGTCACGAATGTTCATCGACACGTTTGGTACGTGGACTCAGTTGGTCTTCCTGATCGGCGCGGCGGCGGTCCTGTTCAAGACTCTGTATCTGTCGAGTGCCGGTAACGGACGCTTGATCACCGACTTTCTGGGCCTCGCCCATTTCGCGAAATATCGCGCAGCAGCCGATCGCGCCCGCATGATCCATCGCATCTCGATCCTGATCCCGGTCCTCGCCCTCAGCTTGTTTCTGGCGTTCAAGGAACCGAAGTGGATGGTCGTCGTCGGCGGCTTTGGCCAGGCGCTGACTCTGCCCATGATCACGGCCGCGACGATCTACTTCCGCTACAAGAAGCTCGACCGCCGCCTCACGCCCTCGTTCATTCTGGACGTTTGCTTGTGGCTGGCTCTCGTTTCCATCACCCTCGTCGCGGCCTACGCCATGCGTGACCAGATCGGCAAACTGCTGACCGAACCGGCAAAGATGAAACCTAATCCGACGGCGGTGGCTCCGGTTGGGAAGTGAGCCGTAGGATGGGCACTCCTGCCCGTCCGCTCTTCAATGCCAAAGCCGGACGGGCAAGAGTGCCCATCCTACGAGTTTTTTTTCAGAATGAGTTCGATGTCAAAGCGTGTTGTGTTGGCGATGAGTGGTGGGGTGGATAGCTCGGCCTCGGCGGTGCTGCTCAAGCGGCAGGGCTATGAGGTGATCGGGTTGTTCATGCGCTCGGGCGAGACCGAGAAGGAGACAGCGTGTCGGTTGGAGAAGGGCCAAGGGGCAAGGGGTGAGGGACGAGGGACAGATGAAGAGAAGAGAAGCCCCCTCACCCTAGCCCTCTCCCCCGAAGACGGGGGCGAGGGGACAGAGCCAAAGAGTTTGCAAACGGACTCTGGTCCATCGACATCTTCTTCTGACCCTCAACCGTCAACCAATAACTCTCAACCCCTCCTTCCCATCCTCGGCCTCAAGCCCAACAAGCAGGGCTGCTGCTCGGCGTCGGATGCGGCCGATGCGCGGCGAGTGGCTGACGTACTCGACATCCCGTTTCATGCCCTCAACTTTGCGGAGGCCTTCGGGCGGATCAAGGACTATTTTGTTGACGAGTACCTGGCGGGGCGGACTCCGAATCCGTGCGTGATGTGCAACAACTGGCTGAAGTTTGGGAAGCTGTGGGATTTCGCGGTCAGTGTCGGCGCGGACCACATTGCAACGGGACACTACGCGCGGATTCAAGAGTTCGATGGCCAGCCCGCGCTGGTGCGAGGCCGTGACAAATCGAAGGACCAGTCGTACGTGTTGGCCGGGATTAACAAGAACATCCTCAACCGAATCCTCTTTCCGGTGGGAGACTTCCTCAAACCGGAGATTCGCGAACTGGCGGGCGAAGCGGGACTGCGCGTGGCGACGAAGCCCGACAGCCAGGAGATCTGCTTTATTCCGGACAACGACTACGTGGGGTTCCTCGACCGGTATCGCGGCCGTCCCGATTTGTCGGGTGACTTTGTCGATCCGACTGGCAAAGTGCTGGGCCAGCACAGCGGGTTCGATCAGTTCACGATCGGCCAGCGGCGGGGACTCGGCATGGCGTTTGGTGAGCCTCGGTTCGTGATCCGCATCGAACCGGAATCGCGTCGCGTCGTGCTGGGGACTCACGCCGATCTCGCCTGCACGACGGTCGAGGGAGACCGCATGAGTTGGCATCTGGATGAAGCGCCTGCGTCGTTCGAGTGCCTCGCGCAGATTCGTTATCTGCACACGGCCGCTCCCGCGCGGGTCGAGGTGCGCGGCGACGATGTGACCGTGCAATTCGATGAGCCTCAGTTTGGAGTCGCTCCCGGTCAGGCATTGGTCCTCTACGACGGCGACCGCGTGCTGGGGGGAGGCTGGATTCGGCAAGGTTCGCCGACGCACACAGCCGAACCGCTCGTAACCGCAGAATGACGTGACGAGACCGTCAGAGAGACGAGCTTCCTCTCGCGACATCGCGGCGATTTTTCTACAAACTTGGGCGACACACCAACCCGCAGCGTCAGCAAGGACGTGCATTACACCTCGCGCGGCCTGTAATGAGACTCCGAGCGGGGCGGCGTCAGCCCCCCGGTTCCTCCCAAGAGGGCTTACGCCCAAGAGCCGGGGGGCTAACGCCGCCCCGCTCGGAAATGTCTTACTTTGTGTCGCGTGAGATATAACGCTCGCCCTCGTCCTTGCTCACGCTGCGGGTTGGTGTGCTGTGCGGAAGCAAAGCTGGTTTAACCTCATCGGAGCCTGTCGCTCGCATGTCTGAGCCGAACAACGATGACTCGTCTCCGTCGCTGATGGCCCAAATGTTGGGTGGCATCACCGAGGCGTGTGTGGTTCACCCCAAGTGGACACTCGCGCTGGTCGCGCTTTCGGCGGCGCTGTGCCTCGTCTATTCGGGGCTGTTCCTCAAGTTCAAGACCGACCGTTCGGACCTGATCGATCCGAAGATGGCGTTTCATCAACGCTGGCTACGGTACACCGAAAGCTTTGGTGAATCGGCCGACATGGTGGTCGCGGTCGAGGGGAATGAACCCGAAGCGATCAAACAAACGCTCGACGCCCTCGGGGCCAAGATCGCGAAGCGGCCCGAGTTGTTCGGCAGCATCCTGTACAAGGTCGAACCGGGAACACTGCGCGAGAAGGGCCTGCAATATCTGCCGCCCGATTCGCTCGCCGAAGGTCTGGATCGACTGGAAGTTTACGGCCCGGTTCTCGACGGGAAATGGGAACTGGTCAAACTCGAAGGGATGCTGACTCGCCTCAGAAAGCAGTTGGATGTCGCCCAGCCCGATCAGGCCCAGCGACTCTGGGCGCACACCGATCGACTGACAGAATCGCTCGCGCGGTTCACCGCCGATCGCAACGACTTCATCAACCCGTGGCCCGACATTTTGCAGGTCGATCGCAAGCTGAGTGACCAAGCCAATCAAACCGTCTACCTGTTGAACGATGCGGGGACGATGGGCTTTCTGATGACGGCACCGACGCAAAAGAGCGACGGGTTTTCAGGGGCGACGCAGGCGATCGACACGCTACGGAAGCTGATCGTCGAAACGCAGTTCGAGCAACCGCAGACGCGCATCCTGTTGACCGGTATCCCGGTGCTGGAGAACGATGAGATGCGGCGGTCTCAGATCGACAGTGCTCAAGCGTCACTCATCTCGTTCGTCGGCGTCGCGCTGATCTTCTTCGTCGGCTTTCGCGGGTTCCTGCACCCGGCCCTCGGCATGACGATGCTCGCGGTTGGCATGGCGTGGAGCTTCGGACTCACCACGCTGATCGTCGGCCACCTCAACATTCTTTCGGTGTCGTTCGCGTCGATCGTGATCGGCCTCGGCAACGACTTTGCGATCCACATTTTGTCGCGTTATCTCGACCTGCGACATCACGGGCGATCACTCCGCACGGCACTCGTTGAGACTGCTCAGACACTCGGCCCCGGCATCGTCACGGGATCGGTGACGACCGCACTCGCGTTCTTCTGCGCGTCGTTCACCAGTTTCCTTGGCGTGGCGGAACTCGGACTGATCGCGGGCTGCGGAATTTTGCTCTGCACGCTGGCCACGTTTACATGCCTTCCCGCGATGATTGCCGTGGCCGATTGCAACAGCCGCGAACAAGCGTTGCCGGTGCCGTTCCAAGGGAAGTGGCTGCGTCACGCGACGAGCCGCTATCCGGGCGTCGTGCTGTTCCTGTCAGCCGTGTTGCTCGGGACGGTCGCGTGGAAGTCGTTCGATTGGCAGGGGCCGATCGCGTGGGGATCATGGCCGCGCCCGCTGCTGCAATACGATCACAACCTGCTCCACTTGCAGGCTGAGGGGCTGGAGTCGGTGGAAGCGCAGAAGCGCATCTTCGAGTCCTCCAGCAACTCGCTCCTCTATGCAATCTCACTGGCCGACTCGGCGGATGACGCGCGGAAACGGAAGGCTCAGCTCGAAGCGTTGCCGTCGGTCCATCACGTCGAAGAACTCGCATCGCGGCTGCCGACGATCCCGCCGTCCGAAACGCAGCTCATGGTGCAGGGCTATCACGCGCTGCTGGCTCGACTCCCCGAACAACCTCCCGCTCCGTCGCCCGTCATGCCAGCTCAAGCGGGACGACAACTGGAAGAGTTCTTCAAATTCGCTCGCACGCGGCCAGAGCCAGAAGCCAAGACGATCACCGCGCGGCTTGACCGATTCCTCGATCAGCTCGACAGACTCGACGTGCGCGAGCAGATGACGATTCTCACCGAGTTCGAGTTTCGCTTGAGGTACTCGCTCCTCGCGCAGTTCCAAGCGTTGAACGCGGCATCCAACCCCGAGCCGGTCACGCCCGATGATCTGCCGAAAGAACTGCGGTCGCGTTACGTCAGTCCCACAGGCAAGTGGCTGCTCCAAGTCTTCCCGAAAGACCCGATCTGGGACATGCAGCCGCTCGAACGCTTCGTCACCGACATCCGCTCCGTCGATCCCGAAGTGACCGGCACACCGCTCCAAAATTTTGAAGCCGCGCTGCAGATCAAGCAGAGCTACGAAATCTGTGCGATCTACTCGTTGGTCGTGATCCTGATCGTGCTGCTGATCGACTTTCTGCGGAAGCAGGTTCTCGCCCAGACGTTCCTGCCGCCACTCGTGATGATCGGCATCGCGGTGGCGGTTTGTCTCGCCCAAAAACAGGCGATCCCCGTGTTGCCGCTGGCCGTCGTCGCCGTCGCGATGACGTTCGTGATCGGACTCTTCTCCGACCGACACGGTGTCTTCGACACGATCGCGGCCATCATCCCGCCGACCGTCGGGATGCTGTTGATGTTCGGAGTCCTTACGATTTTCAACATCCCGCTCAATCCGGCGAACCTGATCATCCTGCCGCTGATCATCGGCATCGGCGTCGATAACGGAGTCCATGTGCTGCACGACTTCCACTCGAAACCGCACGAGGTCTACAGCGCATCGCCCAGCCTGGTGAACGCGATCACGCTGACTCAAACCACCAGCATGGTCGGCTTCGGCAGCATGATGATCTCGGCCCATCGCGGCTTACACAGCCTCGGGATCGTCTTGACAATCGGCGTCGCCAGCTGCGTCCTGATGTCGCTGGTGACGCTCCCCGCTTGCCTCGCGTGGATCAGTCGTCACCGCCAGGCACGAGCCTCACGCCCCAGTCTCTCGCATTGGGATGACTCACACTCCAGCCCGCCCGCCCCCACCGCCGCGACCCCCACCGAACTCCCGTTTGAAGAAGACGAACCGCCGGACATCCTGCCGATGCCCGGCATCGGTCGCGTCGCGTGAATGAACTCAGTGCGAGGTTAGCCCGGATTATTCACCACGGAAAACACGGAAGTCACGGAAGGGAAGAAGGGTAAGAAGTTGCGGGAAAGCATCTCATCCTGTCCGACAAACGCAGTGTCAGGCGGCGACTTGTTCCAAGTCTTCAACTTCCGTGAGTTTCCGTACTACTCACGTTTTGTTTCTTTGCCGGGCGAGAAGATTTCCGCACTGTCAACAAGTGATGCCCTCCCGCGTGGCCGCTCGTCACAATCCCGCTTCATCAACGAGAGGCGATCAGAAGACATCAACAAGA
>JAYTGQ010000123.1:0-7388 GCA_043733345.1 Schlesneria sp.
GTGGATGAGTTCACAGCGGGCGATTCGGTGGCAGCCGATTCGCCCGCGTCTTTTGGTGGGTTGTCGAACGCTTGAGCGGCGAGCAGTTCGGCGCGGCGACGTTCTGCCGCGCTTCGGTCGATCAGTCGCCACTCGGTCAGGTAGCCCGCATGGCGAGCCGGTCGAGCCGACTTCAACACCCGCTCGCCCACGATCAGACCATCGGCCTGCAATCGCTTCGGGATACTCGCCCGCCACTTGCCACCGTCGAGGTACTTCCCCCGCAAGCTGTCGGCGGCATCGTCGAGCGTCGCGCAGCCGGTCGCACTCGACAGCAAAGCGTCGAGGAACTTCAGCGTCCCCCGTTCAATCTCGGGCCGATGTTTGAACGCGGCTCGCTTGATGCCGCGCCCGGCCCGCTTCTCGCCACGTTCGCGGCCTTCGGTCGCAATCATGTCGCCCTCGCTTTCGAGGGACGGCAGATCGGACAGCCAGCGGCTACCCAACTTTCGATGGATGCTTTTTGCCATCGCAGCAACGTGCCGAGATGGATCGGGCGCGGCATCCGCCCCGCATCGGCGAGGCGTTGAACGTGTCGCGACGAACAGCCCAACAGCCCGGCAATTTGCCGAACGTCGAGCAACGTCGCAGGGGACTCCACCAGCGGCGGAACGGAAAGAGAACTGGCCATGTCTGCGGTCTCCGGCTTGTCATCCGCCGCGACTCCCGCAACTTGCGGAAGTCTCATCGCGTCAGATGTAGACCGGAAACCGGACCAAGCGGACCGGGCAGAATGGTCCGCTTTTGAACAGGACTCCCGCCGATGCTTAGGCGGTTTTGGAGTCTCAAGAATCCGAAGAAAATTAGCGGCGGTCCGCTTTGGTCCGCTTCGGTTGGTCGAGCCGCTCGACTGACACCACAGAACGGGTTTCGTGACCGACGCCCCGCTTGTTCTTTTGTTCACCCGCAGCAGCCCGAGCGAGTCGGACATACTTCACCCACGAAGCGAACGCCGGAAGCGGTTCGCCCTCATCGGCAACGTGTTCGATGAACCAATCGTAGGCGGCTTGGTCCGTCGTCAACTCCGGGTTGTCTTCGATGGCGCGTCGGTACTGCGACCACGCCTTGTCATCGCATGGTCGCAGATTCGCCGGTTTGCCGTCCGCTTCGGCGCGCCCACCCCCGGCGTCATCGCCACCCGCCAGCGTCCCCGCTTGCGGCTCGACCGGCTTCGGCGGCTCGCTTGCCGCTTCGGCTTTTGCGGGAAGGGTTGTCTGCTGTTCTCGGATCACTTCACGAACCACGTCAGCAATTGCGGAAAGGTCAACGTGATTTTGAATCACGTTCTGAACATGGACGTTTGGTGGCGGTGGCGATGACACTTGAACATTGACATCGCCCGTCTGCGCCATCGCGACGGCTTGAGCACTTGAACCGGTCCGCCGCTTTTCGTGATGTTCCCACGCAAAGCGGGTGTACTTGAACTCCGGTCGCGCTGTTCTCGCCCAATCGAGAATGAACCCAACGTGTCGATTCTGTTGAATGTCGTCTCTCGCCAACTCACCTTCAGAACTGAGTCGGAAATCAAATACGTTTGTGGAACACAGCACTTGTGTCGCACCAACCATTTTTCCGTTTCTCAGCAATCCGGCATCACGGCAGGCGATGTAATGCGTGTTTTTCACCCATGCGTACCCGCTGACGGCATACAACAGGCGGTCTACCCGACGAGACCAGCCACACCAACGTGTGTACCGCAATTCCATGTCCAGCCGACATTCGGCGAACCCTACCGCAACCAATTTTTGGAGTGCGTCTTCTTCCGTGGGCGATAGCGTCTCGAAGATGTCGGACCATCCGGTTGGCAGTGTCAGTAACAACTTCACAACCGCACGATCGAACGGTTCCAGACCCGGCTTGGCGAGCATTCTTCAGACTCCAAGTTCGTGAGACGGGCCGCACGGGAGAGCGGGCGGAACTTGGAACGCCCCTTCTCTCCCGTGCCGATTTCAGCGAAGGCGGTTTGCAACCCGCTTCGCACCCGTTGGCCAGACTGTACCGTTCCCGGCGGAAAACAAAACACTCAGTAGAACGCCCGGCGGTGTGTGTGGTATCGAACGAAAAACTCGCCGGGAGAACCTATCCGATTGCGGTCAGTTCAGGCGTTCCATCGCCTCAATGGTCTGGTCGATCGCAGACACGAACGAGATACAGCCAGCGCTGACGATCGCCCGGCTGCGGCCTGATTGCCGGGACCGAATTCCCCGTCTGGCAGTCGGCCGTTCGTCGCCGTTGGCATGGGGTCGCCTCAAAATGGCTTACCTTCTTACTCTGTGTCGCCGGCGCGCTCACGGGAATACCGTGGCGGTTCGGCAAAAGCCGAAGAGTACCTTTTGCCACCCCCCTCCCGCTCGTAGGCTTTCCCGCCCCACAGCGCCTGTATGCGTGTCGGCCCCCGCCAAGTCGAGCCATCGGCCAGCACAATGAACCGCCAGCCGCCTCAATTTCCGCCGCGTCACGCCAATCGTGGCTCGGGGTTGTCCGCCAGTCTCGCCCGCCGGATGCGTTCAACGATTTCGGCGATCTTCGCGGCTCGCTCGGGTGAACTGACCGGCGGCTCTTCCACGGTGACAACCTTTCCGAGTACCCGGTCGAACAGCAGCTTGATCGCAGCCACGTCGCCACCCTTGGCCAGTTCGACCAGCTTCCCGACAACGGCCTTCACGTCGTCCTCGGAGACGGCGGTCAGCATGGCAGACCGCAGCTTCGCCGTTTGTGCCGCATGAGGATTGCCGCGTCCGAACGTATTGCCCGCCGCAAACCGGCCGTTGGTGTCTTGGCCGATGACGACGTTGGTTGACGGTGCTTCGATCATGTTTTTTTCCAATCGATAACAATAGGTCAGGTTCCAAAACTCCGGACAGACACGCCGCACGCCCCTCGAATCACCCGCGATGCCCGTCCCCGTCGCGGGTGTAACTTCGACACCCCCCCCCCTAATTTGCAAAACCCGGTCATTTACACGCTCTGCTAGCGGGATGGTTTGGGGAAACCCGCCCTCGCCACAAAATGACGCCCGCCGTCTGGTCATCGTGCCGATCCGCCGCCCTTCAACAGCCGTCGCACCGCTTCGGCTCGTTCCTCATCCGAGAGCGGCAGCATGGCGAGCATCTTGAGCGCCGCGGCGAAGTCCGTCTCGACCGGCGCGGGCTTCACTTCGGCGGGAGTCTCAACACCCCCCACCGCAGCGGCATCCGCCCCCCGTTTTCGTCGTTTCGGCGGTTCGCTGGTGCAAACGCTGGTGCAAACCGCCGAACCACTCGCCGCAACTTCTGACAGGTTCCCATTTGGAACCCTAGATCGCCAGCTTGTCACGCTGGAGGCTGCGGGTTCGAGTCCCGTCGATCTCGTTTGAAGAGCCTTGCCCGCAATCACTGCGGGCAAGGCTTTTTTGCTTTGATTCACGGCGCGCGCGTATCGCCCGTTTGGCGTCGCTCGCTCATCGTCAACGTCCGATGAGATGACAGCCATCAATCCAGATTGCGACCGCTGCCAGAGTTTGGTGCAACAAAGCGGTGCCACCAACAGCAAACCGGCGCAACCAAACTGACAGGATGTCTGACGACCCCCGAAGCGTCTCGGACAATCCGCCCCCGTGGTTCGCATCGTCTGACGCTCGGTCGATGGCGACGAATCAAGGTCGCCGACGTGGCGGAGGATCCCGATCGAGGCGGAAGTCATCGCCGTTCGGAAATCGCGGAGGCCGCACGGCCCGACCACCTTTGGCATCGCCGAAACCACGTCCCCGTCGCGGACGGGCGCGTCAAGAACCCTCGCCACTTCCTGCTCGACCGCACCCGCAGTGATGGCCGGGTCGAGATGGGTCGAGTCCTTCACGACAGCATGGACCTCGAACGCCAGCGTCCCGAGGACGACCGAGTTCAAGGTCGCCGCGATGACGACTCGTCATCGGCCTGAGGAATGGGGGGCGGATGAAGAATGGACTCAGATTGCAGGCGACGCTGGCCGGAGAACGTGAGCAAGTGTGGCTCACCGTGGTCGTCGTGCTGCACCTGTTTGCGAGGCGGTGGAGCGGGGTCCAGCGACTTGGGGAACTCCGCTTGGAGGCCACGCAGTGAACTGGTTCATGGACTCGGACCATGGACCCCTCACCACCCCCGTCGTGCCACGGCTGCGGAGTCCTCGGAGCAGCCGTGTTCTTCGCGAGGTCACCCCCCACCGGCACTGCTTCTCCGAGGACTCCGAAGCCGGGGCACGTCCACCCGTTGTTGTGGGGGCCAGAAAAAACCGGGCCACTCCGCCCACCCCGCGTTGCTTGATTTACCCTGCATCCGACATTCCATCAAAGCTGTCAATTCCAAGCATTCGGCGGAACAGAGACTCCAAATCTTGCAAAAGCGGCTGTACTTCTGAATCTACCCGATCACGAATCGCCTTCCATTCAGCGTTTGCGTTTTCTTGATTTTGATTGAGCTTCACTTTGACCGCAAAACTTCCGCTGAGTTCAGAAAACAGTGAGTCGATTTTCTCAACGCGATGAGCTGCTGACGCTGGCAGGTAGATTCGGTTTTCCCTGTAGAACTCATGGAAATCGACGTTTGCGTCGCTCAATTTTGAAAGATCCTCCTGCTTTACGCGTCCGTCAGGCGACGTGTATGGACTGACGTATGCCTTCAGCGCACCAAACGTCCGATCAAGTTTTGAATGCACACCGACAATAGCTTTGGCTACTTTTTCCCACTGCTCCGAAAAACGAGTTTGTTCTCGTACTGCGTCCAATTTCAACATTGCTTTGTGCGATTCCAGTGTCATGTTTTGATTTATCTGGTGACGCGCGATGCGATACGCAAAGAACGGGCTAACAATAATTGCAACAACTGTGGCACTGGCGTTAATCAAAGACGTGATTTCGGCGATGTTCATCTGGTTTTCCTTTGAAGTTGGGCAACACGCTCCCGCAAACGGAAGTTGAGGCCGTCTGGATCATCCAGTTTTCCGTTTGCAGATCAGTGTTTGACGACGCGCAATGGAACGCGATGGAAATTTGATCGCGCATACGAACACGAAGTGGTCGCCTATTCAGTAGACGATTCCAAAGATCCTTCGGCGGTCGAGCAGATCAAAGGAATGAGCGACAGGGTTCCACCAAGGAAATTCAAACTCTGCCCCGCATTGACACCGAACACGGTTTCCGAGGTGCTTTACTGAGCCATCGGTTTGTTTCCCGCACTGCGGACATGGACCGCTCCAAAGAACCGTCTCCAAGTTCAGCTCATCTCACACTGACGGAAGAAGTTCAGAAGGAACATCGTCTGCATCGAGCATTGTCAACGCCTCTCGTGACGGTTGCGAATGTCCGATGTTGACAATTCGTTCTGAATGCCGTGACAACATTTGCTCAAACACATTGCGAACGAAGCGAGCGTTACCGAACCGTTCCGTCCGTGTCGCGACGGCGTGCTTGAAAGCCAGCGATAACTTGTCCCGGCAAGCGGGAGTCAGGTTGTATTCCTCCGTCGTGGCGAATCGCTCGATGATTTGGCAAAGCTCGGCTTCTTGGTAGTCCTCGAAATTCAAGAACCGTGTGAAGCGACTCTCCAGACCTGGATTGCTGCGCAGAAACTGTTCCATCTTTGCCGGATAGCCCGCCACAATGACGATCAGGCGGTCACGATAGTCTTCCATCTTCTTCAGCAGCGTATCGATGGCTTCGTTGCCGAAATCTTGCCCATCGGAACGTGGTGACAAGGTGTAGGCTTCGTCGATGAACAACACCCCGTCCAAGGCCGATTCAATGACTTCCGTGGTCTTGATCGCAGTCTGCCCAACGTATCCCCCGACCAATCGCCCACGGTCGCATTCGATGAGCTTCGGCGTCTTGAGAATTCCGTAACCGTAGAAGATTCCAGCAAGAATCCGAGCGACCGTCGTCTTCCCTGTACCGGGGTTTCCTGTAAAGACGTAGTGCAACGTTTGCTGTGATTGTTTCAAGCCCGCACGTTGGCGCTCGCGTTGAATCGTGAGAAAGTTCGTGAGCCGACGAATATCGGCGTTCACGTTGCCCAAACCGATCAGCGAATCGAGTTCGTGCAGGGATCGCTGGAGAACGACATCAGCGGGATCGTATTCCTGACTTGCCGTATTCACCTGCGGCGATGGCTTACCTGACAATACTACTGGCTGAGCAATCGCTCGATGGCCCTCATCGTCCGCACTGCCGTCGGCCTGGCTCAACTGCATCGTGTAAAGGCGGTTCGCCTCGCCGATATCATTTATCACTTCCCGGCACTCGCCAGCACGGCTCTGCAGTTTTGCTAGGCCTAACTCCACGTCCGTTCGGCTCGTTCCACAGAACCGCGAGAGTGCTTTCACGATGTTTTGCGTTAATCGTTCCCAGCAATCGATCATGCAGTAGCAACGATCGCTCGACACACAACTTCCCATGATGAGGATCAACGCACTGTTTGCGCGGCAACCGGCACCAGTTGCACCGAACAGACCGTTGACATTCATCAGTTTTGTTAGGAGCTCGCCATACTCTTTGAGTGCACCACTAGCAATGAGCACCTCAAACAAAGTCTCGTCTTCCTCCCACAGGGGGTGATCATTCACCATTCGCGGCAAAAAATCGAAACTTCTGAATTCACCGCACTGCGAGAGGTGTTCGCGGTGTGCTTTGGAAGTGAGCGCCAGAATTCGAAATGAAGCCGCGAAGACCTCCAATGTCTTCTTTGTGTTCCCCGGTTCCGGAAAGGCAATAATGCAATCACTCTCGACGGCCAAAGTTGCCACCGCTTGGAGTGCGCAAGAGTCTCCGCCTTCGATGAGATCGCTGACAATATCCCATTTCGGGAGAACGCTCCTGAGACTTTGAACGTAAGAATCATCGACAGCCCCATCATGTGGGGATTGAAGTGCTGCGGCCAACGCGTCACAAAGTTCGCGAAAGTCCGTCGCAATTTCATCGTAAAGATTCGGGAGCCGACGAGGCATCTGCGTGTTCCAAAAAACGTAAGGGGCAACTGTGTAAACGGCACGATGGCGCAACTGCACAGCAGAATCAACACAACATCGAGGCGGGACAAAGCCGGGGTCAACCGTGCGACAGGCGATTCGCGAAGAAGTAGCAACGAGTGACGGCAACCTCAATGGGAAAGGATGACCATGAGGCTGGGTGGCCCGGCTCGGGTCGCTTTTGAAGTTGAGGCGTGCCACGGCTTCGGAGTCCTCGGAGCAGCAGTGTGATCGGACGTTGACACTCCCTCGGCACTGCTGCGCCGCCGACTCCGAAGCCGTGGCACATCCAACGTGGCTGGCGGATCAGGTCGGGCCAAATCTGAATTGCCAGACCCCTGACTCAACGTCGCTCGATCAGGAGATACGCCACG
>JAYTGQ010000124.1:0-18338 GCA_043733345.1 Schlesneria sp.
TTCCGAGCGGGGCGGCGTAAGCCCCCCCCGGTTCTTCCACAGCGGGCTTATGCCCAAGAATCGGGGGGCTTACGCCGCCCCGCTCAGAGGTCTCATCACTGACCGCGCGAGGTAGAAGTGGACAGTAGAGATCGTCCTCGCTCACGCTTCGGGTTGGTATGGCAGCGCTTCGTCTTGACCAATTCCCGCAGGCTCGGATACACACCGCCGCTATGCGAGGACTTCTAGCCAGCTTTGTAGTTTTACTTCTGATCGCGCTGCCGTTGTGGGCGGCGTCGGGTTGGGTCGAGGAACAGCAACTCGGGCCGTACCTGATCCGATCCGAGTTCGCCTTGCGCGACGTGTCGGACTTGGTGAGTGACCTCGGCGATTTGCAGACCGATCTCGAAACGATGCTGTCGCTGAAGTGTCAGCCAACGGAAATCCAGATTCATCTGTTTCGCAGTCGTTCGACCTACGTGGACTATCTGAGCAAGCGCATCCCCGACGGAACCAAGCGTCGCGCGTTGTTCGTGCAGGGAACCGATGCCGGGCGCGTTTATGCCTATCGAACGCGCGACCTCGACACGGATGTGCGACACGAAACGACGCACGCGCTGCTGCACACCGCGCTCCCTTTTGTGCCGCTCTGGCTGGACGAAGGGTTCGCTGAATACTTTGAAGCCTCGCCGGGATTGCGTGAGAAACACCATCCTCACCTCGGAGAAATTCGGCGAGCCATGTGGTGGAAACCGGAGATCGAGAAGCTGGAAGCCAAACGCGAGATGCTCGACATGGGCAAGGACGACTACCGGGATGCGTGGGGCGTCATTCACTTCATCCTGCACGGCCCCCCCGCCGCGCGTGAGGCCCTGGCGGCGTACTTCGACGAGATCAAATCGGGCAAAGCCCCGACGCCGCTGAGTCAGCACCTGCGCCGTCGCATTCCGAATCTCGATCAGAAGATCCTCTCGCACCTAAAATGAGTGCGGTGTTCTTGTCTTACGTGGTACCGGCAGCTTCGTTTAACCGCGTGGGCAACGCCCCGCGCGTCGAGCGACGTGATACCTCACGCGGCACAAAGTGAGAGGTTTCCGAGCGGAGTGGCGTAAGCCTCCCGGTTCTGCCAAAACGGGCTTACGCCCCAGAGCCGGGGGGCTTACGCCACCCCGCTCAGATGTCTCATCACTGGCCGCGCGAGGTTTGGAGGCTGCTTTCACATCAACGCGCGGAGCGCTGCCAGCGCGGTTGAACGAGTTGATGTGATACCCGCCGCGTGGTCGCCAACAACGATTGGGTTTGCCAGTTTTTGGCTTCTCAGCTAGTGTTCCGACCGATGTGAGGGCCGGACGGGATCGTTCACGAGATTCAGTGAGACGGCCTTCCGAGCCTGTTTCGGAAGGGATTGATGCGATGTCGATTCGAGTGATGTTTCTGAACCGTAGCCGCGCGATGCTTGCATTGCTGGTGATCGCCGTTGCGTGTGCGTGGTCGTTCTCGTTGGTCGCGGTCGGATGTGCGGACGATCTCCCCAAAAGCGACTCCCAAGACAAGCCGAAGTCGCCACCGCAGACTGCCGTGAAAGAGGCCTCGCCCATCACCTCGGTCACGTCCTCCGATGGTCAAGAACTTCCGAAGCCACCCATCGACGAAGCTCATCCGCTCTACCTGCCATTGCAAGAGGCGTACAAGGCACGCGAGGCCCTGAAGGCGGTGAAGGACTACGAGGCCAACTTCGTCAAACGCGAATTACTCGGTCGCCGACTGCAATCGACCACGATGAAGCTCAAGCTGCGTGAAGAGCCGTTCAGTGTCTATTTGAAGTTCGTCGACACCAGCGCCGGGCGCGAAGTCCTGTACGTGCAAGGTCGCAATAACAACAACTTGCTCATCCACGAAGCGGGATTGAAATCGTTGGCCGGGACCGTGTTCCGTGCCCCCAACGCGGCCGATGTCATGGCCGAGAACCGCTACCCGGTGACGATGATCGGCCTGAAGAGCATGCTCGACAAAGTCATCCAGCAATGGGAGGACGAAGGGAAATTTGGCGAGGTCAAGACGCAGAAGTATCCCGGTGCCAAGCTTCCCAGTGGCGAAGAGTGCATCGCGTATGAGTCGCTCCACCCGACGCCGCGCAACCAATTCAAGTTTCACATCACGCGGCTCTGGATCGAGACCAAGACCGGCTTGGCCATTCGCATCGAACAGCTCGGCTTCCCGCAAAAGAACGACAAGGCTCCACCCGTGATTGAGGAGTACACGTACGCGAACCTCAAAACGAACGTGAAGCTGACCGATGCCGATTTCGATCGCGGCAACCGGTCGTATGCGTTTCCGTAACGCAAGTGTCGTGCGGTGTCGAACCGCCCGTCGAAGCCTGACGCGCAAGCGAAGGATCTGTTGCCGAGCGTCCTTCGCTTGCGCGTCAGGCTTTGAAGAGTGATTTTTTTCTACTCTTGCATCGGCCTGTTCCAGTCGTGAGATCACCCGTGCCCGCTCCTCAGCCGACAACGTTGCTCGTCGCCGAAACAGTCGCGGATGTGCGCGCGGCAGTGGCTGAAGCACGTCGAGCAAACCGATGTGTTGGATTCGTGCTGACGATGGGCGCCTTGCACGCGGGGCACGTCAGTCTGATCGAACAGGCTCAGGCACAGTGCGACTTCGTAGTGGTCAGCATCTTCGTCAACCCGACGCAGTTCGGACCGAATGAAGACTTCAACCGTTACCCGCGACCACGCGAGCGCGATCTGGAACTGTGCGCGAAGGCGGGGGCGGACCTCGTGTTCTACCCAACCGTCGAAACGATGTACCCGCCGGGGCACCGCACGTTTGTCGAAGTGAGCGGCTTGTCAGACGTGCTGGAAGGTCAGATCAGACCGGGGCATTTTCGAGGTGTCGCGACCGTCGTGACCAAGCTGTTTTTGATCGTTCTCGCTGACAAAGCCTACTTCGGACAGAAGGACTATCAGCAGCAGATGCTCATTCGCGTCATGACTCGCGAACTGAACCTGCCGACCGAGATCGTCACTTGCCCGACGTTGCGCGATCCCGACGGCTTGGCGATGAGCAGCCGCAACGCGTATCTCAGCACGACCGAACGCCAAGCAGGGCTGTCTCTGTCGCAAGCACTTCACTTGGCCGAGCGTTCGTTCGCAGCGGGCGAACGAGACGTGAAGCGGGTGGAGGCGGCGATGCGCAATCACATCGAAGCGACACTTGGCGCGGTCCTCGACTACGCGGTGGTCGTTCATCCGGAGACGCTTTGTCCCTTGGAGACGGCCGAGCCGGAGATGGTCGCTCTCATCGCAGCCCGGTTCGGAACAACGCGGCTGATCGACAACGCGGTCTTCATTCGCAAATGACTTTGTGCCCTTAAATTGTCAGGCTCGCCATGCGTCCAGTTTTGTTTCACATCCCGCTCGATCGGCCTTGGAACTTCGGTCCACTTGTTCAAGTGTCGGGATTTGGCTTCGGCATCGTGCTGCTGACGTGGGTGCTGTTTGGGCTTTGGGCGTGGATCGCTCGTCGGAAGGATGTGGACCGCCGTTTCGATGCCGACGATCTCTGGCTGATCGGGCGTTGGCTGGTCGGTGCGTTCGTGATCGTGTTCGCCGCGCCGCAGTTGGGAGCGTGGCTGCGCGCGAATGGGTCGCCGAACTTTCGAGACGGTCTGCCGGTGTTCGGCTACGGGTTCATGCTGTTCTTGGGCATGGCGAGTGCGATCTGGTTGGCGTCGTGGCGGGCAGAACGCGAGGGTGTCTCGACCGACCTCATCTGGGACATGGCTTTTTGTTTGTTCTTGTGCGGGATCGCGGGAGGGCGACTGTTCTATCTCATGCAGAAGCGCGAGGAAGTCTTCGCGAACGTCAACGATGTGCAAAGTCTGCTCAATGCGGTCTTCAACCTCTCTCAAGGCGGGTTGGTGCTTTACGGAGCGTTGCTGGCGGGAGCCGCCGCGTTCTTCGCTTTTTGCCGGTATCGCCGTGTGTCACCGCTCGGCTTGCTCGATGTCATCACACCGTCAATTTTTATCGGGATCGGGTTTGGTCGGATCGGCTGCTTCTTGAACGGCTGCTGTTACGGCGACGAGTGTTCGTTGCCGTGGGCCGTTCAGTTTCCGCGCGGCAGTGCGACCTTCGATGCTCTCGTTTGGAAACGGCTTGTTCCGCCCGATGCCTTGTGGACGCCGCCGCTCCATCCCACTCAACTCTACAGCGCGCTGGATGGCTTCCTGATCGCGGCCCTGACGTTTTGGTACTTCAGCCACCGGCGTCGTAACGGAGAATGTTTCGCGGTCGCGTTGATGATCTATCCGATCACGCGCTTCGTGATTGAGATCCTCCGGAACGACGAAGGAGGCCAGCTCGGCACTTCTCTGACGATCTCGCAGTGGGTGAGCATCGGCCTGTTTCTGGTCAATGTTGGCTTCATGATCTGGCTGTCGCGACGGCCAGCGGTGCGGGATCGGATCGTTGTGCCGGAGGCGTCTGCGGTGTCGCCAACTCTTCCGACCAGCGCGGCCGCCGGATCGGCATGACCGCTCCAATCGCCCGAGGCCGGGTGGGAGGTACTCGACAACAAGCTCTCTTGGTGAGCTGGGCGGCGTCAGCCCCCGGACTCTTTAGGCGAGCGGCAGAAGTTGTCATACCGGCAATTGAAGCCTGACGCGCAAGCGAAGCTTGGGATGCCGAACATCCTTCGCTTGCGCGTCATCAGGCTTCGATGGGTACGCTTTTTCCTGCCGCTCGCCTTAGCTCATGAAGTCCGGGGGCTGACGCCGCCCGGCTCACCAAGAAAGTCTCATTACCTACCGCGCGAGGGATCACTTCTCGCAGACTCCTCAAATCGCGGGAACTTTGGGCCAAGCTCCGACCTCTCATTCACCGGTGATCGTGAACGCTCCCACAGACCAAACTCTGATCGACCAGTGTCTGGCCGGTCGGCGAGACGCCTTCGGGCAGCTTGTCGAGCGGTATCAGCACCGTTTGTTTCATGGTTTGCTCCACGCGCTGGGTTCCGCTGAGGATGCTCAGGACGTGACGCAGGAGGCGTTCATCAACGCTTTCACGAAGCTGGCCAGCTTCAAAGGGGAGGCGGCGTTTTACTCGTGGCTGTTCCGCATCGCGCTCAACGCGGCGGTCAGTGCGAAACGAAAGAACCGGCGCATGACGGTCAGTTTGGAAGCACGACGCGAAGCGAGCGGCTTGGAACCGATGGACGACGATCCATCGAACGAGCCGTCTCACGCAATGCACGTCTCCGAACGGCAACGGTTGGTGAGGCAGGCGTTATCAGAACTCTCCAACGAGTTTCGCACGGCACTGGTTTTGAAAGAGATGGACGGGATGAGTTACGAAGAGATCGCGGCGGTCGTCGATGTGCCGCTGGGAACGGTGCGCAGTCGGATTCATCGGGCACGGCTCGAGCTACGTGCCAAGTTGAATATTCTGTTGCGAGCGGAAGAAGAGTAGATGGTATTTCAAAACCTGTTTTTGCTTCGACAAACTCGCCCGATGCGCAAGCGAGGGCGGAACTTTCGATGACGGTGTGGCCCTCGCTTGCGCGTCGGGCTAGTTTTGAAATGCTCTCTTAAGCCACAAGTGTGATCGTCCAACAAATAGGTTTGGGTGTGTGACATGAACCCTCAGGTTCCCGATGAATTGCTCTCGGCCTACTTCGATGGCGAAGCTTCGCCCGAGGAACGTGCGGTCGTGGAGCAGTTGCTCGACGGATCGGTCGCGTCACGGCGCGAACTCGATGAGATCGCGCAGCTCTCGGCGCTGCTCCACTCGTTCCCGCGTGAGGCGGCTCCGGTGGAACTGGCCTCGCGCGTGCAGCGGGAAACGGATCAGTTGCCACTCGCAGAGCAACAGCCTGTCGCGTCTGTCGCTCCCGTGCGAAGTCTGCGTCGGGAATGGATGGCCGCGTGTTTGGGAGCGGTCGCGACGGCTGCGGCATTGCTGTTGATGGTGAATCTTGTGGACCGTCCTGCCTCGCACTTGCAGGCTCTTCGTGAGCACGACTCTGCGGCGAAACTCGCTCTCGCCACAACGGCCTCCCCAGCGATGGAGCGTCGGTTGAGTGAAAAGGAGTCCGTTGTTGCTGAGGCGTTAACGCGCGATCTCACCCGCCTCGACGATGGGTCTCAGAAGCCGGAGACGAGTGGTGCTGATGTGGCGGGAGCGGCGAATCAACCCGCTCCCGCCACAGCGGCCATGCCTCGTCGGAGTATGGCGGTCCAAGACGAAGTGCGCGTCGAACAGCAGAACTCTTTCGACATGAATTCAAAGTCCAAGCAGTTGGCCACGCTTGGCAACAACGGCGTGGTCACCGACAACTCGGTGGCACCCGTGTACCTCAACAACAGCGACTTCCTCAATGGTCTGCGAGTGGGCGAGGTCTATCAGTTCGTGCCGCAGGTCGCTGATCCCGAGAGCAACGTGGCCGTGGTCGAACTGGCGGTCCTCGACATCGAGCGAGGAGCCGATCAAGTTCAAGTGTTGCTCTCGCGGAACAGCATTCGGCCGCGCCAGTCGGGCCAAGCAGGGCAGGCCGGTCAGACGGAAAAGTTCACAAAGCCGCAGAGCAGCAAACCGGGTGAGCCTGCAAACTCGAATGACATTGTCGTGGTCTACTCGGTCGGGCCGGGTGAACATTTGGCCAAGGCGTTGGAGGACATGTCGCGTCAGCCCGAGTTATTCCTCAGTTGGACGACTCAGCCACCGGTGCAGTTGCCCGTCATTGAGAGCTTGGCGGAATCGAAAGCCGATCGCATCGCCGCGAAAGATTCGGCTGTTCCCGCCAAAGAGAAGAGTCGCCATCAACAGCCCGTCACGCGCAGCAAGTCACCTACTTCGGACGATGGCATGGGTGAGGAAGCGGCTCAGGCGCTGAACGCACTTTTGACGCGAAACAACGACACCAACTACGGTCTCACCAATTCCGTTGAGGCGGCGACGAATGCGAACGGCGCTCCGCCTGAAGCGGCTGCCGATCAACCGGCATCGCCGTCTGTGTCAATGGTTGCCAAGCAGGGTTTGGAGGGCGGCAACAAGCACTCACTCCGTCGCACCGACCCCGCTACATCGGACGCTTCCGAGCCGGAAGGCGATCTGAAGCGAAGTGGTCTCGCTCTCGATTCAGCCGGTTCAGGTCGGGCTTATCAGCAGCGATTCAATCTGCCGACCGACATCCCCGCACCAGTCGAGCCATTGCTCAACAACTTCCAGTCGCAGGGGATGAACTCGCGCGGCGGAGCGAACTCGTTTCGGAGTGGCGTGAACAACTTCCTGCCGCAACAGAGCGCAGGCTACGGTCGATCGGAAGGGACTCGGAACGAAGTCAAGGTGCTGTTCGTGCTGCACTCGCCGCAGATTCCCACCGCGCCGGGAGCGATACCTTCTGCCAAGCCGAACCGGTGAGAGGCTGTGCCTCGACTCTAGTTTTCATGGCATAGATTGCGTTTGTGTCAAAATTCATCGGCGCTAAAGCCTGCGGCTTGAATCGGTGGCTTAGCGGATGAGCCGGTCGGTGTCTTCACTCCCGCTTGAGCGATTTGGATCGCCTCGCCCTTGCCGATCTTGTCGCTCGCGGCCAAGTACAGCTCGTCGGCTTCGGTCATCTGCGCGGCGAGGGCACTAGCGCGATGCTCGTCACTCGGGTGAGTCGACATGTATTCCATTGGCTGCTGTCCCGAGTGGCTCGCGCCGAACCGAGTCCAGAACGCCGGTGCCTCGCGCGGGTCGTAGCCCGCCTTTGACATGAGCATCAGGCCGATCTGGTCTGCCTCCAGTTCGTGCTTGCGACTGAACGGCAACATCACGCCGTATTGCGATCCGAGACCGTAGGCCTGCGCGATCATTTCCTGCCGCTTGGCATCCTGGTTCTTCGTGACAAACGCGACGGCTTGTTTGCCGCCGTTGACCACTGTTGATTGCGTCATTCGTTCGCCACCGTGCCTGGCCAGCGCGTGTCCGATCTCGTGCGACATCACGACAGCCAGTCCGGCTTCCGTTTGGCAGACGGGCATGATTCCCTCGTAGACGGCGACCTTGCCGCCGGGGAGACAGAACGCGTTCTGTTCGTTCGAGGCGAGCGTGCGGAAGTCCCATTGATAGTCCTCGCGCCCCGAGACTTTCGCGATCCGCTGTCCGACGCGCGCGACCAATTCCTTGAAGTGTGCGTTCTTCGATTCGGGCTGCTCCTTCAGAATGCTCTCATAAGAAGTGAGGCCAAGCTGGGCCTCGCTCCCGTCCGAACTGAAGAGCATCTGCCTGCGTCCGGTCATCGGAACCGAGCGGCATCCGCAACAGACGGCCAGTGAACCGAGCAGCACCGCGCGACGA
The DNA here is from genome assembly GCA_043733345.1 of Schlesneria sp. GTDB lineage: Bacteria > Planctomycetota > Planctomycetia > Planctomycetales > Planctomycetaceae > Schlesneria. The sequence continues at coordinate 8,325 of JAYTGQ010000124.1, forward strand.
GAAACGGAGAGATCATTCAACGACATGAAGAAGGCCCTGCGAAAGTGAGCGAAATTGACGATCAATCTGTCTATCGGACGCGAGACAAAAAAACTCCAGCCGCGTCGGTTCTTTGCCGGAGACGGGCAGGTTACAAAGCGGCCCCAAGTGCCCTCCTTTTTATACTGCTCGCGGGTGAGGATGGCACATTTCACACTAACCCGAAGCGTAAGCGAGGACGTGCTTTGCATCCTCGCTTACGCTTCGGGTTAGTGTCAGCTTCTCCCACGAGCGGTATAAGCAGATTTATCATGGCAAGCCCCGGCGATCATTCGAGCCGTACAACACTGACCGAACGGCAGCGCGAGGTGTTTGAGTTCTTGCGTGAGATGATTGTGTCGCGCGGATACGGGCCGACGGTGCGTGAGATCGGGCTGAACTTCAAGATCGGTTCGCCGAACGGCGTGATGTGTCACCTGAAGGCGTTGGAAAAGAAGGGACTCATCACGCGCGAGGCCGGGATGTCGCGGGCGATCCAACTGACCGAACCTCCACAACCGCAGGCCGCGTTGCCGCTGTTCGGCCATTTGACCGTTGGTCAGCCACTCGCGGTGTTGCCCGAGCCGACAACACGGATTGAATTTGCCGGTCTATTCGCGTCCAAGTCGCATGGCTGTGTCCGTGTCGTCGGGCATGGTCTGCTCGACGATCACATTGTCGAGGGGGACTATCTCGCGATTCGTCGTCAGGCCGACTGCCGCCGTGGTGAGCTGGTGCTGGCCGTCGTCGAGGGTGCGGGAACGGTCGTGAAACGGTACTACCGCGAGTCGCGCCGCGTGCGGCTGGAGTCACTCAATAAAAGTCTGCCACCGGTGTTCGCCGACAAGGTCTCGATCATCGGTCTGGTGGTGGGTGTACTGAGGCAGTTCTGATTCGTTTAACAGCGTGGGCACCGCCCCGCGCGGCGTGTGATGTTAGAGTCTGTTTGCCGCTCGACGCGCGGGGCGTTGCCCACGCGGTTAAACGAGACGGTTCCCCTTCGCTACGTTTCAGTTGCGATGACGCTCTTCACGGCCGCGAGCACCTCATCGTGCAGCAGGCCGTTCGTCACGATGACGCCTCGATTTTTGAGCAGCGTTTGGCCGCAGGTGAAGTCGAGCGGGTCGCCGTTGAGATCTGTGACGCGCCCGCCCGCCTCTTCGACGAGGATGACTCCGCCCGCGTGGTCCCAGATCCGCTCGAAGTAGCCGACGCGCGTCGGCAGTCGCAAGTAGGCTTCGACTCGACCTTGGGCGACGGTCGCGTACTTGGCTTGACTGTCCATGCGAATGGGTGGCGCGGTCAGACCGAGCAGGCTCGCGATCTTGACCGAGTCATCGTGGGCGCTGTGTCCCGATTCGACCGACTCACAGAATCGAGCCAACTTCGGATCGAAGACATCGGAGACGCGGATCGGCCACGGTGCGGCATCGCCTTCCAGAGGCAGCAGGAACGCGCCCTGACCTCGCACCGCGTAGCAGAGCATGTCGAGCGACGCCTCGTTGCGGGCGGAGACCGGAAGATTGGGGCAACCGAGAACACCGAGTTCGATCCGACCGTTCACGATCAGCGCGAGCGAGACCGCGTACTGTCCTTGCCGCAAGAAGCCCTTCGTCCCGTCGATCGGGTCGAGCGTCCAGAACCGTCGCGAGTAGTCGGCTGCATTGCCGCGATCAATCCATTGGAAAAGATCATCGGGCGTTGCGTTGATCCCGCGCCCCCGGACCTCGCCGAGGATGCCACTCAAGAAACCCGCGTTCTCGGGCTGACGGAGTGCGGCCGAGTCCTCTTCAGCGATGATCGGGTCGTTGGGAAAGGCGTCGCCAATCACGCGACAGATCAACGCCTGACTGCCAAAGTCGGCGATCGTCACCGGGCTGTTGTCCTTCTTGTCGAGGACATCAGGCGTGATCGTACTCTGCACGGCTCGACACAAATGAGAGGCTTCACGGACGGCGGCCAAGGCGGCTTGAAGTTCGGCAACGTAGTCGTGCATGAGCAGATGGGATCCGTGATGAGAGGATGCGATTAGATGAGTGAGTCCGTGAGCAAGTCTCAACCCCACCGGGCTTGTCCCGGTGGAAATTGGTTTCTGCACTACTACGGGCTTGTCGAAGACGGTTTCATGATGAAAAGGCGAGTAGTGCAAAGACCTGAATCCATCGGGACAAGCCCGGTGGGGTTCAGGCGATGACACGCCCGGCGGCAGGCTGTTCAACCCGATGCCGACGGTTCGTCTGGCGGTGTGAGAGCCTTTTCGAGTTCGGTCAGCAGGAGTTCAATTTTGAACGGCTTGTAGAGCGCCAGCTTGAAGCCCATCTGTCTCGCGTTGACCATCCGGTGGGCACCGTCGTACCCGAACCCCTTCATGATGATGACCGGCAGGTGCGGATGGATGCCGCGGATTTGAGTGAGTGCCGTGATGAGGTGCATGTCGGTCATCTCGGCGTCGAACAGCACCACGTCGTAGTGAAAGCTGCGGATCATCTGGAGGGCATCTTCGCCCGAGTGCGTCGCTTCGACTTCGCAGTCGTACCGGGCAAGCAACTCGTGAGCGGCCTGTGTGACCGGCTCTTCCGCGTCAGCGACAAGGACTCGTTTGTGTTTGAGCTTCGGTCGCGGCGTGACTTGTTGCTGAGCGGGGCTGGTGGCGTTCGGTGCGACTTTCTCACCGATGCCGTGGATCAGTTGGCGAATCTTGCGAGTCTGTTTCAGCATCCGTTGCAGTCGCCCGACCGCTTCGGGATCGAAGCCGACGTACTTGTTTTGCAGCCACGCGATGTCGCTGAGAATTTCATCGACCGGCTTGGCCGCATCACGCAGCAGGACGTTGCAGCTCTCGGACGCGATGGCCACGCGTTCAAAGACCAGCAGTTCGAGCGTGTTCAGCGCGAGGGCCAAGTCGCGACAGAACAGCTCCAAGAATTGTTGGTCCTGTTCCGAGAAGGCGTTCGGCTGAGTGCTCTCCACGTTGAACGTTCCCAACACGCGCTCGTGTCGGATGAGCGGCACGGTCAGCGAACTTCGTGCGCCAGCGGCTCCCTGCAAATAGAGTTCATCGTTCGAGGTGTCACGACAGAGGTAGCTCTTGCCTTCCGCCGCGACGAAGCCGGTGACGCCGTTGTCTTGCGGCACGGCGAACAGCTCGCGCGCGGCCGCCTCCGCCGTCATGCCGACGTTCAGCAACGGTTCGAGTCGGTTGGTTCGTTCGTTCAGCAGTCGCACTTCGATGGTCTCGAAGTGCAGGACATCCTTCGTGTGAAGAATGATTCGTTGCTTGAGCAGCTCCTTCCGATCTTCGACCGACAACGAAGCCAAATCCTCGGGAGAGAGGTCGCCCAGGTCTTGTCCCGCCTGATGAATCGCGGTGAGCTTCTCGCCCTGAAGCTGTTCCGCCGAAATGTCTCGCACGGTCACGACGAGTAGCGAAGGGTACTCGGCGTTCGTCGCGTAGACCGGCGCGGCAACGACATCAAGATACGTTCGATCGCCCACGCGGTATGTCGTGCGGGCCGTGGAACCGAGGCCGAGTGCCGTGTGGAACGGCGAGAAGTCCGGGCCGATGATCTGCGGCGCGCCGAAGGCATCGTGAAAACTGAGACCAATTGGCGACGCCTGGCCCGGTACGTTGCGACCGGTCAGTTCGATGAATCGGTCGTTGCACCACCGAATGTGCAGTGTCGCATCCAAGACGGCGACACCTTCGGGCAAGTGCTTGAGGACGTTCTCGAAGGCGAGCAGCGCGGGGAGCCGGCGGACTGATTCACCGAGCATGACCGCGCCGGTGATCTCGTCAGCGGCGGAAACCGGCTCCGTCGGCCAGCCTTCTTCGATCGTGGTGCAGATGCTGCACGACAGCGATTCGATGGTCTTCAGCAGTGACCGGCCAGCCTCTTCGTCGGCACCGAGTACAAGAATCCGTGGGGGTTGGGACACCGAACTTCACACTCCCGATTGGTGTTTGATGCACTCTGTTGGCAACTCAAACACAGGTCTCGAACGCGGGCCGAGTATAGGTGTCTGCGAAGACTCGGGCAACCGGGATGCGGCGAGTGTCATCCGAACGGGTGCAGTCGTTCATTGGTGGTCATCTTCCAGTCCCCTCTCCCCCGTCTTCGGGGGGAGAGGGTTAGCCCGGATGATTCACCACGAAAAACACGAAAGACGCGAAAGGGAAGAAAAGACGAGAGTTCTGATCCCCAGTGACTGCAAAGGAATGACGCGCAATGTCTGGCGAGGCTCTGACCGCAACTCTCTTCATTTTCGTGTCTTTCGCATATTTCGTGGTTCCTCATGATTTATCCGGGTGAGGGTGAGGGCGCGAGTCGTCGAGAGACAGTCAACTCGCATGTCAGACGTTTCACTCGCATGTCAGACGTTTCGCAAGATGGGGGGCGCCGAGACTCCAAGGCGTTCCACCCTAAAGCAAATCCCCCCTCACCCTAACCCTCTCCCCCCGAAGACGGGCGGGAGAGGGGACCAGAAAACACGACCACCAATGAACGACTGCACCCCATCCGAACGGAGCGGCAGGCCGAACCTCCTGCGCGGATTCACTCTGTTTGCCGCTGGCCAGCGCGAGGGCTAGACTCGACCCCGGCCTTGAGAACTCGTTCTGCATCTCTCCCGCTGTGAGGCTCGATTCCGATGGCACTCCGACTGATCTCGATTTCGTTGGCACTTGTCGCACTGACCGTGACGACGACTTTCACCGTGTTCGCTCAGGACTACACCGTCGTCGAACAGGACGATGAGATTTTGATCTCGACCCCACAGCTTGAGGCCACGATTCGCAAGAAAGGTTACGTGACGGGAGTCAAAGCGCAGTCATTCGTGGACAAGAAAACCGGCGCGAAGGACCTCGGTTTTGGACTCGACATCGCCGACTGGATCATGGAGCCGGGGAGCGACGAAGCGTATCGCGAGCAGTTGGTCGGCGAGATGGTCTACAAGTTCGGCAACGAGTACCACGGGAAGACCGCCAAGCGGAGCATCGAGGGACCGCAAATCTGCACGCAGGCGAAGGAACTTAAGCCCGAGATCGTTCGGGGAAAAGACTTCGTCGCCATCAAGCAGACGTTCCAGTACCGCACCGCCGCACCGGGCAAGAAGACCGGATCGATATGGACGCAATGGCTGGTCTTCCCCGTCGGGCAGCGCTACTTCCTGTCGATGCAGCGGATCGACGCCGTGAACAATAGCGACGCAATGTTCCTGCGGATCGACATGCCGGGGCACATCAAGCACAAGCAGGGTGACAGCTTTAGTGAGGTTTATCTCAGCTATCACGCCGGCAATGGCGGGTTGATTCCGTCGAGTGAGTTCCTGACGAGCTTCGCCCCCGATGAGCGGTTCAACTTTCGCCGTGACCGAGACAAGTCACCCGAGCGGATGATTCGCGGCTACCACATTCGCAACGTGGAGACCGGTCAAGCCGGGCCGTGGCTGGTCGGGATGACACTCGATCCGACCGTGGTCTCGGAGGCGTGGTGTCACCAACGCGGATACGTCTGCCTGATCGAGGAATTTGGCGAGCGGCCTATCAAGGCGGGTGAGTCGTTCAGTGCGGCCTTCATCGTCGGCTTCTTCGACTCGATCGCCGAGATGCAATCCGTCTACGACCGGCACAAGGGTCACACCGGCCTGTCAGTGACGAGTGACGGTTGGAAGCTGACGAAGTGATGCCCGTCGCGATGCGATTCGGCCACAGGTCAGCAGGAATAGAATTGCCAAACTAACCCGCAACGGGAGCAAAGAAGTCGGCGAAGTGCGCGTTTGAGAATCCAAAATCGCGGCGGCGTTCGTTGTTCGGGTTAGTGTCATTGAGGTGGTTTGTTTCGTGCCGCTCGACCGTTGTCGATGATCCGTCTGGGGAGCCAGCTCGCAACTTGAACCGGCCCTCCCTTCTTTTTCAGTGAGACTCACCGTGACTTTGCAATCAACTCTGTGTGGCTTTGGGTTGGTGTTGGGGATCGTTGGCTCGGCTACGGCCACCGATTACGTGGTGTCACCCACTGGCAATGACTCAAATCCAGGGACCGTCGCGTTGCCATTTCGAACCGTCCAGAAGGGACTGAATTCGGCGCGGGTTCCCGGTGACAATGTGCTGGTTCAAAACGGCGTCTTTCATGAGCGGCTGATGTTTCCGAACAGCGGCTCGGTGGCAGGGCTGATTCAACTGAAGGCGTTCGGTACGGATGTTCCCGTGATCGACGGGACCGGAGTTCCCGGCAACCACCTCGTGTACATTCGCAACAAAAGCTTCCTCAGGATTGAAGGCTTCGAGTTTCGGAACAACGTCAATGTTGTGGATGGCTCGGGGGTGCGGTTGGAAGGGGCGGGGACTCAGATTGAGATCGTCAACAACGATTTCCACGACCTGACGGGCGTGAGTGCGATGGCGATCACGGTCTACGGGACGGCAGCGCAGCCGTGGTCAAAAATCCTGATCGACAGCAACGAAGTCTTCGATTGCGAACCGGCCCCTAGCGAAGCGATCACTCTGAACGGCAACGTCACCGACTTCGTCGTCTCGCGCAATGGGGTCACCGACGTGAACAACATTGGGATCGACTGCATCGGCGGCGAGAAGTCGATCCAGCCGAACCCCTCACTTGTCGCACGAAACGGTCTCGTGAAGGGAAACATCGTGCGGCGCTGCCGCTCCAACTATGAGGACGGTTTCGCCGCAGGCATCTACGTGGACGGCGGCAAGAGCATCGTCATCGACGGCAACATCATCAGCCAATGCGATGTTGGGTTGGAGATCGGCGCGGAGAACAAGGGGCTGGTGACTTCGGCCGTCGTTGTGCAGAACAACCTCATCTTTCGCAACGACAAGGCCGGGATCGCGTTCGGTGGGTACGCGTCCAACCGAGGCCGGACGCAATCGTGCCGCTTCATCCACAACACCGTTTTTCAGAACGACACCCTCGACGCTGGCTTCGGCCAGCTTTGGATCCAGTTCGCGTCGGGGAACACGGTGGCCAACAACATCTTCGTCGCCGGGACGAACAAGGTGTTGATCGCGTCCGATGCGGGGAACACGAAGAACGTACTCGACAACAACGTCTGGTTCAGTGCCTCGGGTGCGAGCAACGTGGGCATCACTTGGAACGGTCGGTCGTACTCAACGTTCGCCGCGTACAAGAGTGGGGCGAAGCAAGATGCCAAGTCGCTGTTCGCCGATCCTCAACTGGTTAACCCTGCTGGAGCCGAGAACTTCCACCTGCTTCCGGGCAGTCCGGCAATCAACGCGGCAGACAGCAACGCGGCGCGGACGACACCGTTCGACGTGTTCGGGACACCACGCCCACAAGGGCTGAAGCCCGACATCGGGGCCGTTGAGTTCGTCGTTCCCTGAACAGGCCGGAGAGCAGTGAGACGCTAAGGGGCTGTGCAACATTTACGTCCGAGATTGAGCGGTCGGTCGCGTGGTAGGGTGGGACCAGCTCGCTTCGAGCGCCGGCCCACCACTCCGTACTCGTTGGCTGCGAAACTGGTGGGCTGGCGCGGCGAAGCGCCGCTGGTCCCACCCTACGTTTTGTTGGCCACTCTCGGACGTTGTAAATGCACAGTTCCTAAGACGGGGCTTGTCTCAGCGTTTTATGACCGCGAACAACCGGGGTGATGTGGGCGTGACTGAGTCCGCCTCAGGCCGTTGGACCTGGAACTCTTCATGCTCCAGTTCGCGCAGGAGTCGCTCGACAGCCGCGGCTTCGTCGAGACCGCCGGCATGTCCGACATAGGCGATCACCGTCAGGACTCCTTGCGGGCGGAGCAGCTTCAACGCGGCCGTGATCGCTGTAACGGTTCGGTTGGCCCGTGTTGTCACCAACGTGTCGCCACCCGGAAGGTAGCCCAGGTTGAACATCACGGCGGCAACTTGTCCGTGATGCCGATCGGGAATGATCGCGCTCATTTCGGCGTGGTCGCGATGGAGCAAGATCACGTTCGACAGCCCTGCTGCATCGAGTCGCTCCCGCGTGCGATCAAGCGCGGTCTGCTGCACATCGCAGGAGAAAACTTCTCCTGACGGACCAACTAGTCGCGAGAGAAAAGCGGTGTCGTGGCCGTTCCCCGCTGTCGCGTCGATGGCGGTGTCTCCCGCTCGAACCGCCTGTCGGATGATGTCGTGAGCCTGTTCAGTCAGCGGTGGCATTGGGTCTGTTTCCCTGGCTGGATCGGCTGTCTTGAAACGTAGGATGGACGCCTCATCCGTCCGAGTGTCGGCGTCATTCGCGGACGGACGGGGCGTCCATCCTACGGATTTCGACGGGGTGATCGACCAACTTGAGATTGCGGGATTGACCTCGTTTAACCGCGTGGGCAAAGCCCCGCGCGTTGATGGGGAGCAGACTCGAACGTCGCTGGATGCGCGGGGCGTTGCCCACGCGGTTAAACGACGCACGGGGGCAATACAAAGTTGGCCGACCACTAGTCCGCAAACAAGCGAACCCCACCGGGCTTGTCCCGATGGAAATAGGTTTTTGCACTACGTGCTCATTCACTCGAAGCGGCGCGAGGAGTAGTGCAAAAACCCGCGAGCCACCGGGGCAAGCCCGGTGGGGTCGCTTGTTCAAGGACTAGTGCGGTTCGCTGACATGGCGGGTGAGTTGACTCGCGAAGTACGGTGCGTGCAACGTTCCTTTCGAGCCGAGACCGTTGAAGTACCCGAGTTGGTTATGTTCCGGATGCAGGCCGACGACGGGGTACTGATTGCGGTGGATCGGTCGCACGGCGGCTTGATGGTCGAGGACCTCGAAAGGGAGTCGAAGGAACTCGCGCAGTTTGGTGGTGATCTCGTCGCGACCCTGCGATGTCGGGCGGTTGTCGAGCTGTTGCCACTCGTAGGTCGAGCCGACTCGAAAGAGTTCGTTGCCGAGCGGGACCAGCCACACGCTGCGATGGACGACTCGTTCTTCAGTCAGCCCGGGGATGCGAACGGTCAGGATCTCGCCCTTGGCTGGCTTGAGGACCACATCGCGGAACCACGGGTTCGAGGTCAGCGCGGCTCCCTCGCAGAAGATCAATCGTCGTGCTTGAACACCGAGGCGTGGGACGCTGACTCCGTGGTCGTCGAGAACCAGATCGCTCTCCGGATCGAGGTCCGCCGTCATGCCGCCGCCATCGCACGGAAACGTTTCACGGGAAACGCGGAGGTATGTCGGGACATCGAGCTGCCCGGCGAACGGCATCTCGAAGCCACCTCGTTCTATCGCGAACGCTCTGCTGTCGAGCGGTGGTTGTGGCTCACGGATCAGCGCGAGGAACTCGGGCGACTGACGACGAAGCTGGAGAAACTCGGCCTCGCCGTCGGCCGCAAGGAGCCGGACCATGGGTCGCTCGCGGAACAGAGCCGTGCCGGTCGCTTGTTCGACTCGGCGATAGAACTGGACTGCGGCGGGCCAGAGTTCGTCGAGCCGCCAGGACTTCACCAACCGTTGACCGGTGATCGGCGTGATGAGTCCCGCTGCAATCTTCGATGACGTGATCGGTTCGTCGCGATCAATGACCAGCACGCGCACGCCGCTCCAGCGCAGTGACCACGCGAGCGCCGTCCCTGCCAAGCCTTGTCCCACGATGATGCAGTCGAACTCGGTCATGGTGGCCTCGGTGATGATGCGGTTCTGATTGGGAAGCGATACTTCACGCGGCCCAAAGTGAAAGGTTTCCGAGCGGGGCGGCGTAAGCCCCCCGGTTCTTCCAAAGCGGGCTTACGCCCAAGAACCGGGGGGCTTACGCCGCCCCGCTCGGATGTCTCATTGCGGACCGCGCGAGTGATGAGCCGGACTTCAACCATGAGACTCTCCCGTCAGCGAGGGGCGTTCGCCGAGGATGGCTCTGAGTTTGCGAAGTGCTCGCAGGTGTCTCATGCCAGTGGCGGCGGGAGTCATGCCGAGGGCCGTTGCCGCTTCGCTGTTGCCGAGCTGCTCGAAGTGCCGCATCAAGACGATCTCGCGATCGTCGTCGTCGAGCTGTTCGATGGCGACGAGG
>JAYTGQ010000125.1:0-2636 GCA_043733345.1 Schlesneria sp.
CGCCGTCAAATCGCGCGACCACTTCCCGCCGCCGCAACCCTTGAAACGCGAATGACTCGACTTGCAACTCACGCGACTCGACCTGACACTCTGTCTGCATGGGACCGCCTCCGAATTCCATTTCCGCACCGGACTTACGCCCGCGGAGGCCCCCGTGTTCGCCAGCAGGGTGAGAGATGCGGGCTAGCCCGCCGTCTCGTTCACCATCCGCACGAGGCGGATGGGGGTCTCAGGACCACCTGCAATCCGGTAGAGTCAGCAAATTTCAAAACGGGTCTCCAGACCTCCTCCTTGGTAAGAGGAAGTCTGAAGACCCCACCGCCAATCACCAACCCGGCTTTCCAAAAACTCTCCCCTGCAATCCGGTCGGGACAGCGTTTTTCAACAGGCTGGTAGGACTGCCCCTTGGGGCGGAAATCAAAAACAACGCAACTTTAAAATGCGCAACCGAAGGCAGGCTTCGCTCACGCTTCAACCTTCGCACACTCGAATTGTCGAAATCGTCACCGCAGCCGATTTCTACTTCGCCACAGGTGCTGGAGCAGCAGGCTTGGGCTTCGGTTCTTCTCTCGGCTTCGGCGGGTTCAGTCGCGCGTGCGCTTGGTTGAGAGCCACGAAAATTTCATCCAGCCGTTCATGGACTCGCGCGGGCTGTTTGATGGCGAGGCTGCGGCCCAACGCCACGATCGAACCGTGCTTGGCATCCCAGTTCGGGACGAGTGTCGGGAGCGAGCCGATCAGGTCTTGGGTCGCGGTCTCATCGGCAACGGGGTAGAGCCGCAACTCGACCTCCGGTGCCGCAAGCTCGTCGTTGATGGCAACTCCCTGACGAAGATCGTCCAACAACTCCGCCACTTCCCGATGGCACTTCTGACTCTGCGTGACGACGAGCCACTCCGGCACCGCCTTCCAGAGCGCTCCTCCTTCGCCGTCGGACTCCAGCCATTTCCCCGAGGTCGCCTCTGGGATGGCCGTCAGTAAATCAGAAGCCGTGTGTGCTTCGGGGATGTCGCCCGTGAAGCAGATTCGCATCGACTGCATCTCGTCGGCCCTGATGAGAGTGGTGACGACCAGCGCTCCCTCTTCGATCACAAACGTCAGAGCCAGCGGTTCGAGCAACTTGTGCAACACTGTGTCGAGAGCCACACCCGACAGCTTCAGATTGACGAGACTATCGAGGTTGTTTCCATCGGCGACGAGAGTTTCCTTGTCGATCCACAGCCGATAGCCACCGTCTTTTGCCAGTTGGGCAAGCGTCTCGTTGACTGGGGCGTCGGTGACATTGATGTCCTGCGGTTCGGCCAGCCGCTTAAAAATCGCCGCGTCTTCTTCATGCGGATAGCCGGGCCGAGCGATGAGGACCGACTTTACCTTCGTCCCACGCACGACGAATTCTTCCACGGCCTGCAACAGCTCTCGAATCTGGAAGTGAGTCTGAAAATCCTGTCGCACGATCAACCGCCCGCGACCAATGCTGATCGATCCCCCTTCGCCGTCGCGGGACTCCCACTTTGCTCTGCCGTCTCCTCGTGATCGACTCAAGACGTGGTTCACGAGCAACTCGACGAGCAACTCCTCCCCATTCATTGACTGGCCGGAAATTAGAATGCCTGCTCCAGCATGTCCCGCCGGGCCGTAGCCACCACCACCAAACTGAGGCAACACGAATGTGGGGACCGATTCCGACTCGGCACTATCCGGCACGCTAAAGAGACCGGCCCCGCCACTGTGACCATCTCCTCCATTCAAACTACGAGGACCACTGCCACAGTAGCCACCTCCGCCAACACCGATGCTCGCGCGAAGCCGTGGCGGCAGCTTCTTGAGCTGTGGTTCGAGTGCCGCGACGATCGCCTGCACGTCGTAGGTTCGCGTGTCGTGATTCTCGTCCGCTTTGACTCGGGTCGTGATCGTCAGCACTCCGTCAGAGCCATTCCATTCCAGTTCGAGCGGCTTCAGCAGGAAGTGCATGGCCTGCCAGACGGTCACTGTGCCGAGATGCAGATCGACTGGCATCTCATCCGTCGAGATGCCGTCCGCCGTCAACGTCTCGCGATCAATCCACAGGTTGACTCCCGCCGTCTTGGCGAGCGTCGCGAGAACCTCTTCCAGCGGGGCGTTCTCCCACTCGGCCTGCACTGGTTTGTGCAGACCGGCCAGCAGCCGAGGCTCTGCCGTGCGTGAGATTCGCCACGCGGCGGTGAGGTCCGCCCCCGCAACCGGTTCCGCTGCGAAGGCACGCTCGACAGCCGACTCACGCCCCACAACCAACGCACACAGACAGACCGCCAGACAACAGCGCACGCGCGACATGATCGAATCTCCAAGCAGGGGAACCGAACCGTGAGGACGGGAGAAGTGAACCGCAACAGCGGCGGCGATTGTAGCCAGCCCCAGACCGCTCGCCACTGCTTGCTCGTGAGCGCGAGATTTCCGTCTTCAACAAGTAGCCTTCATCGCTCCGCGTGAAGGAAGCCGATGGGAGTGGACGCTGATCATGCCAATCGATGCTGGACTCGCACTCGGCTTCCTTCACGCGGAGCGATGAAGGCTACTTTGGCTGCGGCTACGCCGCGTCGTTTCACCGCGTGGGCAACGCCCCGCGCGACGTGGAAAGCTGTTTCGCCACTCGACGA
>JAYTGQ010000126.1:0-2626 GCA_043733345.1 Schlesneria sp.
AGTGGGTCGGACAGCGACTCAAACCCGCTGTGACGTGATGTCTCGCATAGGAACGAGGTCGCAATAATTTCCCGATGAAGAAGAAGAAGGGTCTATCAGCCGCAGGGCGCTAGCCCCGGTTTGTGTCATCCAAACCGGGGCTAGCGCCCTGCGGCTGATCGGGAAATTATTGCGACCTCGTTCCTATGCGAGACATCACGTCACAGCGGGTTTGAGTCGCTGTCCGACCCACTCCAATCGGTGGGCATCGAGCGGCGGTTCGACGGGACGTTCGTAATGCAGGGCGTAGTCATAGCCTGCGCGGTCGTAGGTTGTCGTGAAGACGGTTTGCAAATCGAGTGACACATCCGGGTCGCCGTCGGTCAGTGGGATCGGGATCGTGGGGAGCGAACGATCCAGCGGCCACGCATAGACCTCGGCCTTCGGTCTCCGTTCGGCGCGCGACACAAACGCGAAGTAGTCTCCCGGCGAAAGTGGCTCGACCGTTGGAAGTCGTTCGCCCCCGCGCAGTAAGTCGATCTCGATCAAATGCGCGCGGCTGCGGAGAAGTGAGTTCCGCTTGGCAAGGTACTCGGCCCAACCATCACGCGACGACTTATTGGTCGGCGAGAGGAGTTCGATGATGGCGACCGTTTCCTCGTTGTCGCGCTGCCGAATCACGAGGTAGGGAATCTCGATCGGATCGGTCATTGGCAGCGTAAAGATTTTGTGTTCCGTCGCCAGAGCGACTCCACCGCTGACCGAGTCCATCCAACCGTCGGCCTGTTGAATGCTGACATCGGGAACAACGATGCGAACGGGCGTGCCATCCTCACGAGCCAAGTACACTTCTTCTTCAACGAACGCGACATAACGCGGACGAATCTGCGGCATCAATGCCGTTCGCACGTTCTCAATGAACGACGTGTGAAAATCGCGCCAACATTGGCCTTCGATGAACGGGTCCATTCCGGGGAACGGTGATGGCATGAGGACTCTCCGTAACAGCCTGTCCAAAACGTAGGGTAAGCGTCTCGCTTGCCCGTCTTCTCATGGCGAACTCTCATGGCGAACCAGGGCAAGCGAGACGCTTACCCTACGTGGTTCAACGGGCGGCTCGCGAATCACAGGACGCCGGTGTTGTAGTCCTTCGTTTCGGCCGTGTACTGCTCGTAGTAGTCGGCGATCTTGGAATCGACATCGAAGAGGTACGCGAGCAGCGCGGCGCGGACCCACATGCCGTTGCGAGCCTGTCGGAAGTAATAGGCTCGCGGGTCGGCGTCGATGCTGGTGGGGATCTCGCCGAATTCCTCATCGCGCGGGAACGGATGCAGGATCGCCGCGTAGGGCTTCATGCGGGCGACGAGTTTGGGGGTGAGTCGATACGGGTTGAAATCGAGGTTGGCGAAGTCGGCTTCGTCCTCGGGCGAGTTGTGCTCGCGTTGTAGCCGCGTCATGTAGAGGACATCCAAGTTCTCGATCACGGACGACGTGCCGCACGGATCGTCGAACGTGGAGAACTCGCGCACTTCCGCCTTGCGGTCGCTCAAGAGCGACTTCATCTCGGGAGCGATTCGCAGCTTCGGATGCGGCGGCGAGACGAAATACATCGACATATCGTCGTACAGAGTCAGCAAGCGTGAGAGCGATCGAACCGTGCGACCGCGACGCACGTCACCGCAGAATCCGATCTTCTTCCCGCCGATGCCGCGTCGCAGGCCCGGCTCGGTCTGACGCAGTTCTTCAAACCACGTCCACTTGCTGGAGTCCTTCGGGTGATCGAAGGTGAGCGCCCGCTGGATCGTGTAGATGTCGAGCAGCGCCTGCGTTGGGTGTTCGTCGGCACCGGCACCGGCATTGATGATCGGGACGCTGCGCCGCGAGGTCTCACCCAAATCGTTCATCAGGTACGCACAGCACTCGGCGAACTGCGGCTGGTTGCTGCGCATGATGACGATGTCGAAGTAGCTGCTGAACATCCGCATCGAGTCGATCGGCGATTCTCGCTTCGACTCAGACGATGTCTTCGGATCGCGGACTTCAGCACACGACACTCCCAGAATCTGACAGGCCGACATAAACGAGAGGAACGTGCGTGTCGAAGGCTGCGTGAAGTAGAGCATCGCCTTGATGTGCGGCAACAGGTCACGCAAGAACCGGCAGCCGTCGTTCGACTTGTGCAGCGTGCGAATGCGGTCGGCGGTGCGCGTCACCCGTTCGAGTATCCCGCGCGTGAACTGGTCCGCAAAGATCACATGCCGCAGCCGCTCACCCGTTTGCAGCTCGGGAATCTTGACGTTGATCGGTCGAGACAGGCGCGACTCGTAGTCGTAGAACTGCTCTTTCTTCACGGCGGCTGCCCTTCACGGCGGAGTGCTTTTGCTTCGAGAACATGAGTGCCACACGGCCAACTCATGCTCGCGACGGGGACCAAGACACCTCATTTTTCGAGGGCTGTTACAAAAACTCCCGCCGCGACATCTGTCGGGGCGGGAGTATATCAATCGGTCAGACGCGGAGCATTCGTCCCCGCGCACACCAACCCGCAGCGTGAGCGAGGGCGAAGTCTATCGACGCTCTCGCTACCTCTACTGTCCCACTCATCCAGATGTAGGGTGGGACCAGCGGCGCTTCGCCGCGCCGGCCC
>JAYTGQ010000127.1:0-7321 GCA_043733345.1 Schlesneria sp.
CCTAATCCACCCTGCCGAAATTCAGCACGCGCGGCCAAGAATGAGGCCATTGCCTCGTTTAACCGCGTGGGCAACGCCCCGCGCGTCGGGCGATGTGGAACGCTGTTTTGCCATCGACGCGCGGGGCGTTGCCCACGCGGTTAAACGAGGCAATGGCCTCATTCTTGGCCGCGCGTGCTGAATTTCGGCAGGGTGGATTAGGCAAAATGATGAAGCGCAGAATCATCCAGTCGGGCGGTCGGTGTGCTTGCGGGCCGCTTCCATCATTCTGTGCTTCATCATTTTGTTTTTCCGGTTCCGGCTGCGTTGGGTTGCGGGTGTCCCGCGCTGGGGCATCATGATCGCGTTGCGAGCAGTTCGCGGTAAATGTTCGCGTAGCCTTCGACCATACGCGGGATATTGAACTCGCGTTGAATCCGTTCTCGACCGGCTTGGCCGAGTCGTTTGGCGAGGCCCGGTTCGTCGATCAGGCGACGGGCGAATTGCATGATGCCGACCGTGTCCGCCAGCTTGAACAGGAAGCCGGTCTGGTTCTGCACGATCAGTTCGCGGTTCGGCGGAATGTCACTCGCGACGATCGGCAGTCCGGCGGACATCGCCTCCATCACGCTGTTCGACATTCCCTCGAAGCTGCTCGCAAGGCCGAAGACATCGAACGCGGGGAGGAACCGCGCGGCGTCTTCACGGTGACCGAGAAACGTCACCTGGCGATCACAGTGAATGTCGCGCGTGAACCGTTCGAGTCGCTCGCGCTCGGGGCCGTCACCAATGACGACCAACTGCAACTGCGGACGAATTTGCCGCAAGATCTCGACCATCCAGATCAGGTCTTCGACCCGCTTCTGTTTCGCCAAACGACCGATGAAGCCGACGACAAAGGCGTTGGGTGCGAGGTTGAGTTCCGAGAGCAACGTGTCACGGCTGCTTGGCTTTGTCCCCTCGCCCCGGCTTTGCGGGGAGAGGGCTAGGGTGAGGGGGCTTCGATCAATGGTGGACTCTGCCGACTCGACTGACGCAGTTGATAAGTCGCAATCCGAAGAACCCCTCACCCTAGCCCTCTCCCCGCAAAGCCGGGGCGAGGGGACAGGAATCTGCGACTCGCTCTCTGAAACAAGCGGCTCGCGTTCCAGCGGCTCGCATCCATCCGGCTCGCATTCGATCCCGTTCGGCACACAGGCCAGCTTCTCCGATGGTACGCCGAGTTCGCGATAGAACTCGACGACGCTGGCCGAGTTCCCCACGAGCCGATCGGTGCGGGCGATCAAACGCCGGTCGAGCCAAAGCTGCCAGTTCGCCTTCCAGCTATCGACGCACCGTTCCGAGACCACGATCTTCGCACGCGGGATCGCGTGAGCACACAACCGCCCGTAGGCGTTCGCCGAGAAGAGCCAGGTGTGCAAGATGTCGGGGTCTTGTCGCACGAGTTCCGCTCGCAACCGCCAGAACGAAAACGGATCGAACTTCGCCCGCTTGCCAATCACGGTCAACGGGATTCCCGCCGCCTGCAACTCGTCGGCATAAGGACCGCCACGTGTGAGGGCGATCGCGCGCACATCAAACTCGTCACGCGGCAGCCTCGTCGCCAGCAGCGTGAACTGCTTCTCGGCCCCAGAACGGTCGAGTGTGGGAATCAGCAGAACGACGCGCGGTTTCGACACGGGAAGGAGGTCTCGGGAGAGGAAGGGATGGTGTGGTTTTATTGCTCACGAATGGCACATTCGCCTCGTTTAACCGCGTGGGCAACGCCCCGCGCGCCGAGCGGTATGGAACGCTGTCTCGCCTTCGACGCGCGGGGCGTTGCCCACGCGGTTAAACGAGGCCGTCTGACCTGCGAGCGCCTTATCACTCGCGAAAAAAAGTCGGCAACAACGTGGGATCGAACCCCGGGAGCGAGGCACTCGGTGACGAGCGCGGGGCGGCGAGACGGATCAAACGGGAGTCTGCATTCGGACCGGACGGGGGACCGGCAAAATCCAATTCACTGGCGAGTAGGCTCTCAAACTGTTCGTCCGCGTTCGTGACCGGGATCGTTCCCCGCGCGGGATCGGTGACGACGAGCAACTCCAATCCCGGCGGCACGAATGAGTCGCGACCCTGCCAGCGAATGGACTGCGCGAGTTGGCTGCGCGGGCGGGCCGTTTGAATTTCGAGGAGACTTGCGGCGAGTGACGGGCTGGTCGAAGAGGGCGATTCCGCCGTTGAACGATTTATCTCGGATCGCAATCCGAACACGCAGTCGTTCGCGACGATTTGGATCGGCGGCGCGGAAGCCTGTTCCGCGAACGCGCCGCCGAATCGAAGGAAGGGGCCGGAGTCTCGCAGTGTGATGCGAGTCAGCTCGATCACGATCGGGTGTGCGGCGGCTTTGCGTCCCAGCGTCAGAAACGCTCCACCACCGACCTGCAAGCAATTCGTCAGCGTCACGGCATCGGGCGTTTCGGCGAGCAGCACCGCCGCCCCCGATCCACGGAAGACGGTGTTCGAGATCGCGAACTGCCGGTTCAAGTTTGCAGGCCGCGAGTTCGTGTCCGTTGTGACGACTCGCGTCGAGGCAGCGTTCTCGGCTGCCGTTTCGTCGCGCGGCAGCCACGCCAGCGAAGCTGTTGCCGTAGCAGCCGTCGGCGAAATTGTGATCGAGCCTGTGGTTGCAGGATTCAGGTCGGTCTCGAATTCACAGCCTTCAATCGACACGCGGTTGGAGCGGATGAGCAGCATTGCGGAGAGCGGCGACGTATTCGCGCGTGTCTCTCGTGCGCGCGGATTGCTTCGAACAGCAACGTTGGCCAGCGTGACTTCGTGGGCGGCGAGTCGCAACGGTTCGCGACCGACATGAATGACCGGGTTGATCCCCGCCGCTCCTCGAATCGTCAGTGAACCCGCGTGCGCGATATCGGCCACGGTGTATGGCCCTGGCTCCGCGAGCAGCACCACGCCCTCGGCCGAGGGAGGTGGCAACAAGAGCAGTCCGTCCTCGGTCGCGTGCGCGGCGGCATCTGTCGCGAGAGATCGTTTGTTCGTCGAGGACTCCGCCAACGGTTTTGCGTCTCGACTTCGCACCACGTCCACGACGCGACTCGTCAGCGCGAGTAGCTCGTTCCTCACGCCGGTGTTCGCAAAACTCATCACGGCTCCCGCCGCGATGAACAGCGAGACGGCGATCCACGGCCAGCGGCCTTCCGCCAACGAAGCCGCAGGCTGAGCGAGGTGCGGGACGGCTCCTTGGAACGCGCGGCGGAAGCGACGCAGCCTGGCACGCGACAGCGCGCCGGGGTGTCCCCAATGTTGCAGCAGTTCGTCGAACGAGCGTGGCCTCTGTTCGGGGGCGGGCGAGGTCATCGCGTAAATCGCCTGCGCGAGGTGAGCGGGCGTTTCCGGTGCCCACTCGCGAACGTCTTCAATGCGACGAGTCTGATGTGCGGCCAGCTTCATCAACGGATCGGCCATCGGATACGGAGGGCGACCGGCCAGCAATTGCCACAGCAGACAGCCGAGTCCGTACAGCTCGGTCCCCGCGTTCGCGGCGAGACCCGTCCCGATCAGTTCGGGCGCGATGCCGTCATAACTTTCGAGCGACAGTGAGACATGAATTGTCAACTCGGGGCAAACTGCCGGACGAATCCCTCCATCCACGAGGACCGCCGCGCCGCGGTCGGTCAGACGCACGTTCGACAACCGAATGTCGCCGTGAACCAAACCGCGCGCATCGAGCGACGCGAGGCCACTCAAGAGTTGACGTGCCACCTCGATGACGGCACTCGCCGGAAAGCGGCCTCGCCGAACGAGCAACTCGCTCAACGGTATTCCGTCGATGAATCGACTGACCGTCGCCACGCGCTGTTTAATAAGAGGGACGGATTCATCACCAACCCGCTGCGTGAGCGAGGACGATGTTGAGTTCGCGCCGGATGTCCCGACGCCCTCGCTCACGCTGCGGGTGGGTGTTTGAGTTTTGAGATTGCTTCCCACCGACAACAACGAATCGGGCACGACGAGATTCGGGTGCGACCAGCCAGCCGTGCGTTCGAGCAACTCGTTCAGTCGGCGTTGGCTCTCAGAAAGATCGGCGGTGGCGATGACGAGCCGCTTCACCACGCAACGTCCGGTTCGGTCGCGGGTCTTGGCGAGCGGTCGCGTTGCCAAACAAGTCGTCCCGCGCGGACCTCGCCCCAATTCCTCGACCAGCACCAACGGGCCGACTCGCAACTCGGATGCCGCTCCCTGTTCGAGTACGCGCGCTTGGTACGGAGTCAGTCGCCGCAACTGCACGAGCGAGTCGATCCAGACCGAATCGAACGCGGGCAGGTCTCCCGCCAACCGGCGCACGAACCCTTTCGCCCGCTGAAAATCCTGCGTCCGACAAAGCTGCAATGCGGTGAGCCTCTGCACCAATTCGTCAGAAGCCGACGCGGGCGAGGGACGGGATTCAAACACGACGCCGGATTCCTTTCCAAGCCAGTGGTGTGAGTCGCTGCGGTTTCAATACCAACCCGCCGCGTGAGCAAGGCCGCAGGCAAAGGCGTGCGCCAAAGCAAAATTCCGGCGTGAACCTAGGAATCGGGAACGTTGAAAGGAAGCGGCCTCGCTCACGCTTCGGGTTGGTGTGGGCGAGGAGTTCCAAGTCGCTCGACTTGTCGCAGAAACTGCCGAATCCAGCAAGACGCCCCCGCAGCAGCATCGTTGTACGCCGCGCGCACTCGTCGCTAGAGTGTGCCCCGTTTTCGGGACTTCCCCGAGAACAGTCTCAGCCGCTCTTACCCCCCATTCCCCAGGAGCCTACCCCATGAGTCACCGTCCCAATCGTCGCGACTTCCTGAAGACGACATCGACCGCCGCACTGGCGGGTGCCACGCTGCCCTATTGGTTCACGGCCGAGAGCAATCGCGCGCTGGGCTTTCAGCTTGTGAACAGCCGCCCCGTGCTGGGCTGCATCGGGACCGGAGACCGCTGGCACCAAGTGGTCAGCGGCGCGCTAAACTATTCCGATGGTGTGGCCGTGTGCGACGTGGATCGCCTGCACATGGAGCAGGGCCGCGACAAGGTCAAGGATGCTCAAGCGAAGAAGGGCCAAGACGCCACCGTCGAGATGTACGAGGACTACCGCAAGCTGCTCGATCGCAAGGACATTGATGTCGTGACGATCGTCACCTGCGACCACTGGCACAGCAAAATCGCCATTGAGGCGATGCGGGCCGGCAAGGATGTCTACTGCGAGAAGCCGCTGACGCTCACGATCAACGAAGGCAAGCAAATTCGCAAGGTGCTGCAAGAGACCAAGCGGGTCTTCCAAGTCGGTACGCAGCAGCGCAGCGAAATGGGCTTGCTGTTCTTGAAGGCCGTGGCGATGGTCAAGGATGGACGCATCGGCAAGGTGCAGAAAGTGATTTGCGACATCGGCGGTGCTCCCGGCGCGAGCGACATCCCGGAAGTGGACGTGCCTGCGGAACTCAACTGGGACATGTGGCTCGGTCAGGCCCCGATAGTCAAGTACCGCAGTAAAGCCTCGGGCGGCAAGTACCCGCACGCCCGAACTCACTATGAGTTCCGTTGGTGGTACGAATACTCGGGCGGCAAGATGACCGACTGGGGTGCGCACCACGTCGATATTGCCAGTTGGGCGCTGGGCATTGATGAGTCCGGCCCGATGACGGTCGAAGGCGTTGCCAAACATCCCTGTGAGTTCAAGGACGGCCACCCCCTCCGCGACGATTGCTACAACGCGGCGACCAGTTTCGACGTGACGGTGATGTGTCCGGGAGATGTGGAGCTGCACATCGTCAGCGAGTCCAAGGATGGTAACGGCATCCTGTTTGAAGGGTCCGAAGGCCGCTTCCACGTCAGCCGCGAAAGGATGAAGGGCAAGCCGGTCGAAGACCTCAAGGAGAAGCCGCTCAGCGAAGACTTGCTGTCGAAGCTGTACAAGGGAAAGAAGCCCGGCAACCACATGGGCAACTTCTTCGAGTGCATCGCCGATCGAACCGACCCGATCTCCGATGTGTACTCGCACCATCGCGCGATGACGACGTGTCATCTGGCAAACATCGCCATCCGTCTCGGCCGCAAGATCACTTGGGACTCAAAAACGGAACAGATTGTTGGCGACCCAGCGGCCAACCTGTGGCTCGCGCGCGAACAGCGGAAGGGCTACGAGATCGACGTGAGCGTCTGACAGCAGGTGATGATGAAGACGATGAAATCGTGTGACCTCGCCCCCAAGACTCGTTCTTCGGGGCGAGGCCAACGATGCGACCAGCCGCCAGAGAGGCAGCGCATGGCCAAGCAATACGACTCCACCTTGAAATTGCTGATCGAGCGCCATCCGATCGACTGGCTCACGTTCTGTGGTGTCGAGCCGCACGGGCCGGTGAGCTTGGTTGATTCGGATGTCTCGACACTGTCGGCTGCCGCTGATCGAGTGATTCGTGTCGATGAAGTGTCGCCGTGGTTGGCGAACATCGAACTACAGGCCAGTTACGATTCGCAGCTTGCCGAGCGAACACACTTCTACAGCACGCTTCTCTCCCGCCGACACGGCTTGCCGGTGCGGAGCGTCATTGTGCTGCTGCGGCGAGAGGCCGATGGTCCGGCCATGTCGGGCGTGTGGACTCGCAGCCATCCACGCACCGGCCCGTACCTGCAGTTCTCCTATGAGGTCGTCCGCGTCTGGCCGCAAGCTGCCGACGAACTGCTGAAGTCTGGTCCGGGAATCTGGCCGCTCGCCACAATTACTGATGATGCGGAGTCGCGTCTGGCCGATATCATCTCGCTCAGCACGGCGAGGATCGAAACCGAATTCCCCACGGGGATCGAAGGCCGCGAATTGTTGGCCGCTGAGTTTGTGCTGATGGGCTTGCGCCATCCCGCCGAAGTGATCGAACCGTTACTGAGAGGAGTGACTCGAATGGAAGAATCGTCAACCTACCAAGCCATCCTAACCAAGGGTGAGCATCGCGGAATCACGAAAGGTGTCGCGAAAGGACGTGTGGAAGGACGCGTGGAAGGACGTGTGGAAGGAATGGTCCTGAGCATTCTCCGCTTTGGCCGTCGCCGGTTTCGTACTGAGCCATCTTCCCTTTTCGTTCAACGTCTGAACGCCATCACAGACATGGCCGTTCTCGAAGCATTGGAAGACCGGATGCTCGAGGCCAACGACTGGGATGAATTACTGACCGGCTGAGTCGCTCTTGGGTGCCAAGTTGTTCTGCCTCGTGAACTAATCCTGAAGCAAGCGAACCCCACCGGGCTTGTCCCGGTGGAAATAGGTTTTTGCACTACTTGCTCATTCACTCGAAGCGGCGCGACGAGTAGTGCAAAAACCCGCGAG
>JAYTGQ010000128.1:0-18225 GCA_043733345.1 Schlesneria sp.
GCCCGTTTAGCACGGATGGCAAAGCCGGGGCACGGATGAAGAGGGGAACAAAACAAGGGCACTTGGAAAGGCGATCCGTCAGGAGTTGTGTAGAGACCAATGGGGCCAGCCCGGTGGGGTTTTTCAACAGGCTGTTAACACAGTCTTGATCCCGCGGACACTCACCCCAGCAACTCCGTCAGTTTCTGATGCCGATACGCGAAGATGCGTTCGAGGTCGCGCTTCACGGCCAACCAATGAACCATCACGCCGCCCAAGACCGCGTAATCGACGGCATCCTTCACGAGTGTCCCGCCGTCCCGTGCTTCAAACGTGTGCCGGTGATGCCAGAGTCGATACGGCCCGCGAAGCTGCCGATCGACGAACCGAAACGGCGGCTCCCACTCGCTGATCTCACTCTGCCAACGGATCGGAATGCCGTGCAGTCGCAGTCGGTAATCGATCTTCGCTCCCGCAAACATCGGCACCGGTTTCGGAGTCACCACCTGAAAGTGCAGCCACGGTGGCGTGAGGTCTTCCAAACGAGACGCATCCGCAAAAAACTCGAAGACCTCGTCAATCCCGCGCGGCAACCACAGCTCCGTCGCGAGCAAATACGCGCCCGGCAACGTCGGGTGACGCGAGATCAACGGCGGATGGACAGTCGTGATCGACATGACGTGCAGCTCGTGATTGACAGTGCGTGCGAAGTCTACTCGCGATGACCAGCGCAACACGTCGCGACTCACCCAGCCTCTGCCTCGACAAGTCACACCGCCAGCCATCGCGGCGATTTATAGGCTCGGTGTTTTGCTTCGACCACATGCCACACACGTGTGCGGCGACCGGCATCACACTTCGCGGACTTCAAAGTCGCTGACAGCCGGCCAACGATGACATATTGAGTCCGTCGTGAAGGTGACTTCATCGGTTTGCCAATCACGGCCGAATGGCAGGCCGTTGTCCCGCCTTGTAGGACAAAACAGAAAGACAAAATCATGTGTCACAGAATGATGAAAACCGAAACATGACGTGTCCGACAAAAGTAGCAGGCACACCCCGTGTGCCGTCCGCGAGACCGTCATTCGCAGAGGAATTCGGTGAACGGCACATGGAATGTGCCTACTACTTTGACTTCTGTCGGACACGTCAAACATGTCACGCCACATCGCGCGTTTCAAAGAGAGACACACACTTCCTGTCTGTCTTCTTGTCTTCATCATTCTGTTTCACATGATTCTGTCTTCTCACCTCTTCGGCGGAGCCGCTTCCCTGACCAAGGCTCCGTGTTCGTCGCTCATGATGAGGACCGAGAACTTCGTCGCGACATCCAGATCGTTGGTGTTGAGCGACGCGTAGTCAAAGCGGCCGCGGAGGTCGGTGTAGCCGTCCTTGTAGAACTTCACCTGGCCATCGGCCATCTGGGCGTAGACCTTCACGTAGGCTTTGGCCACCGGTTTGGCGGTCGTCAGGTGCGTCACCTTCACCTGGCCGTAGTTCTCGATGACCTGCACGGCCAGCGAGTGCGAGTAGTACGCCTGCGTCTTCGTCTGCCCGGCGGCGACGATTTCGACGAGGACGTTTTTGTTCCGCAGGGCTTCGGGCAGTGGGATCGACTTTGTGCCGCTCGGAAGAACCGGGGGACTTACGTCCCCCGCTCGGGGAGCTGACGCTCCGGGGGCTGACGCCGGAACCAGCTTCACGTCCGCCGTCTGATTCGGGCGGATCGAACTGAACTGCCCTTTGAACTGCTGGACGAACGGGTTGCGGCTGAACAGCAATTCGACATCCATCTCGTAGAAGTTCACCTTCACCACCGACAGGTTCTGGTGGTTGAGGTTGATTTGCTTGGCTTCGACGGTGAAGTCGAAGTTCGGTTCGGTGGCGGCGAGTTGCGCCTGCTGCTGGTTGCGGTCTTCGGCATCGACGGCCTTCGCGTCCTTCCCCTCGGCTTCATCGAGTTGGGCCGTGATCGAAGCAAAAACATTTCGCCAGCGGTCAACCGGATGATCGGCATACTTGGCGGCGATGGCCCGCGCCTTCGCGTGTTCGTCGGTGAAGAAGTCGAGGTAGGCCGCGCAGTAGTCGTACTGCATCTTGGTCGAGACCTGCTCGACGTTGACGCGCGCGAACGTCGCGAGGGCCTCGTCGATCCGGTCCTGCAACAGCAGGTAGTAGGTCATGACCAGCAGGTCGTCGTCGTTGAGTTGCCTCGAATAGCCGAGTTGCTTCAGCGTGCGATGGTATTGCTCGTGGAAGCGGGCGTTGACGATCTGGCGTCGCTTGCCGAGCGAGTGGGCGCGGGCGTTGACCAGCGGTTTGTATTCGAGATGCTCGACCTGCCGCCGCTCGACGAGATCGACCTTAAGTAAGGGGCTGTTCAGCCGGCCGCCGCATTCGTTGACGATGACATCGGTGTGCAGGAGGAACTCCCGCGCCGCAGCCGCCACGTTGTGCAGCAGGCCATACGACCAGAGCGTGTGCTGGTAGACGTGCCGCGCGGCGAGTCGCTTCAACACGGCGTCAAACATTTTCGCGTCCTTCATCCGCCACGCGATGCGGTCGAGGTTCAGGCCGCTGACGTTGTGCTTGTCGAGGAACGCAAGGACAACGTCATCCGTACCCTGTTGCGAGACGTAGTCCCACGATTCGGTGTCGATCTTCGTCGGCTTATCGACCACGTTCAGAGCGACCGCCGCCGCCGAAGCGATCAGCGTTTCGTTCTTCGCGACATGGACTGGGAAGTGGTCGAACTGGCTCGCCGTCGGGAAGTAGAAGTGGTACTCGACCGTCTGCGTGTGATACGGCTCGAGGTTGATGTGGACGGTCTTCGTGGGCTGGCTGTTGAGAACCGGGATCGCTCCTGCGGGGATCTGCAACAGGACATTCAGCTTCTGTCGGGCCGAAGTCGGATTGGTGATGACGATCTGGCAACCGTAGACCGTATGAACGAGGAACTCGTCGGTGACGTACTTGTCGATCTGTTCGCCGTTCTCTTGACGGTGACGGTCGCCGTGGCGGAAGAAGTTCTGGCTGACGAGGATTCCACCCGCCTGGGCAGGTTGGAAACCTACCCCACGAATCTCTTCATGGAAGACGACGACCGGCGTGGCGGGCGAGAGGGTCATTTTCGCGCCGTCGAACTTGGTCTCGTGCTTGCCCGCTTCAAACGGCAGGTCGAGGACTGCGAGGGCGAACATCATTTCGGAGAAGTTGTCGGTCGCTTCGGCCAGATGGCGCGAGAGGAACGGCGTGGCCGCGTTGTGGTTGGCGTAGTCCTTCCAGAACGCATTGACCGTCACGAGACCGGCGTGCTGCTGGTCGATGGTGATGTGGTGATAGTTGTTCTCGGCCCACTCCATCGTCTTGTCGAGCTGGCGGTAGAGCTGGCGAATCCGATCGACCAAGGCCCCTCCGTCGTCGAAGAAGACATCGGCGCGACCGTTGGCGTTCTTGTCGGCTTCGGCCAGTTCGCGGACTTCGTCTCGCATCGAGAGCGACCTGCGCAGGCTCGACTTTCCGTCCTTGGCTTCGAGGCTTTGCTTGGCCTTCTCCGCCACGTCCATCTTCTTGCGGAAAAGCTGCTCTTCCTCCTTTTGGGGTGCGGCGAACTTCGCTCCGGCTTTTCGATCAGCCTCACGTCCCCCCGAGCCACGACCACCGAAACCGCCGCCACCCATTGGCTTCGCGGCGGCAACCGGAGCGTCTGTCGGCGCGGTGCCCGCCTGTTCGCTCAATCGTTCCATGATCAGCATTCGATCTTCGAGTTGCAGTTCCTTCCCAAGTTGCAGCTTCAACCCGAAGTCATCGCCCGTATCGAGCGAACCTCGCTTCACCGCCGTATCGAAGCGGTGGATGAAGTCGTCAATGTTCGGAGGCATCAGCGCGTAGAGGTCGCTCACATGGCGGGAGGTCAGCGGGCGTTCGTCCTTCAGTCGCTGAGACAGCAGAATTTTCTCAACGATGTTGAGCTGCGCGTGCTTCCACGGCAGGGCGTACTCGGCGAGATCGTCTTGCAGCAGCCAGTGATCGACGAACGTCTTGTCCTGCTTGTTGGCGAGGTACGGCTTGATGACGGCCGCGAAGAATTCGGGATCCTTCTTGAACAGGAAGAAACTCAGCTCGTGGCTGGCATGCTTCGAGTAGAGCGTTCGCTTCTCTTCCGGCTTCAGCTTCGGCCAGTTGAGCAGGAACGAGAACTCGACCAGCATCGGATCGTGGTTGAGCGTCAGGAACAGGCCGTACACGCGGGCCAGTTGATCGTAGGCTTCAAACTTCGACGTGGTGATGTCGTTTAGCAAAAAAACCTGGCCGACGGGGGCGATCGTGATCTGCTTCTGCTGCGTGAAGTGGCCCTGCGGATCGAGACCGGTCAGCAGACGCAGATCGAGGAACTCGGTCTTGGCCTCGGGCAGCGCGGCACTGCGGTACGTGGTGTTGATTGGATCGACGGCCACGACGTGCAGATGCTGATGATCGCCGAGGGCCTTCCGGTCGAACGTCACCACACCGTCCTTGTCCGGCGCGAGGTTCACGAGTACGGCGCTGGCATGGGCGAGAAAGTCGAGGTTGGCGAGATGGGTATCGGCCATCATGCCGCCTCCGCCTCCACCCTCTCCGCGTTTGGCCATGCTGGCTGGGGGAGCGCCCGCCGCACCGAAGGCGTCGCCACCGGCGGCGACTTGCTCGCCAGTCTCGGTCGTGCGAACGGCCCACGGGTTGAGCAGCAGCGACGGCCGGTCGAGCATGTTGCCGGGAAACTTTGTCGCGTACTTGCGGTCGATGATGTAACGGTACTCGTCGCCGATGTTTCTTCCTGTGAGATAGACCGATTCGGCGGGAGATTGCTGGAACAGGTACGGCTCGGCCGCGCGGACGCGGCTGAGGTGCGCATAGCCCGAGTACTCGGGCAGGTATCGCGTGGCGAAGACATGCACGCGGGCAAACTTCGTCGAGTTCGTCAGCTTGATCGTCACCTTCTCGCCACCGACGTTGATGTCGGCGATTTGCAATGGCGCAAGCGCGGGCGTCTCCAACTGCCGCAGCTTGCCGGCGACGAAGCGTCCGAGTTTGTCACCTTCGGTCACCCGCAGTCTGATGCGCGAGCCGGTCGATTTGAGGTACAGGTCGAAGTCTCCACCAGGCAGCTTGTCGATGACGAGCATCCCGTTCTTGACGCTGAGATGTTCGAAGCGATCGACAACGAAGAGGTCTCCACGCAGTTCGAGCAGCGAGACATCTTCTCGAGTGACAGCGGGCTTCTCGTTGGGCTGGGCAAGCGGGACGCTTACCCTACGGAGGAACGGCAGCGTGATCGGTTCACCGACTCGACCATGCAGTGCCTGCGAGTAAGTGTGTTCATCGCCGCGCAGCGTCCAAGTGTGCTGAGTGTTCTCGGGATTGACGGCCCAGACGGTTTGAATGTCCTGGAGCGCACCGAGGTTGATCCGCCCGGCCGGGTCCGTTTTCAGAGTGACATGGTGCAGGTGGCGGAAGTCGCGATGCTTGAACGCGAACTGCACGGGCCGCGAGATTTTGGACTCACCCGTCCGACCACGCAACTCGACCACGTAGCCCGCTGCCGTCCGCATCAGGTGGAGCAGTTCGACCTTCTCGGTCCGGTCGATGCCGTTCAGCGCGAATGAGTCGCCGCCCGCGAGGTCGATCTTTTGTCCACCAGCACTGAGCTTCTTCGCTTTTGCCGTGAGCGTGAACGAAATCGAAGCGAGTCGCGCGGGGACTTGGAACTCGTGGATCGACTCGCGGTCCTCGAACAGCTTGAAGTTGGGAATCTCCTGGCTGGTCGCGGTGCCGTCGAGATCGACCGAGTTGATCGTGAGTTTGACCTCTTCCAGCAGGCTCAACGAAACGGGAGTACCGTTCAGTTTCAAACCGGGCCGAATCACGACCGACGCCGTTTTCCGTTTGAGCAGCGCTTCGCGATCGACGTAGAACCCGACATCCAGCGTGTAGTTCTCGGCCTCATGATTGAAATAGTCGAGCGACGACAGCTCACCGCGCGAGATGACAATCGGCTGGCGACCGGGATTCGTGCTGAACGGGACGAGAATCTCACCCTTGTCGTTCGCGGTGTATTCATGCCCGGCCAGCCAGATGCTGGCGTTGGCAATCGGCTTGTTGGTGTCGTCCAACACCGTGAATATCTGTCCCAACGTTCCCGTGCGGACGAGATGCTTCAACTTGCCTTTGCGAATCAGCGCCCGCGAGCTGCGGCCGTTGCCGATGAAATCGACGAGGTAGACGCCCGGCTTGCTGAGTTGCGGGAACTCAAACGTGCGAGGCATTCGCCGCAGCGGGGCTTCGTTGTACGAGTGCGTCTGCTCAACATTCGCCACCAGCCCGTCGAGGTTGATGTCGGTATCGACCTCGCGCAGCGTGGCGCGATAGTGGTTCTTCGTGTTGATCTCGAAGACTTTGACGATGAGCGTCCCCACGTTCTTGACGTTCAGGTTCAGTTTGACCGGCTCTGCGGCGGTGAACTGTGTTTTGTTCGTTGGGGCGAAGTCGATGTCGATCCGCTCCTTCAACTGCTGGAACAATTCCGGAGGCAACAGCGCCGCCCATTGTTCCGGCTCACCGAGGCCGTTGACGATCTTGGTCTCGGCGAACAGATGCTTGAGGTACACGTCGTTGATGTACGGCTCGAACTCCTTCGCGTTGGCGGAGTCGAGCAGGAAGTGCGACAGGTAGGCGCGAACGAGCGGCTCGTCGTTGCCGATGGCGTGCAGGAGCGTCGCGCCGCCGTAGTTCGAATTCAAATCACAGGGGAATCGTTTGTAGGTCTCGGAGTCGCTCATCTGCTTCGACACATAGCCAACGTGTCGCGGCAGCTTGAGGTACGCGAGGAATCGCGCCTTGTCCGGCTGGCCCATCGCGTGATCGAGCAACAGCCGGTGATAAAGGACATGCGCCTTGAGCGAGTTGTGAGCCGGTTGCAACTTCGTCGCGAACGCCTGCAAGCGGTCGAGATACGCCGCGAGAATCGTGCGGTCGTTTCGCCAGTCGTCGTCCGCGCCCGGTTGCAGTCGCCGCAAGTAGGCGTTGACGAAATGTTGCTGGTTCAGCAGATCGGGCTTCAGCTTCAACAAATCATCAAGCTGCGTGAGCAGCAACTGATGATGAATCGGCATCGCCCCGAAGCCGCCCGAGTTCGGGTGTTCGAGGTCGGCGACAATCAGCTTCACCAGCGTCGAGTAATCTGGGCGCTGCACTCGCGACAGCAGATGCCGTCGATGATTCGGATTGAGGTCATATCCAACTAGCCAATCGAGCGCCGTGTCCTCGAACCCGTCGGTGTTGTCCTGCGTGACGGCATTCGCCCGATTGATGAACTCTTCGAGCGAGATCACTTTCTGATCGAGCCGCGTCGGCAGGTTCGGTTCGACACCAAGCTGTTCACGTTGGTGGCCGAAGTGCAGCCCCAGCTTGTTCCGCAGATAGTCGAGCGTCGCCTGCGGGTGCTTGTCATATGTGAGCAACGCATGGCGCGTCTGAATCTCGGTGAGCCGCGCCGTCTGCCTATGCCGCTGAAGCCACGGCCCGGTCAGTTCGCGAGCTTTTTCGTACTGCTCCGTGTTCAGAAAATGGAGCGAGTTGTAGTAGTAATAGTCCTCCGTCCCCGGCACCAACTGCTTCAATGCCGCCGCCCGGTCGGTGGCCAAAGTGAAATCCTCGATGAACCCGATCTCGCCCCCCTGAGCAGTCGGCCCCCAATCGCCAGTCCCTGCCACCAACGACATTCCGGTTATGACGAGGGCACTCCACAAAATATTGCGTCGCATGAAAGGCTCCTGACTGAGTCTCATTTGAAGTCGAGTTCCATGGGAAGTTGCCCCTGAAGGCAACGCACTCCGAACGCGGGTCATAGCGGCCGGCCGAGGAGCCGTAGGATGGACGCCTCGTCCGTCTGTCACCATTCGGCTTCGCTCGGACGAGGCGTCCAAGCGACGTACTTCAGCAGGCCGTTCATTGAGGCACCACGATCACGGGTCGCGATCATACCGCTGGAATCGTGGTACGACGCGAGCCTCGCCAAAAAGTTCCCGACTGTTTGGCCGCATCGGTCTCTCCACAAAGTAGCCATCATCGCTCCGCGTGATGAGCCTGCTGAGAACAAGCGTCTGAGTCAGCCCAGCCGAACTCGAAAGGCTCATCACGCGGAGCGATAACGGCTACTTTTTGCTGGCCTTCACAAGTTGCGTAGAGACCGACTGTTTGCCCTCGCTGGCGTCTCACTATCACGAAGGTAGACTGAGCCGGAAAACTGGACTGTTTTAGCCATACGCTGACTTCTCCCCTCCATCTCTTCAGACATCAGGCTTCATGACCACTCCCGAACGTGCCCCGACTCCCGCCATGCAGCGGTATCTCGAAGTGAAGGCCCAGCATCCGCAGGCCATTCTGCTCTTTCGGATGGGAGACTTTTACGAACTCTTCTACGAGGACGCGGTCACGGCGTCGAAGGCGGTCGGGCTGACGCTGACCAGCCGCGACAAAGGCTCGACCAACCCGATCCCGATGGCCGGGTTTCCGTATCACCAGCTCGACGCCTATTTGCAGAAGCTGGTCCGCGCGGGTTTTCGCGCGGCGATCTGCGAGCAGATGGAAGACCCCAAGCTGGCGAAGGGCCTCGTCAAGCGCGATGTCACGCGCATCGTGACTCCCGGCACGCTGACCGAAGACTCTTTGCTGGACCCGCGCGAGAGTAATTTTCTGGCGTGCGTCTTCCCGACGAAGGAGGCGTGCGGACTAGCGTGGCTGGAGGTCTCGACCGGCCGCTTCTTTACGACCGACCTCGCGCACGAAGCCGTTCTCGATGAGATCGCCCGCATTCATCCGGCCGAATGTCTGGTGCCGGAGCAAGCCAAACAGAGCGCCATCGTACAGGAGCTGACGCGCACGTCGGGGCTGTTCCTCAGCGAGCGGCCAGCGTGGTCGTTTGCCGCCGATCAGTGCCTGCGGCTGCTGCTCGAACAGTTTCAAACAAAGACGCTCGCAGGCTTCGACATCGACGAGCAAACGCCGGGCGTGATCGCGGCGGGGGCGCTGCTCGACTATGTGCGTGAGACTCAGAAGAGCAGTCTCGGCCACATCACGCGGCTCGAACCGTATCGGCGCGGGACGAGTCTTTTGATTGACGAGGCGACGCGCCGCAGCCTCGAACTGACACAGACGCTCCGCAACGGCACGCGCGACGGCAGCCTGCTCTCCGTCATCGACGAGACCGTCACACCGATGGGAGCGCGGCTGCTGGCCGAGTGGTTGTCGAACCCGCTCACCGAACCGTTCAAAATCGAGCGGCGGCTCGATGCCGTCGAGGAACTGCACGACGACTCGATGTTCTGTCGCGACTTGCGCGATCAACTGCGCGAGGGCTACGACCTGCAACGCCTCACCGCGCGCGTCGCCACCGGCCGCTGCTCGCCGCGCGATCTGTCGTGTCTGGCGAGGACGCTCGCGCTGCTGCCGAAGCTCAAAGCAAAACTCTCCGGCCGCAAGGCCGCACTACTCGCGGACCTCGAAGGGCGGCTCGACCTCTGCCCCGAGATTCGTTCCGACATCGAAGCGGCCCTCGTCGATGAGCCGCCGCTGCTGACAACCGATGGCGGGATGATGCGTGACGGCTACCACGCTCAACTTGACGAATGGCGAGACCTCGCGCGCGGCGGCAAGGACTGGATCGCCAAGTATCAGTCTCAGGAGATCGAGCGGACCGGGATCCCGAACCTCAAGGTCGGCTTCAACCGCGTCTTCGGCTACTACCTCGAATGCACCGCCGCGCAGGCCGAGAAAGTCCCCATCGACTACATCCGCAAGCAGACGCTGAAGAACCAGGAACGCTTCATCACGCCTCAACTCAAAGAGTACGAGGAAAAAGTCCTGCGAGCCGAAGGCCAGGCCGTGCAGCTCGAACAAGAACTCTTCACCGCGCTGCGAGAGCGCGTCGCCGCGCAGTCGCCCCGCCTGCGCGAGAACGCCGAAGTCCTCGCCGAGATCGACGTCCTGACCGGTCTCGCGACACTCGCCATCAGCGCCGGCTACTGCCGCCCCGAGATCACGCTCGACCCAATCCTCGACATCCGCGAAGGACGGCACCCGGTCCTCGACCGCCTCAAGCCGACTGGCGAGTTCGTGCCGAATGACGTGCGAATTGGTGCCAGCACCCGAACCACAATTGGCATTGGAACGGCAACTCCTGTCCCCTCTCCCCCGTCTCCGGGGGAGAGGGTTAGGGTGAGGGGGCCGAGTGTCGAGAACGCCCCCAATCTCAAAGCCGCCTCGTCCAACGCCGAATCTGTCGATGCAGGCGTTCACGCCCTCGAAAGCCCCCCTCACCCTAACCCTCTCCCCCCCAAAGCGGGGGGCGAGGGGACAGGAGGGAAAGCCTCGCTCACCGCAGCCGACATCTCTGACTCTCAACCATCAACCATCGACCCTCAACCCTCCGGCCTCATCCAACTCATCACCGGCCCCAACATGGCCGGCAAGAGCACCTACATCCGGCAGGCCGCCTTACTCACGATCATGGCTCAGATGGGATCGTTCGTTCCCGCGAAGTCGGCTCGGATCGGGATCGCCGACCGCATTTTTGCCCGCGTCGGCGCGAGCGATGAACTCGGCAAGGGCCAGAGTACGTTCATGGTCGAGATGACCGAGACGGCTCGCATCCTGAACGCCGCCACCAAGCAGAGCCTCGTCATTCTCGACGAGATCGGGCGCGGGACGAGCACCTACGACGGCATCTCACTGGCGTGGTCGATCACCGAATACCTGCACGATGTCATCGGCTGCCGCACGCTGTTCGCCACGCACTACCACGAACTGACGCAACTCGCCGAGACGCTCAAGCAGTGCGTCAACTGGAACGTGGCGGTGAAGGAAGAGGCCGACGACGTGATCTTCCTGCACAAAATCGTCCCCGGCTCGGCCGACAAGAGCTACGGCATCCACGTCGCCCAGTTGGCCGGAGTCCCGCGCTCAGTCCTTGACCGCGCGAAGGTCATCCTGCAAATCCTCGAAGACGACCACCTCGACGACACGGGCAAAACCAAAGTCCCCGAACGCCCCACGAAACAGAAGCGCGAACAGCAACGCACCCTCTTCGCCCCGGAAGAGCATCCCGTCATGGACGAACTCCGCCACCTCGACGTCAACAACCTGACGCCCCTCGCCGCGCTGCAGGAACTCAACCGCCTGAAGGAGCGGTTGAAGTGAACGGTCTTTGAAAACGTGCTGGCTACGAAGCACGTTGGCTGCGTGATGTAAGTCTGAGCAACGGGTTGAAAGCATTCCTACGACGTTCAGAACGGCGTTTAAATGACCTCACGCTTAATTTGGAAAACTGTGGCCACTCAGATGGACGACGAGACACTACTTGACCAGCTCAGCCGCGAAGCCTTTGAACGAGTCGATCAACTTGGCAATGACCCGATGCTGCTCGACGAGCCATGGAAAACCATCGTGCTTATCCACTCGGCTCAGGGAGTTATTGACAACGGTGGATTTGCGTATTTCTTCGAGAACGATTGGCCTCACTTCACACCCTACGAAGAATTTGCTCGGGCTTATGACCGGATCGGCAAGAGTGAGTCTGGGACGGCGTTGCGAGACGCAGTGAGCGCCATGGGACTTGAATCACCAGAACATTCGCTTGAAGCAAGAAGGCATTACATCGCAACCAATCAGATTGATGCTCGTGGGCGAATCAAGGGTTGGGACGAGGCTGCGGTTGTGGGAGATTCGACGGTGTGGGCCGCTCTTGCTGCTTGGATTCGATGCTTGCGTGTCTGAACTCGGCGGGGTGGCCGGGGCAGGAGCGTCTTCGCGATGCCCCGGTCTGGTGCGTGACCCACATCCCCGTGGCTTCGCCCAAAGCTGCTCCAGCCACGGCCACCCGGCGCGAAGCGTGTCATCAAGATTTTGGGCGATTCATGATTCGGAATGAGAACGAATACAAAGACGCCGTCCGACGGTTGGGCGAGCAGGAAGGGCGGCTGAAGCAGCAGGCCGTGCAGCTCAAACAGACGAAGCTGTCCAAGGACGCGATCAAACGGGTGCTCGACCCCGTCCGTTCCTTTCACGAGCAGATCAAGGAAGAGGTCGCAAGCTACGAGCGGCAGGGTGGCCGTCTTCAAAGTAGTTTATCCGTCCCCGTTGGGGACACTCGTAGGGGAGAGACACGACATGATCTCAGAGTTGCACTGCGTTACCGTAGTCCCGTCGCTCCGGTCGCTCCGGTCGCTCCGCTCCCTCCGACGGCCTCGCCCTCCACCACACGCGTTTTCATCAGTTCTCGTCCCCTTCAAACTGTGACCCATGTCCCCGAACGACTGTGACCCTTGTCCCCGGTCCAAACACGGAGCGATGATGGCTACTCTTGCCTGAGACGCAGCACTCGCTGGAGTCTACGGCAAGACTCGGACGTAATCGTTGCACAGCCCTTTAGCCCGTCACTTTTGTGATTCCCGCGCACAATGAGGTTCTCATGGAACGCTTTATCAGCCTGTTCGGCTACGTTGTGATTCTCGGGTTGGCGTGGGCCATGAGTTCCCACAAGCGGGTGATTCCGTGGCGAGTCATTCTCGGCGGCACGGCCCTTCAGTTTCTGTTTGCCTTCTTGACTCTGAAGACCGCGCCCGGGCTGTGGCTGTTCTCGCGGATCGGCGACTTCTTCACCGAGGTTCTCGACTTCGTCGATGTCGGGTCGAGCTTCGTTTTCGGTGAGGCATTTCGCGAGCACTTCTTTGCGTTCAAGGTGCTGCCGACGATCGTCTTCTTCTCGTCGCTGATGTCGGTGCTGTATTACCTCGGCGTGATGCAGGCGGTGGTGCGGGCGATGGCGTGGCTAATGCAGAAGTCACTCGGGACATCGGCCGCCGAAACGCTGTCGGCTGCGGCCAACATCTTTGTCGGTCAGACCGAGGCTCCGCTGCTGGTACGGCCGTACATTTCCACCATGACGAAATCGGAACTGAACGCCGTCATGGTCGCGGGATTCGGGACCATCGCTGGTGGAGTCCTCGCCGCGTTTGTCGGGATGGGGATTGATGGCGGGCATCTCGTCACCGCGTCGTTCATCGCCGCGCCCGCGTGCCTGCTGATCGCCAAACTGATGGTGCCGGAGACCGAGACTCCCCAGACGCTTGGTCAAGTTGCGGTCGATTTCCGTTCCGAAGACGCCAACGTGATTGATGCGGCTGCGGCAGGAGCGAGCGAAGGGATGAAGCTGGCTCTCAACGTGGCGGCGATGATGATCGCGTTCCTCGCGCTCGTCGCGATGCTCGACAAAGGCGTCATTCTGATCGGCCACCACCTGTTCGCCGCCGAATGGTCGATCAAGGGGGGACTCGGCTATCTGTTCGCGCCGCTGGCGTGGCTGATGGGGATCGAATGGCGCGACTGCTTCAAGGCGGGAGAACTGCTCGGCATCAAGATGGCCCTCAACGAATTCGTCGCTTACGAAGAACTCGGTCGCTGGCTGAAGCCCGACTCGCCCGTGCAACTTCAATCCCGCTCGGTCGTCATCCTGACCTATGCCCTGTGCGGTTTCTCCAACTTCGGCTCGATCGGCATCCAAATCGGCGGCCTCGGCGCAATGGCCCCGGAACGCCGTGGAGACCTCGCCCGCCTCGGCTTCAAAGCGATGCTGGGCGGCACACTGGCAACTTGCCTCACCGGCTGCGTCGCCGGTGCGCTGCTCTGATTCCAATCGCACCGACACCTCTTGGGAGAAGTACGCTACGTCAGAGTTTGAACCGCCCCGGCAGCAGTACCGCCAGTGAGGTCTCGGCCACGACGTGGGGTTGAGCGACATCGACGATCAGGATTGGCAGGTCGTCGGAAAACTCGGCGAGGACTTGGCGGCAGGCTCCGCAGGGTGTCGCGCCGCCAACGGTCGCAAGGGCGATGGCTTGGAACCGACGATGACCCTGCGCGACGGCAGCAAACACGGCATTTCGCTCGGCGCAGATCGTCATGCCGAAGGAAGCGTTCTCGACATTGCACCCCGTGATGATTTGACCGCCTTCAGTCAGCAGCGCCGCTCCCACGAGGAACTTTGAGTACGGCGCATACGCCTGCTCGCGCACGGCGATAGCTGCGGCAAGGAGTTGCTGCTTGAGATTGTCGTTCATGGGGGCACTGTTTCCGAACGCTTACCGTCGTTGAAGGTTGTTTCGAGGTGGCGGCCACCGCACGGAGAAACGGTGTTGAGGAGAAGTCCGGCTAACAAGGCTAAGCCGGACTTCAGCATCGTTCAGTCCATTCGTTCTGAGATCAGCAGTGGCGGCGTGGCGGGGGCTTCTCGGATGTGGATGGCGTTGCGGATCATCGGCTTCACCGCGTTGCATTGGGACTCGGAGGCGAAGACTTTGACGAGCGGTTGGCCGAGTTCGACGCGGTCGCCGATGCGGACGAGCATCTCCAAGCCGACGCCGTGGTCGATGCGGTCGGTCATCACGCGACGGCCTCCGCCGAGTTCGATCACGGCCAGGCCCAACGCTTCCGCGTTCATACGCGAGACGAACCCCGAGCGTGACGAGACGATGTCCGTCTGCGTGGCCGAGCGGCGGCGGATGGCGTTCAGATTTCCGCCCTGTGCGGCGACCATCTCCACGAACTTGGCAAGGGCACGGCCGGATTGAATGTGCTGCTCCAGCAGGCGTTTCGCGGCGGGGCGATCACTGACCGTGTTGGTCGTCAGCAGCAGATCGGCCGCCAGTTCGCTCGTCACTTGCCAGAGATCGCTCGGCCCTTGACCTGCCAGCGTGTTGAGAGCCTCATCTACTTCGAGCGAGTTCCCGACCATGCGGCCGAGCGGCTGATCCATGTTCGTGAGCAGCGCCGACGTTTTGACATTCATCCGCTGCCCGGTCTCGACGAGTGACGCGGCCAGCTTTCTCGCTGACGACAGCGTTTTCATGAACGCCCCCGAACCGAACTTCACGTCCAGCACCAGCGCGTTCAAGCCTTCGGCCAGTTTCTTCGACATGATGCTCGCCGTGATGAGCGGGATCGATGCGACGGTCCCGGTGACATCCCGCAGGGCGTACAACTTCTGATCGACCGGCGCGAGTTCGGGCGAGGCACCGGTGATGACACAGCCCACTTGGTTGGTGATGGTGCGAATCTCATTGAGCGACAGATTCGTGCGGAAGCCGGGGATCGCTTCGAGTTTGTCGAGCGTCCCGCCCGTTGCCCCAAGTCCTCGCCCCGAGATCATCGGCACGCGCAAGCCACAACATGCCAGCAATGGAGCGAGGATTAACGAGGTCTTGTCACCCAGTCCACCCGTCGAATGCTTGTCCACCACGGGGCCGAATACGAACCGCTGCCGTGCTCGCATCAACTCGGAGATATTCCCGAAGTCGGCGGTGTCGTTCACCTCGGAGGCCAACTCCAACCGGGAATCGCTGAACCACACACCATCGAGTACACCTTGCTCTGGGAGCGTGTGACCACCGAGAACCGGCGGTGCCAACACTTCGGGAAGTTCCGTGGTATCGCGTCCGCAGAGTGCCAGTTCCCGCTTGCTGTCGATGCGGGCCGAATCGTCTAGTAGCAACATCGGCTCGGCAGGCTGTGGTGAAGAGACACGCGGAGGATTACTCGCGGGCGACTCCAACTCGACGGTGTCCTTGCGTTGAACGGCCGACGGTAGATTCAGGTTCTCGCCTCGCTTCGCTCCTCCCCTGATTTGGATGACGGCCGTGTCGTCACCGTCCAAGTGTTGCTCGACCGGTTCATCACTTCGGCAAGCGATCTCCGCGTCGGACGGTGATGGCGAACGCTGCCATTCGAGCTTCTTGCCAGACGCCAACATGCACGCGGTCAGCACGGTGGTCTCGGCGTCCGTCATCCCTTGCAGATAGATTGCCATCGCTAACGCAGCCATCTGATAATCGGGGACCGTTCCCGCCGAGAAGCTCCGGATGAAGAACGCAATCTCGTCGGCAGCCAACTCGTGGCCGTCCCGTTTGCGAGCAATGATCGTGACAGGATTCATGTCATCTCCACATTAAGAACAGACTCGTTTAACCGCGTGGGCAACGCCCCGCGCGTCGATGAGCGTACTCGCTGGCCATGTTGCTCGGCGCGCGGGGCGTTGCCCACGCGGTTAAACGAGGTACGTGACGAGTCTCTGCCCACTCACTTCCCCTTCACCGGTGCGAGGACGCGCGAAGCGTGTGTCTTGTTCACGTGCAATGTGTTCTTGGCCGTGACCGCATTCGACGGAAACTCGATCGTCAGCGGTTCACCGGTATTGGGATTCGGCTCGTAGAACGGGGCACCGGTGCTGGCGACGGTGATGCGGATGCGATGGCCTTTGTTGAAGACTTGGCTCAGCCAGCCGACATCGAACGCGACCTTGGCCACTTCGCCCGGCTTGAGAAATGCTTCCCGGTCGAACCCTTCGCGATAGCGCGCGCGCCGCACATAATCCATGATGAGCATCGACCGTCCGTCGGGGTATACGTCGCTGACGCGCACGATGAAGTCGGTGTCTTTGGCGTCGGATGTGACGAACAACTCGGCCTGCACCTTGCCGGTCCATTCGACGGGTGACGTGAGGACTTCGCTCGTGAAGGTGCGGACTTCAGCGTGCTGCTCGAACTCGCGCGCATCCTTCGCGCCGGGAAAGGCGATGGTCGAGATCGACGCGGGTTTGAGCGGATCGGCCAACCACGTCACGGTGGCATCGGCGGACGACGGGCGAGTCGTGCTGAGGGACTTGTCGGCGTGCAGATACATCGGCGTCAGCTTCGCTTCGACGGGCCAGTCGGTCGCGGTGCGCCATTCGTTGCCCGGCGCATCGGCCTCACCCAACGCACCCATCACGTAGTAGCGGATCGTTGGTTCCTGGGTGACTCCGTTGTCGATTCCCTTCAGGTGGTGATCGAACCACTTCAACATATGAGCGTCCATCGCGAACTTGGCGTTCTCGGGGAAGGTCATCTCGTTCGACTTGTTCGTCTCTTTGAAGCGACCGTGCAGCCAGGGGCCGATGAGCAATTGCTGAGTCCCGCGCGATTTGTCTCCGCCGCGATGCTGCCGTCCGATGTAACTGTCCACGGAGCCAACGCACATGAAGTCGAACCAACTGCCGACCGTGAAGCAGGGGACGTTCATCTTGTCGAAGTGGCGCGAACAGTCCTCATCCTGCCAATAGGCGTCGTAGCTGGGGTGAGCGAACCATTCGGCCATCAGTTCGCGGTTGTGTTCGGGGACGCGGGCCACCTTGTCCATTCCCTTGAACCGCTCGGGCCGCGTGATGCCGCCGATGCGATAGCCCTCGTGGTAGAGACTCAATCCCGTATCGATCATGTACTGCGCGGCGAGATGCGGCGGTTGTGTGACAGCCAAAAAATTCTGCGCGAACCCGGCCTGCGAACTGCCAAACGTCCCGACCTTACCCGTGGACCACGGCTGCGCGGCAAGCCACTCGACCAAGTCATAGCCATCCTTCAGCTCGCCCCAGCCGAGGGCGCGGTATCCGCGCCAGACGCCCTCCGATTTTTGAGACCCTCGAAAATTGGCCAGCACCGTCACGTAACCGCCCTGCGCCAACTTCGCGAACGATTTCTGTGTGCCGGGATCGTTCCCGTTGGCATACCGCTGTTCGAGCAACACGGGCCAAGGCCCCGTTCCCGGCGGCGTGTAGATGAACGCGGACAACTTCACACCATCGCGCATCAGGATCAGCTCGTGCTTTTCAGTGACGCCACCGAGATCGACGGGATCGGCCGCGCGAGCGGCACCCGCGGCGACCACCGCGCACCAGACGACCACCGCGAGTGACGGACTCCACCGGTGCCTCAGACTTCGCTCGTTTAACCGCGCGGGCAACGCCCCGCGCGTCGAGCCACGTTGGAGCCAGGGTTGCCCATCGACGCGCGGGGCGTTGCCCACACGGTGAAAGGACACCGCCGCACTTTGAATGTGATCCACGGCCACGTTTCGCTTCGTCACCATCACGCACTCCTTGAACAAACACAGCCAACTGAACTCGCATCGGGTGGGCCAGATGATAATCTTGGCCGCGCCTGCCGACGACTCACCTGCCCGCCGCGTGGTCCATGCGTCTCGACGTCAAGGTTCAGGTACCGCAGCGCGACGGCTCGAAGCGGTTGGGTGGCCGGGGCTGGAGCGCTTGAACTTACCCACATTTTTACAATGTTTGCCAGGGTTAGATCGGAGTGTCGGTTAGGTCTGACTTGTTTGGTGGCT
>JAYTGQ010000129.1:0-7310 GCA_043733345.1 Schlesneria sp.
CGGTGAACACGTATTCGGCGGACCCGACAGCACTGAACCCAGACAGGAAAATGCGCAGGTCCAACACGGTGGTCGATGTAACTGCAAAAACCGGGGCTAGCGCCCTGCGGCTGATAGCAGCCTGCTTCACTTCGGGAAGTTGTTTCGAGCCAGTTCCTTACCGGGGGCGGGGTCACAATGGCACTTACTTTACTAACCCGCAGCGTGGTGATTCTCGTGATGCACGACCAGAACGTGGCGAGTCACAATGGCACTGACTTTACTAACCCGCAGCGTGAGCGAGGGCGATGACATGAGGCGTTTCCCCTTGTTTTCCTCGCTTACGCTGCGGGTTACTGAGGTAAAGTCAGTGCGATTGGGCGGGGTAGGCACTTCGGAATTCAAACCCATGGCCCCGCCAGCCCAGTTTCTGACGGCAGCGTGATGGTGACTGGCCCACGATGGCGAGAATTTGAGTTCGAACAGAATCGGTCAGAAAGCAGCCCACTTGTTGCAGGTGATCCAGTAAGGCGAGCGGCAGGAAATAGCGGACCCGTCAAAGCCTGACGCGCAAGCGAAGAGGCTTGGTAACCGAACCTTCGCTTGCGCGTCAGGCTTTGATGGGTAAGGCAACTCATGCCGCTCGCCTAATGGACGCAGCGCGGGGACTCGATTGGTCTGCCGGGCTTGGACCAGCACTCCCCAGGTTCCGGTGAAACGGATTCCGAGTTGCTTCGCGGGCGGGCGGGCTGCCGCGTCATCCAGGATGACGAGGGACTCGGGGGCCTGAGGCCAATGACACTCACTTTAGAAAGTAGCAGGCACATTCCCTGTGCCGTCAGCCTGAGAAATGCGGACGGCACAGGGAATGTGCCTGCTACATTGCCGACAAAGTGAGTGCCATTGGGCCTGAAGCGCCCAGCAAACGACATCACGTTCGCCCGAACCCAAACCCACCGCGACACGGGCGTCCGGAACAGCGGGCGCGCCTGCGACCGTGGCCCAAGGCCACTGAGTCACATCAGGAGCATCACAGCCGTGCAGCATCCCTTCGCGAAGTTCAGCGGCCACCGCGTGCGGCACGATCACGCGTTGATCAAGATCGGCAAGAAGTCCCAGGCGGCCAATCTGGTACAGCTACTGGAGCGGTGACGTGTCGGTGATCACGCTAGCCCGGATGATTCCTGAGGAACCACGGAAAACACAGCGCGGGATACCCGCAACCCAACGCAGCGAGAACCGGAATAGCAAAATGATGAAGCACAGAATGAGGGAAGAGGCCCGCAAGCAGACCGACCGCCCGGCTTGATGATTCTGTGCTTTATCATTTTGCCTAATCTGGTCGGCCGAAATTCTGCGCGCCCGGCAAAGAAACCAAACGTGAGTAGTACGGAAACTCACGGAAGTGGAAGAGTGACAACAAGTCGCCGTCTGGCACTGTGTTTTGTGGAGCAGGATGAGATTCTTTCACGCCACTTCTTGCTCTACTTCCCTTCCGTGACGTGACCGACAAAAGTCGGCGTAGGGTGGGACAAGCTCGCTTCGAGCGCCGGCCCACCATGTAAAACGCCTACACATTCTGGTGGGCCGGCGCTCGAAGCGAGCTTGTCCCACCCTACTTTGATAGCGGATCCGACTTCTGTCGGTCCCCTCAATTATCAATTTGCAATTACCAATTAGCACTTTGCAATCTCTTCCAAAACTTGACTCAGACAGTCGTGTTTGGAACTCGAAGGACTCCACGCATCCGACTTGTGCCTCACCGCGCGGCCGTCTTCGTCGCGGTCCCGATACAGAACAGATGCTTCTCGCCTCGAATCAGCAGTTGGTCGCGACTGATAGCCGGGGACGAGTAGACCTCTTCGCCGAGCGGGTTCGTGGCGAGAACTTTGAATTCCGGGCCGGCGTCCAAGACGTGCGTGATGCCGTCGTCGTCGATGAAGTAGACGCGACCGGCGGCCGCGACGAGTGACCCGCTGTGGTGACGGCCGAGCCGTTCCTGCCACTTCACTTCGCCGGTCACCGCGTCGTAGCAACTGGCCACGCCACCATCAGACACACAAAAGAAGAAATCGTTCGCGGCGACGGGGGACGGGACGTAAGAGACTCCCTTGTTGAGGTGGTGCCACTTCACATGGCTCGCTTCGCTGATCTGGCCCGAACCGCGCGGGTCGATGGCGAGGATGTGCTTGTCGGGGAAGCCGCCCGTGATGAAGACCAGTCCCTTGTTCATGACGGGTGACGCCACAAACTGCTCGGTCGGGCCATCGAGAATCCAATGTTGTTTGCCGGTGCGCGGATCGTAACTCGCCACGCACTTGCTGCCCGACAGGATCATCTGCGTCCGGCCCTCGATATCGCGGATGATGGGCGTGCAGTAACTGCGGGTCTTGTTCTCGCGCGGCGTCTTCCAGACGGTCTGGCCCGTCTCGCGATCGAGTGCCACGAGGTACGCCTCACCGTCGTGATCGCCGTTCACGATCACCGTCTGCTCGAACAGCACAGGGCAACTGCAATAGCCGTGAACGCTGGAGAAGACGCCGGGCCGCACCGACCACTTCTCATTGCCATCAAGGTCATACGCCGCGACGAGCATCTCTTTCTGATCGAGGAACGCGGCATAGATCCGCTTGCCATCTGTGGCCGGAGTTCCCGACGCCCAGCTATTCAGCTTGTGCTTCTTTTCGAGCGGCGTCTGGGCGACTTCCTTCTCCCACAACAGCTTGCCGCTGGTCCGATCAAACGCCATCAACATGCGACGCGGGTTCGCTTCGTCCGCTCCCGCCACGAAGACCCGGTCGTCCCACACCACTGGCGAAGAATGGCCGCCATACGGCACGGCCACCTTCCACACCACGCCTTCGTCCTTCGTGGCATCCCACTTCGGCGGAACGTTCTTTTCAACACTGCTCCCGTCCCCGCGCGGCCCGCGCCATCCCGGCCAGTTCTCGGCGAAAGCGACTGTTGGAAGGAGAGTCAACAGGAGCAGGACGAGCTTGACGTGCGTCATGATTGGAAGACTTTCTGGGTGGGCAAGAGCATCGTCAGCTCTGGCATACTTGATCGCGCGAAGTTGTCGTTGATGTGTCCTGTTTTTGTGATTCATTCGCGCTCTCCTCAATTCGCGCGGTCAGGATTTCGCCGCGCGAATTGAGGGGAGCGCGAATGAAGACAGGTCTGAAGCTGGCAGCTCTATGTACACCACTTTGGACTTGCTGTGACTTCACAGCGCCGGGACGGGCACATTGAGCTTGCCTGCCATGTCGAGCAGTGCTTTCCAGTTGCCGTCGTCGAGCGGGATACCGTTGGCGCGGCGGGTGGCCAGCGTGCGGCGTTCGGGATCGCCGGGGAGGGTCACATCTTGGACTCCATCGATCTTGGGGACATCGCGCACATAAGTCTCCAGCTTGCCGACTTCACTGAGCATGTGCGTTGAGCCGCCGAAGAAGTCGGGGTTGATGACCCAGAAGACGGCGCAGTTGCCGAGTGGCGGCGGCGGACTCGCGAACGGACATTGACCGCCGGAAAGCCCACCCGCCAGCATGTCGATCATGAACGCGAGACCGAAGCCTTTGTAAGCCTGATCGCCACCAAGCGGCAGGATCGTGCCCGGTGGGTCGCCGTAAAGTTGGTTGGGGTCGGTGGTCGGTTTGCCATCGGGGTCGAGCACCCAGCCCGCCGGAACCGGTTGTCCCGCGATCTTCTTCACGCGAACTTTGCCTTCGGCCGTGGCACTCGTGCCGATGTCGAACACGAACGGGCCGCTTGCTCCGCCGGGCATCCCGATGCAAATGGGGTTCGTTCCCAGGCGAGGCCGCTTGCCACCGACGGGAGCGACGCGCTGTCCCGATCCGTGCGTGTTGGCCACGATCATCGACGTGAAGCCACGCGCGGCGGCCATCTCGGCGTACTCGCCCAGCCGTCCGATGTGAGCCGCGCGACGAATGGTTCCGCACGCGATGGCCGAGGTCTCGCACTTTGCGATCAGCTTCGTCATCAGTTCCTGTGCAAGAACCTGTCCCAGTCCCCAACCGCCGTCAGCAACAATCGAACTGGCCGACTCCTTCTCAATCGTCAGATGAGACTTCGGGTTGAGCGACCCGTCCTGCACCTTTTGGATGTAGAACGGTGCCCGCATCACACCGTGCGAGTCATGTCCG
Organism: Schlesneria sp.; assembly: GCA_043733345.1. Lineage (GTDB taxonomy): Bacteria > Planctomycetota > Planctomycetia > Planctomycetales > Planctomycetaceae > Schlesneria. The sequence continues at coordinate 4,140 of JAYTGQ010000129.1, forward strand.
CGCAGGTTCGCTTCGACGAGACTCACCGCGACGATGCGTGCTTCGACAGGCTCGACCCCCGCCGCGAGGAACAACGCGGTCGTGAACTCGACCAGACTGGACTCTTGAATCGTGGGCAACGGAAGGTTCCTAAACGAGGGAATGAATTGGAGTAGCTGATTTCAAACGTGATTCGGCGTGGCTGGGGGCGGCGCTTCGCCGCCCCCAGCGAACATGGACGCCAACCACACTAACCCGAAGCGTGAGCGAGGAGTCGCGATTTGGCGCCCGCGTCCTCACTTACGCTTCGTGTTGGTGTGCGTCACTCGTCACTCGTCACTCGCGTCGCGACGAAGCCGAACTTGCGACCGCTCATCGTGACCGTGCCGGCCATCTGAGACTTGTCCTTCGTCCAGAGATAGCCGTCCACGGAAAGTTGCGTATTGGCGAGGAACACTTCCAGTTTGAGGTTGTGCGGCGTGCTGCCCGTTTGGCCGCTGATCTCGTAGGCGTTCTTGGACTCATCGGACGTGAACGAACCCGTCGCGCGGCCCGCTTCGTTGATCTTCAGATCCAACTCGCCCAGCCAGCGGCCGTCGGCGTTCAGCTTCCAAGCTCCGGCGAAGTCGAGTGCGATGACGCCATCATGATCGTTCGGATCGTGCTTCTTCGCGGTCTTGTCGGCGACGGGAAGTTGTGAGCCATTGAGTACGACGAGCTTGGCCTCGCTACTCACTGCCAGAATCCCTTCGGCCGTGAATTCGATGTCCGCCCCTTGCCCCGCCGGAACGACTTGGCCGATGTCAAAGTCGAACCCGAAACCGGGGAAGAGCATCACGTCCTTGCCGATCGCAGCCGTCAGATCGAGTCGCTCACCGCGATAGCTGGCGTAGCGTTCGATCAACAGCAGCGGCGTCGGCTTCTCTGTCCCTTGGCTTTTTCTTAGCCCCCAGCTCACCAAGGCCTTCGTGTAGTTGCCCGCGTCCGTCTTGAGCACGATGCACGGCGAACCAATGTTGGCGGCGAGCGGCTTCAGCTTGGATGCCTCCACCATTGTCAGCTCCTTCGTCGCAGCGCCGTCATTGGCGAGCCGCTTCACGAGCGGAGCGGCATGTCGCTCGAACACATCCGCAGCGGAAGCGACCGCTGTCAGAGTGAGCCAGCAGAGGAGAAGGGTCGATGATCGGGACATGGGATGCTCGGGAGTGGGGGAGTGGAGTTGCATCAGTTGCGGTGGGGGCGGGCAGGCCGCTGCATCGCGCAAGCCATCAAAGCCTGAAGCGCAAGCGAAGGAAGCCGGCGGGAAGAGCTTCGCTTGCGCTTCAGGCTTCGGTTTGTCCGCCTACGGTTCCAACACGATCTTGCCGCGCAGCGTTCCCTGCTTGCCGATCGTGTTGTCTTCTTGAAGTTGATGCGCGGCGATGGCTTCGCTGAGTGGCAGTGTCTTGCCGATCAGTGGGTTCCAGCGTCCGAATTCATGCAGCGTGTTGAGCTTGTCCGCTGCAGCGCGTTGTTCTTCAGGAGTGCCGTTGAACATGGCGAAGCCGATCAGCCGGAGGTCTTTCACGTAGAACGGACCAACGGGAAATTCAGGCCGCGCGGCACGACCGGCCATCAAGACGAGCCGGCCTCGCGGAGCCATCAGGCTGATCGTGCGATCCATCGTCGGTTCGCGCAGAGTCTCGAACCATAGATGGACTCCGCCGTGCGGAATGCTGAACGCACGAAGCTGATCGTCGAGGTTGGAATCGCGGTAGTTCACCGCGATATCGGCACCGAGTTGCTTGCAGAGCGCGAGGCTCTCTTCGTTACCGCCGGTCGTGGCGACGAAGGCTCCCGCCGCCTTGGCAAGCTGCACGACGGCCGAGCCCACTCCGCCCGCACCCCCATTCACGAAGACCACTTCGCCCGGCTTCAAGTTCGCGTGGAGGAACAGTCCCAAGTGAGCCGTCAGCCCCACGAGTGCTCCCGCCGCCGCTGCCGCATCGGTCATCTTGGCGGGTGTGGGATAGAGCCAGCGTTCATCGACCGAGGCGTACTCGGCAAATGTTCCCTGACGCCCGAACAGACCCTGATTGCTGCCCCACACACGGTCGCCCACTTTGAACCGTTTGACTTCGGTCCCGACCTGCTCGACCGTCCCTGCCAAGTCGCACCCAAGGATGTACGGGAAGTGGTTAATCATCGAGACCGCGCCAGCGCGAATGTACGTGTCGATCGGGTTGACCGCGACGGCTCCCACTTTGACGAGGACTTCGTTGGGGCGCGGCTTCGGCGTGGGAAGCTCGCCGTATTCAATGACGGACGGTACGCCGGTCTGGCGGATAAAGGCGGCTTTCATGAACAAGACTCCCGAGGCGGTGTGATCGCGGGCAGCACGGCCTTGAGGAACAAGGGGCCGCCAACGCGGGCGGGATTGTAGCCGCCGTCCGTCAGCGTCGGAATCAACCCACGCTGTTGAACAGCGGTACCGCGTCGTCGGAAAGACTCGTTCAATCTCCGCCGGGCTTCTCTCCTCGCGGTTATTCCGTCGGAACTTGAATCGTTCTGCCGTGAGGCTCAACGGCCACTCAATCCGCGCGACTGAACTGCGCCCGTTGAGGAGTGTTCACGGAATGTTCTCCAAAACTTCACTCCAGCCTTTGGGAGTCCGGTTGAGCCTGTTCGCGCGATGGCACGAAGTCTGTCAGTCGAACGGTGGACCCGCGTGCGCGAGAAGCCCCGCCGGTTCCCTGCCGATCAACTCCGTCGCTCCCACACGACGCGACACACCGAGATCGACAACAGGGAATTCGTTGAGGCCACTCGATGACTGATGGGTCCGCTCACGTCCACACGGTGGACGACCTGCGCCGGTACGTTCACGACACGCTCTGCCGTCATGAGAATCTCGTGGCGGACCAGTTCGTGTTGCAGGTCATCCCGCTCACGCAGGTTGGCAAAAACTGCGGCTTGCAATTCATTCTGCGCGGCCCGCGCAGCGTCAGACTGGGTGCGGTCTGGGCGTCGCGACAGAACCAGCTTTACTTCTATGACGCACGCGGCGAACGCTTCCAGAAGGAACTGTTGGCGCAGTCGATCCAAGCCGCCGAAGAAGCAGCTTAGCAGCCTGTTGAAAAACGGCTGTCGGGAGGGCGAGGCTCCTGCCGAGCCGCGAGAAACAAGCGACTTTCCTCACGCACACGGCTCGGC
>JAYTGQ010000130.1:0-18217 GCA_043733345.1 Schlesneria sp.
CTGACCGCCCGTCGTGCCGAAGTAGACGCCGCAACCGTCGAGCGTATCGACCGACATGGCGTCGCGCAGCACGTTCACGTAGCAGTCGCGTTGAGGCAGTCCGTTGGTGAGCGGTTCCCAATCGGTCCCTCCCGTCCGACTGCGGAAGACGCGCAGCTTGCCCTCGTGGACGTAGTGTTCCGAGTCGCTCTTGATCGGCACGACGTAGACCGTGTTTGGCTCATGAGCATGAACTTCGATGGGGAATCCAAAGTCGGTCGGCAGGTTGCCGCTGACGTTGGTCCACAGATCGCCCGCGTTGTCGGACCGCATCACGTTCCAATGCAACTGCATGAACAGCACGTCCGGCCGCGACGGGTGCATGGCCAAGTTGTGAACACAGTAGCCGACTTCGGCATTCGGGTCGGGCATGTATTTGGACTGAAGCCCCTTGTTGATGGGCGCCCACGTTTCGCCACCGTCTTCCGTGCGGAAGGCGCCGGCGGCCGAGATGGCGATGTAGATTCGGAGTGGGTTCGACGGATCGAGCAGGATCGTATGCACGCCCATGCCGCCCGCGCCCGGTGCCCATTGAGAACTCGATGGATGAGTTCGCAGTCCCTTCAGTTCATTCCACGTCTGGCCACCGTCGGTTGTCTTGAAGAGGGCTGCGTCCTCGGCCCCCGCATAGACGGTGTCGGCACAGGAGAGAGACGGCTCCAAATGCCAGATTCGCTTAAACGCCCACGGGTGCGGCGTGCCGTCGTACCAGATGTGATTGCCCGTCTCGCCGTCGTAAATGAACTTGTTGCCGACTGCCTCCCATGTCTGACCGCCATCGTTCGAGCGTTGGATCACCTGACCAAACCAATCGCTGCACTGCGAGGCATAGATTCGGTTCGGGTCCACCGGCGACGCCTTCAGGTGGAAGATTTCGAGACCGCCAAAGTGCGGCCCGTCGATCTGCCAGTCCTTCCGCGCTCCGTCGGAAGTGAGAATGAACGCTCCCTTTTTGGTACCGACAAGAACGCGAACTTGGGTCATGGGCTCGTCCCTAATGTGAGTAATGGATTACGCCTCGACTGCCGACTCGACGACAGTCTTCTCAAAAGTCAGTGCCCTGCGAATGAGGGTGGCGAATAACCTAACTCAGTCTTCAAAACTTTGACAGTTCGCAGTCACCGACGCTCGGCCATCAAAGACAGCGGCGGGAATTCTGAGTAGAACACGGCCCGTCCCGAGAACCTCACCGGAGTATCGATCATGTTGGAAACCGTGCTGGCCGCCGTGGGAATTGCCGGGGTGAAGTTCCTGGCGAAGAAGTCGATTGCCGCCGTGGCCGGGGCGACCGGTGTTCTCGACGGTGAGGTCGCAGGCGAGATGGCTGGCGGCGTGATGGACTGGTTCAAAAACAAGGTCACGGACGAAGCCAAGCGGGACATGCTGACGCGGCCATTAGTGGATTTGCCGCAGACGATCGCGAGCAAACTGAAGCCGTTGTTCGTTGAGGAGCAGCAGCGTCGCCAGCAGGACGCGCGGTTGAAAGAGCTGGATGACGAGGCGGTTGGCGCACAGTTGTGTCTGACGTTGGAAGACCGGGCGTCGCTGGAGTTCTTTCTCGCGGGGAATCTGGATGCGGCGAAGGTCACAGAGCAGCTTCGCGATGTTCGCCCGCTCGGACGGAAGACGTTGTCGGTGGCGGACACGCAGTTTTATCACCTCGCGTTGGAGCAGCTCGTTCCGGTGTTGATCGAACTTTCGGGGAAGTTGCCGGATTTCCCGGTGGCGATCGCGCGAGAACTGCTGAACCGCTCGGAGCGGGTCGAGGGGAAAGTCGAAACGGTCATCAAGAAGCTCGACGCGAAAGAGGCAGAGGCGAAGGCCGAGCGAGCGGAGGTTGAACAGCGTTACCGTGAGGCGGTTGCTAAAGCGGCGGCAGAGCGGTCGGAATTCGAGCAGCGATATCGCGCGGCGGTGATGGCCAAGCACAACCATCTGGAACTGTTCGGGGCCGACATTACGCGGGAGGCTCAGAAGCTGCCGCTGTCGGTGGCGTATGTGTCGCTCGATTTGCAGAGCGGGGATGACGGTGGCGGCTCCACGAAGTCGGCCGAGGCCCTGTTTGACAGCCTGCAACCGGGGGCGGGTTGCCTGTTAATCCGGGGCGAAGCGGGGACAGGCAAGAGCACGCTGTTTCGTTGGGCGGCGATTGCGGCTGCTGGCATTGGCCGAAGGGATTTCACTTCATCGGATGGCGAGGATGTTAAGGGCCGGGAAATCTTGCGGCAGTTTTGGGATCAAGCGAGTGGCGGCGCGCCGTCGAACCTGTGGTACTTGCGGGTCCCCTTCCCGATCCGGTTGCGTGACTGTCCCGGTGGCAAGTTACCGGGGGCGGAAGAGTTCTTGACGCTGATTGCCAAGGAACTCGGGGAGCCACCGAAGAGTTGGATCGTCGATGTGTTGAAAGAGGGGCGGGGGTTGGTCTTGCTCGACGGCATCGATGAGGTGCGGGAGGAATTTCGAGAGACCGACTTGTGGGACGACTTGGCCGCGCTGGTGACTGCCTATCCGCAGACGTACTTCGTGGTCAGCACACGGCCGGAAGCGGTGCCACCCGATTGGCTCGGCAAGTTGGGGTTTCGCGAGGCGCGGATCAACCCGCTGGGACCGCGAGACCGCGAGGAACTGGTTGATCGCTGGCATGAGGCAATTGCACAGGCCACGCGGTCGCTGGCGGAGCCGCTGAAACGTTTCACCGATTTGGCAAAGGCGTTGAAGGGGAAGCTGCGAGGGAATCCCCGGCTGGCGTTGCTCGCCAGCAATCCGCTGTTGTGTGCAATGATCTGCGCGTTGCACGAGCGGGACGACGAACACCTGCCGGATCGCGAGGCGCGGTTGTGTGAGCGGCTCTGCTTCATGCTGCTGGACGAACTGGACCGGCGGCGCGGGGTCAACACGGTCGCGGCTCCCGAGTGGTACACCAGGTTCCTTTACGAAGACAAGAAGCTGATCATCCGCAGCATCGCGTACCACATGCTGGTGACGCGGCAGCAATCGGTGATCGAACGACAAGAGGCGATCGACAAGGCGGCCGAATGTCTGCCTCAGATGAAGCAACGGCTGCCAACCGAGGTGACGCCGCGCGAGGTGATCGACACACTGATGGCCCGCAGCGGGATGCTCCGAGAGGCGACGCCTCCCAGCGAGGCGGGATTGGGAACGCTCGACTTCATTCACGATGCGTTCAAAGAGTACTTGGCAGCCGAACGTCTCGTCGAGGAGAACGCGGACGGACAATTGGCCGCGCAGGCGCTGCGGGCGGAATGGCTCCCCGTGCTCCTGTTCGCCGCCGCCACCACGAAGGAGGGCTTTGCGACGCGGATGATCGTGAAGATTCTGGGGAACGACTATCGGCCGGACGAACCGGTCGGCCGCACGCGGATGCCAAAGGGAGAGCGTCGCAAAAAATTGACGACGTCCGAGTTGGCGGTTCAACAGCGGTTGCTGTTGGCGTTGCGGTGTCTGCCGGTGGCGTTGCACTTGGACCCGAAGCTACGGACATGGCTTGAGAAGCAACTGGGGCGGATGTTTCCTCCCCGCTCAATGGTCGAGGCCGAGGCACTGGCGACGACGGGGGATTTGGCGGTGCCGTTTCTGAAGTACGAGTGCGGTGCCCGAAAGATGGCCGCCAGCGTGCGCGCCTTGCGATTGATCGGCACCGAGACGGCTCTGACGACCCTGCGCGGCTATCTGCACGAAACGAATCTGGATGTCCTCGAAGAACTGGCTCAGGTTCAGGAAATCAACCCGCTCGAAATCCCCGCCGTCCTGCTGATGGTGCAAGAACCGTTCGACGGTGAGAAGTCCAAGACGCAACTGATCATTCGACGGCAGATTGTGGACCTGTCGCCGCTGGCCGGGCTGAGCGGATTAACCTCGCTCATTCTCTGGGGCACGCCGGTGAGCGACCTGTCGCCGCTGGCCGGGCTGACCGGGCTGACCTCGCTCGACCTCAACCACACGCGGGTGAGCGACCTGTCACCGCTGGCCGGGCTGAGCGGATTGACATCCCTCCACTTGATCGGCACGCCCGTGAGCGACCTGTCGCCGCTGGCCGGTCTGATGAAGCTCTCGGAGCTCGTGGTGCTAGACCGTGAGAAACTGAAGATTCCCGAAAGCCTTCGCGGTGTTGTTCGAGAACTTGTTCTCCCCGCATTCTCATAGGCTGCATTTTGGGCGGGTTGGCTGGGATTGAGACCGATTGGGACCACCTGCTGGGGGCGGTCGAAGACGCCCGACCCCAGCCACACCGCCTGATGTGATGGGAATAGCGGGGCGGGAGTGTCTGTAAGCTGCCAAGGATCGGAACAGAATTTACTGTCGTTCTTCTGTGGTGCATTCGCTCCGCGAATGCCCGTTGAGGGGCGGAACCCCCTCATGGTCCGCCCGTTTCCTATGCGAGCATTCGCGGAGCGAATGCACCACAGAAGACCAGCGGAACAGCATGTCACACGTCCAACAATCACGACAATTGTTGTTGCGCCGATCCCAAGCTAATCTCGGCAGGGGCTAACAGCCTGTTGAAAAACCGTAGGATGGACGCCCCCGTCCGTCCGTTTCCAATTGGTTTTCGCTCGGACGAGGCGTCCAAGCTACGTTTTTCAACAGGCTGTTCAGGGGAGAGCGGTTTTGGGGAGAAAGCCACAAGTTCTGCGTGGAAAGTCTTTTAGAGCATGACATGCGGGCCTGCACGCATTACATGAGCACCCTCACGCGTTACATGCGGGCCTCCACGGGCGACACGCGGACCCTGATGGATGATATGGGCACCTGGACGGGCAACAGGCGGACCCTCAAGCGTGACACATGAACCCTCACGGACAGCACGTGGGCCTTGAGGAACTCCACGCGAACCTTCACCGGTAGCACGCGAGCCTTCACCGGTAGCACGCGGACTCTCACGGACTCCACGCGGATGTTGAGGGACGACACGCGGTCCCGCACCAACTCCACAGGGTGACTCACGGATGACTACGGCCATCGCCATGTTCCCATTGAGGCAGTACGTCCACGCAGCGGTGACTCAATTCGTCTCGCTCAGCCCACTTGCTTCAAAAGATGAAGACATCTTCTTGCAGTCTTCATTTCAAATTGTCACCCAGCCGATCAGAATGCCCGCCGCAAATCTGAGCGACTTCGACGCTCGCCCATCAACTCACTCCTGTTCAGGAACCGCAGCATGGCACGCATCCGGGAATTGGACCGATTGTCGGTCATGGATGAACACTTGGCCCACTGGACTTTGGCCGATGCCGTGGCGGCACTGCTGTTGGTGCCGGGTTATGGGCGTCCGCAACTTCAGGCGCAACGCGATCAATACCACTCGCTGCAAGAGTTGATCGCGCAGTTGGAGATGGACTCGGTCGTGGCGATCCAGGAGCGCGATTCAATCTTCGGCGTCGGGCCGGACGACGGCGGCGGGGCCTGGTCGCGGATGAAGCAATTCAAGACCCTCGTCGTGGCCCGATTGGGTTCGCGGCATGTACTCAGCCGGACCGTCCCCAACCTGGGCCGCATCACTCCGCAGCTTTACCTCGACATCCTGCACCGGTTTATCGACCACTGGACTCGCGCCAACGCCGCGCTGGGGGCGACGCCGCTGACGCTGGGCGTGTTCGCTCTGGCCGACCTGCAAACGCTGCACGATGAGCTGATGGACAAAATCTCGGAGATCGACACGATCACCGCCACGCTGCGCGTCCGCCGACAGGAACGCGAACAACTCTTTGGCGATGAGACCGAGGAGTTTCGCGAGGCGACATCGATCATCGCGCGACTGTTTCTCTATCACGCCATCATTGAGGCGACGTTCCCCAACCAACCGCTGGCCGACAGTCTGCCCGACATCTTTCCCGCCAGCAGTTCGCCGACTCTGCCGACGTTCGGGTTCAACTTTATCGTTCAGCCCGATGGCACCCTGAATGTCTGGTACGACCCGCCAACCTCGGCACTGACCAACGCGGCCTTCCTGTTCCTGAAAGAGGGAGCAATGGAGGTGACCTCGCCCGTCACCTCGACCACCCCCGGCAGCATCCAAGTCCACACGTTCAACGACGTGACCGTTGTCGATGAACTGGACGAACTGGAACTCCGCGACGCCGACGGCCTGACCATCGCCCGAGGAACCCGCAACACGTCACTCCCCGAACCGGCCTGATCCACCGCCGCTCGGCACGACCGGCACATTTGCGAGGCTCGGTTTGACTCGGGTCTATCTCGTCCTTAACATCCTGCCCGACTGAAGTCCCGGCGGGTGATGCCCGATGCAAGCTGAGTGAATGACGATGACCAACACCTTTCCGCACTTGAACGACTCAACCGTCACCTCCAATGCCCCGAGCATTCGGATTGAGGTCGTGATTATTAGCGGAGTCGATTAGCGATCTCGGGGTGGTGACGTTACGAACCATGACAAGCCCTCAGGTCGCACCCTGAGGGCTTTTTTGTTGGTGTGACTTGTCTGAAGAAGAAATGTCCAACAGCAATCAGCCAACGGCTGGTCGGCTTTCGGCAGACTGGCTTTCGGCAGATTGCTGTCTGTTTTTTCCCCAAGTGCAGATGAGTTTGTCGATGAGGAATCACAAGCAATTCAAATTCTGGGACAGCCTGATCCAACAGCTTGTCCGCAGTTACCGGTTCGCCAGTTCGTTACCGGCTGCAGACCAATATGCGTTGGGGGCAGAGATCAAGCGGCTCACGGTGCGCTGCCGGATGTCCGTCGTCGATTCCGGAGCTTGCGAAGCGCCACTGGACTGTGCCCGGTCGCTCGAACTTGCTTATCGTCAGATCAAGGAACTCGGGTCGTGCATCGAGTTCGCCGCCGAACTCGGTCTGACCAAACTCGAACTCGTGGATGACCTGATCCAAACGTGCGACCGCATGGCGGGAGCCATCTATTCCTACCGTCGATCACTTCTTGAATGAACAAGACCGTCTCGACTTCACGCAGACCAACACCAGTTCATCGCCGAAAGCTTCCCATGTCCCGTATCCAGATCTACGACACGACACTCCGCGACGGCAGTCAGGGCGAGGGGGTCAATTTTTCTCTTCAGGACAAGTTGCTCATCACGCAGAAGCTGGATGAGATCGGAGTGGACTTCATTGAGGGGGGCTATCCGCTCTCGAACCCGAAGGACGCCGAGTACTTTCTCCGGGTACGCGACCTGCCGCTGAAGCACGCCAAGGTCTGTGCGTTTGGCATGACGCGGCGGAAGGGCTGTGCGCCGGAAGACGATGTGGGGATGTGTGCCCTGCGCGACGCGCGGACGGCCGTCACGACGATCGTCGGCAAGACGTGGGACTTGCACGTCTTCGAGGTCTTGCACATCGACGAAGCCGAAAACCTCGCGATGATCCGCGACTCGGTGGCGTTCCTGAAGGCCGAGGGGAGCGAAGTCTTCTACGACGCCGAACACTTCTTTGACGGCTTCCGGGCGAACCCCGAATTCGCGCTGAAGACGGTCCTCGCGGCTCAAGATGCCGGCGCGAGCATGATTATTCTGTGCGACACCAACGGCGGGCGGCTTCCCGAAGATGTGGCCGCTGCCGTCGATGCCGTTCGCAAAGTGCTGACGGTGCCGGTCGGGATTCACGTCCACAACGATGGCGATCTCGCCACGATCAATTCGTTGACGGCGGTCGATCACGGCGCGATCCAAGTCCAAGGGACGATCAACGGCATTGGCGAACGCTGCGGCAACGCGGACCTCATTAGCGTGATCGGCAACCTCGCGCTGAAGAAGGGGTACGAGGTCTTGAAGCCGGGCGGAGTCGCTCATCTCACCGAGCTGTCTCGCTACGTCTATGAGATCGCCAACATGAACTTCCGCAACGGCCAAGCCTTCGTCGGGACGAGTGCCTTCGCTCACAAGGGCGGCATGCACGTTCACGCGGTCAACCGCTTGGCCGCCAGCTACGAACACATCCCGCCCGAGACCGTCGGCAACCAGCGGCGAGTCCTCGTCAGCGAACTCTCCGGCCGCTCGAACATCATCGCGAAGACGACGAAGTACCAGATCAACCACGACAACGCGTTGATGTCGCGCATCCTCGAACGAGTCCAAGACCTGGAGAACGAGGGCTATCAATTCGAAGCGGCCGAAGCGTCGTTCGACTTGCTCGTCCGCAAGGAAGCGGGAGCCTACGTGCCAAAGTTTCAGCGGCTGCACTACCGCGTGAACGTCGAAACGACAGCAGGGCAGGGGACGACCACCGAAGCCACGGTGAAACTGAGGGTCAATTCACACGTCGAACATGTCGTGGGTGAGGGCGACGGCCCCGTGAACGCCCTCGACAACGCCCTCCGCAAGGCACTCGCGGCCACCTACCCGAACCTCAGCGAGATGCACCTCGTCGATTACAAAGTCCGCGTCATCAACTCGGCCGAAGGGACCGCCGCCCGCGTCCGCGTCGTCATCGAAAGCCGCGACCGCACCGATGTCTGGAGTACCGTCGGCGTCTCAGAAAACGTGATCGAAGCGAGTTGGCTCGCCCTCGTCGATAGTGTCGAATACAAGCTGTACAAGGACGCGGAAACAAATTCGGCGAACGTCTGAAACCCGTCAGTGATCGGAGTGTGTGCCATGAGTGTCGCCTTGATGGAGGAGAGTTTTCTCGATGATGTCCGCGAGGGGATCACCATGCACCTCGCGCCACTGAACATCGAGCAGTACCACCAGATGATCCGCGACGGAATCCTGCACGACGGCGCTCCCATCGAACTGATTCAGGGATCGCTGGTGTACAAGGATCGGCGAGACAAGACAGGAGGCATCGTGACGCACGGCGCAAGGCATCTGCGGGTACTCAACAAATTGATGGCCCTGCTTTCGCAATGGGTGGGATCACGCAAGCTGTTTCTGCAAGTGCAGGGGCCAATCACCGTCAGCGAGACGAGCGAGCCGGAGCCGGATTGCTGTTTGGTGCGCGGAACTCCCGACGACTATGCCGAGGAGGTTCCTCACGCTGACGATGTGTTGGCCGTGTTTGAAGTGGCCTACAGCTCGCTCCGCTCGGATCGCCGAATCAAGCAACGGCTCTACGCCAGCGCGGGCATTCCGTTCTATGTCATTCTCAACTTGCAGGACGAGGTGATCGAAGTGCTGTCCGAACCGTCCACCGCCGAGGCTCGTTACACGGCTCAATCTCTGCATCGCGATTCAGAGACCATCGTGCTCCCACTGGGCGAGCTTGGCCAACTTTCGTTCAATGCTGATGATCTTCTTTAATACCCGAATGCGCTCAGAGTTGGAGACGACGATGACTTCGATTGAACTCACACATGAGAACGAACAGTTCGTGGAAGAGGCTCTCGCACAGGGGCAGTACCAGTCGCCGGACGAACTGTTGAACGACGCCGTTTCGCAGCTGCGCGGCTATCGGGAACTCATGCGTCGTATCGACGAAGGAAACGAGCAGCTTCGAGACGGTCGGTACATCGAAGTCGATGAGGCCGGTCTGCGCGAGTTCTTCGACGACGTGAAGGCTCGCGGGAGGGAACGAGCGGCGGCGAGGAAGAACTCGACATGAATCGCTTTCGACTCAGCGAACACGCTCAAGGCGACCTGAATGAAATCTGGGAATACATCGGCGTCGAAAAGGACAATCCCAAGGCAGCCGATCGCCTGATCGAAAAGTTCTTTCAGCAGATGTCGCTCTTGGGATCGCAGCCTCGGATCGGTCAGCGGCGCGACGAGTGGAGTCCTGATCTGCGAGTCTTTCCCGCTGGCAACTATGTCATTCTGTACTATCCCGATGGAGAACTGATCGAAGTGATCGGTGTCGTCTACGGCGCACGCGACCTCCCGGCACTGTTCGATCGAGGTCGCCGCCGTCCCGATTCGTAAACCTGTTCTTTACCTCTTGGCCTCAGCCCACCAACCATGACCACCGAAATCCCGAAGCAGTACGATCCCGCCGCCGCTGAAGCCAAATGGCTCCCGTTTTGGGAGGAGCGAGGCGACTTCAACGCCGATCCGCCAGCCCCCGGTGAACCAAATCCGAAGCCGCCGCATGTCATCATGATTCCGCTGCCGAACGTGACCGGGGCGCTGCACATGGGCCACGCGCTGAACGGCACGTTACAGGACCTGCTGACGCGCTGGCGCAGGATGCAGGGGTACGAGGCCCTCTGGATGCCGGGGACCGATCACGCGGGGATCGCCACGCAGGCGATGGTCGAAAAGCGGATGCTCGCCGAGGAGGGGCTGACGCGCCGGGACATCGGGCGCGAGGCACTGATCGAGCGCATTTGGAAGTGGAAGGACGAGTACGAGTCCCGCATCCTGTCCCAACTGAAGCGGATCGGCGCGAGCTGCGACTGGCGGCGGGTGCGGTTCACGCTCGACGAAGTCTGCTCGCGCGCGGTGCGGCAAACGTTCTTCAAGATGTTCCAAGACGGTCTGATCTTTCGCGGCAAGCGGCTCGTAAACTGGGACTGCTTCCTGCAAACGGCCGTCGCCGATGACGAGGTCTACGAAGAGGAGACCGACGGGCATTTCTGGACGTTCAACTACCCGGTGGTGGAAGAGGGGCAAGGGCTAAGGGCTGAGGGGCAAGGGACGGACAAATCCTCTTCTTCTTCTTCTTCTGATCCCTTGGCCCTCAGCCCTCAGCCCTCAGCCACTTCCGAACGCATCTCTTTTTCAACGACTCGCCCCGAAACGATGCTCGGCGACACGGCCGTCTGCGTGCATCCGACTGATGAGCGGTACATGCACCTCATCGGCAAGCACGTTCGCATTCCGCTGAATGGCCGCATCATCCCGATCGTGGCCGACGCGCTGTTGGCCGACAAAACGCTCGGCACCGGCTGCGTGAAGGTGACTCCTGCACACGATCCGAACGACTACGCCTGCTGGACTCGCAACAAGGAGAAGATGGGCGAGCCGATCAATCTCCTCAACCCGGACGGCACGCTGAACGAGAACGCCGGGCCGTGGCAGGGCTTGGATCGCCTCATCGCGCGAGATTCCGTGGTCGCCGAGATGGAACGGCTCGGCCACTTCGAGAAGGTGGAAGACCGCAAGATTCCGCTCAAGCACAGCGACCGCTCGAAGACCCCCGTCGAACCGTACTTGTCCGAGCAGTGGTTCGTGAAAATGAGCGACTGGGAAAACGGCCGCCCCGGCCTCGCCCAAACCGCCATCGACGCCGCCAACGACAGCCGAGTGACGTTCTATCCCGAACGCTACAAACAGTCGTACCTCAGTTGGCTCGGCGAAAAACGCGACTGGTGCATCAGTCGACAACTTTGGTGGGGACATCGGATTCCAGTTTGGTATCACAAATGCCCAACTGATAAATACATCAAGAGCGTTTTTACAGGCCGAGATGACATCACGATCAGGAAGGGCGGTCCGGGTGAATGGCATATTTGCGCGATGAACGGCCTGTCGCAACAGGATGAAGAGAGCGTGATCTCTGAGGCCAAAAAGGACTCATTACATTTTCCAACAGGTCCATTTTTGCAAGAACCTGATGTCCTCGACACATGGTTCAGTTCCGCGTTGTGGCCTCACGCGACGTTGGGTTGGCCGGACACCGAGCACAATCCGCCGCTCGACTTGGGGACTGCATCAGGTGAGCCGGGTGGCGTCAGCCCCCGGACGGATGCGTTGCGAGAAGGAGTCCGGGGGCTTACGCCGCCCGGCTCACCAAATTTCAATGCGCGCAGTCCTTCAACCAAGAACGAAGTTCTCCCCTACTTCTATCCCGGCAGCGTGCTCGTCACGTCGCGAGACATCATCACGCTGTGGGTGGCGCGGATGGTGTTGACCGGTCTCTACAACATGGGCGACGTGCCGTTCAAGCATGTCTGCATCCATCCGAAGATTCAGGATGGCTTTGGCCAGACGATGTCGAAGTCGAAGGGGAACGGCGTCGATCCGATCGAGTTGATCGAGAAGTACGGCTGCGATGGGATGCGGTTCACGATCGCCTCGTTCGCGGGCGAGACGCAGGACGTGCGCCTGCCGGTCGGGTACGAGTGCCCTCATTGCCAGGCCGTGATCCCGCAGGAGCCGCATCACCTGAAGTTCAAGCCGGGCAAGCCGAAGATCAAGTGCGCGAAGTGCAAGAAGGAATCGCAGTACGCCACGCCCAATTACATCCCCGACGAAGGCGAGCCGGTCGCGCGGATCACGATCGAACGCTTCGAATACGGCCGCAATTTTTGTAATAAGCTGTGGAACGCGGCCCGGTTTGCGATGCTGAACCTAGAGGGTTACACGCCCGGCACGGTCGATCTTTCTCCG
The DNA here is from genome assembly GCA_043733345.1 of Schlesneria sp. Taxonomy (GTDB): domain Bacteria; phylum Planctomycetota; class Planctomycetia; order Planctomycetales; family Planctomycetaceae; genus Schlesneria. Next base: position 12,297 of record JAYTGQ010000130.1, read on the forward strand.
GTCCCCTCTCCCCCGTCTTCGGGGGAGAGGGCTAGCAGCCTGTTGAAAAACGGCTGTCGGGAGGGCGAGGCTCCTGCCGAGCCGCGAGAGACAAGCGACTTTCCTCACGCACATGGCTCGGCGGGAGCCTCGCCCTCCCTTTTTCAACAGGCTGCTAGGGTGAGGGGGCCGAGTGGTGATGACGCTTCCCCACTTCAAGCAGCCGAAGAAAGAACCCCTCACCCTAACCCTCTCCCCTCCAAGGCGAGGGGCGAGGGGACCGGAGAAGACCTTCCCATCGAGGACCGCTGGATTCTCTCGCGGCTGGCGACGGTCACGGAGGAAGTGACCTCGCTGTTGAGCGTCTACAAGTTTGATGCGGCCACGCGCACGCTGCGGGAATTCGTCTGGAACGAGTTCTGCGACTGGTATCTGGAAATGATCAAGCCGCGTCTGCGGGATGAGGCTCTCAAGCCGGTGGCTCAGCGAGTCTTGGTGACGGTCCTCGATACGACGCTGCGGCTGCTCCACCCGTTCACGCCGTTCATCACGGAAGAACTGTGGCAGCGACTGAAGGAGATCGCCCCGTCGCGCGGCCTGCCGTCACCGACGCCCGCCGCCGACGCGATCATCGTTGCCCCGTGGCCGAGTGGTCTCGAAGCGTGGCGAGACTCCGTTCTCGAAGCCCGCTTCCAACGATTGCAGAGTCTGATCGTGGCCGTTCGCAACGTGCGAGGGACTTACAACATCGCTCCTTCGTTGACGCTGCCGGTCTCCGTCCGCTGTTCGACCGAAGTCGCCAACGACTTGCAGGCGGTGCAGGCTCAGTTCGAACTGCTCGCCAAAGCGACGCTGACCGCCGCCGGTCCCGACTCCGCACGTCCCAACGCCAGCGCCAGCTTCTCGCTCGGAGACGCCGACGGCTACCTGCCGCTCGAAGGTCTCGTCGATCTGGATGCCGAACTAAAGCGGCAACAGAAGGAAGCCGACAAGTTGCGCGGCTTCATCGCGGGAACGGAAAAGAAGCTCAGTAACGAAAGCTTCGTCGCGAAGGCTCCCGCCGAAGTCGTGGCCGAAATCCGCCAGACACTCGCCAACCAACAGAAGCAACTGGCCAGCATCGAAGAGATCATCGCTCAATTGGGCGAAGGCTGACGCGGCCCGGCATCGGGCGTATCATCACCAGCGGATTTGTGACTCATCGAACGGCTATCGAGGACAACTCATGTTCCTTTCCAAAGACCTCCAACAATTCGTCGGCCAACAGATGTCGCTCGGCCACTACGAGACATTCGATGACATGGTCGAAGAGGCACTAACCCTGCTGCGGGACAAACGCCAAGCCGAGTTCTACGAGCAGATCGACATCGGCCGCCAGCAGATCGAGAACGGGGAATGCACCGTGCTGACCACCGAAGCAGAGGTCCATGCGTTTTTCGACGAGATCCAACAGGGCACTCCCGCAAAACGAGCGGAACCGGCGGCATGAACCGAAAACTTGTTCTGTCATTCGTCGCCCGGAATGACCTCACGAACATTCGCGACTACATCGCGGAGCGGAACCCTGCTGCGGCTGACCGCGTGATAGATCGAATCGAGGCGGCCTGCTTGTCAGTCGTCGCGGCCCCGTTCACGGGACCGCAAGTGGGGGAATCGCATCCGGGATTGAGGTTCAAACTGGTCGGGAAGTACGTCGTCTATTACCGGGTGACGGATGACGCCGTTTGGGTCCAACGTGTGATTCACAGTGCCCGCGATGCGGGACGGATACTGTAACGTGATGTTTTTTCTGGAATTGAATGATGCTCCGCGTTTGATTGCCGTTCTTTTGGCAGAGAACTCCCTCCACTGAGAACAAAGGTTGAGTCATGGTGCTACCGGTTGATTTGCGGCAGTTTGTCGATGAGGAAGTTGCGGCAGGTCGATTCAACTCGGATGACGAAGTGATGGCGACCGCGTTGCGTTTGCTTCAGTCTCGCACCCACTGGCGACTGCGGCAGGATGTGGCCGAAGGTTTGGACGATGTGCGAGCCGGTCGCGTCCATCACATTGAAGATGCCGCTCAAAGTCAGACTTTTTTCGACGCGTTGATTGAGGAGTGTGATGCCGAGCGGCGGAGCGATCCATGAGCGAGGCTTACGATCTGACTCATGTCGCTCGGATCGACTTGAAGCGAGTCTATGCCTTCATTGCTGAAGACAATGCGGTGGCCGCGCGACGAATGCTCGAACGTTTTCAACGCCGCTTTGAAATGCTGGCCCGTCAGCCCGGCATCGGAGAACCGCGCGACGAACTTCAATTTGGACTACGCAGCTTTCCGCTCGACAGTTACATGGTCTACTACACGGTGGCCGACGATTTCGTCACCATCGTGCGTGTGTTACACGGCTCGCGTGAGGTTTCCGGTCTCTTCTGACGGTTAGAACAAGGAGCGGCCCGCGTGACTCGATTGTCGTTTCAAACACGGCGGATCGCGACAACGTCCTTGCGTGTGGTTGGCCTGTGTTTCGTAATTTTTCGTTGTTCACCGCTCTCAGGAGTGTCGCCGTGCTTGTCCAAATGGAACTGTCCCGGATCATCATCAGCGAGATCAACGACCAGCAGGTCATCTTCCTGCGGGAGGTCGAAGGGGATCGCGCATTCCCCATCCTCATCGGTTTGTTTGAAGCGACCAGTATCGACCGCCGTGTGAAGGGAGAGCTGCCGCAGCGACCGCTCACCCACGATCTGCTCAAGGCGAGCATTGAGGCTCTCGGCGGCGAGATTCAGGACGTGGTCATCAACAGCTTGGAAGACCACACCTACTACGCGGCGATCCGGATCAAGAGGGACGGCGAACTCATTGATGTCGACAGCCGTCCGAGCGATGCCGTCGCGTTGGCCGTGCATTACACGCCCCACTTGCCGATCTATGTGGCCGATGAAGTGCTGGACGTAGCGGCGGGCTGACGATTTGAATGCGGTGATCAACGATACGCAAACAGCCCGGCGTCCTCTGTGAAGCCGGGCTGCTTTTGTATCTCTCCCGGTGAAACGAAGCAGTCCCGGTCGTGCGAGATATCGCTGGCAAGTGAGATCCGTCGGTTCATCCGGTGTTCTGCGGGCGAATCCGATTGGAGAAAACCGGACGATGTCCACCGTCTCCATCCTGAAGGGATATCAGCGATTAGCAGCCTGTTGAAAAAGGGAGGGCGAGGCTCCCGCCGAGCCGAGCGCGAGTGGAAAGCCTCTTGTTTCTTGCGGCTCGGCAGGAGCCTCGCCCTCCCAATAATCCTTTTCAACAGGCTGTTAGCCGGGGGTTGAGCGAAGCGACACCCCCGGAAGAGGTCGAGCAAATGGCGGTGGCATCCTGAAGGGATGCTGGCACGGTGCCAACGGGCTGACATCAGGCACCTGCCAGCATCCCTTCAGGATGCAAATCCCATTTCGGTGCCGTCGTACCGGGGGTGTCGCAGACGCTCAACCCCCGGCTAATCGCTGACATCCCTTCGGGATGAAAACGACGGACGGCATCCCGTTCACGGGAATCCCCCCAAAACCTTGGATGAACCGATCAGCCAGTCAGCGGTGGCTCGTCTGTTTCGCCAACCGATTCGACATTGATGAGTCCCGTGCCGCTGTCCAATGGCGTGTCGAGCGACGTTCCCTCTGAGAAGGCCGCATCAAAGCCGCGGCCTCTCTCAACCAACCACTTCGGCCAGAGATGTGGTGGCAGCCAGTTGGCTTTGTACGCGCTGATGAGCACTCCGATCAGCAGTGTTCCGCAACTCCAAGAGAACGCGGTGACCGCTGGCTTGCCGAATGCGGCCGAGGCTTGGCGATAGCCTCCCACCGTGAGGCCGTATCCCAACAAGAAGCCCGACCCGCAGAAGCTGATCCAGTATGCGCGACTGTGACTGGCTTGAGCGCAGACGAAGCCGATCCCGGTGAGAATGGCGATGTAAAGCAGTCTCCATGGAAGTGGAATCTCAGTTGCGGCGGGGGCCGTCAGTGCGAGGAACGCGGTGATCGGAATCAGCGTCGCTCCCGCTTGCCTCAGTAGGCTGGAAAGGGCATCACGATGAACGAGGCTCAGGGTCAACACGGTCACAAACATCGTGTGGTAACAGACCGTCATCCTGAAGTCGGCCAGCGGCGTTTGTGGCAGCAGGAACCACAACGCCGTTGTTGTCAACGATGCGGCGGCAAGAGTGATCGCCGACGAGTTCCGCCGCAGGCCGATCACAGCCACGACGAGTCCAATCGCCAACAGCGGCCACGGATTCACAGTGGCCAGCGTCGAAACGCTGATCGTCTGCGGAGTGAGTACCGAAAACAGGATCGCCGACCCAAGCAATCCCAAGCTGGCTCCTTCAGCACGACGCAGCGTCGCCCAGCCGTAGAACACCGCGATCAAGCACGCCGCCAGCCAGACGGGTGAGGCCACTGTCGCGGTCAGCCGGTTCAAGAAACCGATCATCACGCTGGTCTGAGACCACGGCCACGCCAACAGCATGACGCCCGGTACGGCCAACAACGTGCGGCGAATGAGCCGTTGATTGCCGCTCGTTAAGGCGGACTCCAGCACCAGCACCAAGATGGCCCACGCAAACGGCACGAGGAAGTACGGTCTCCAAATCGTGTCGAGCGCAATGCCGAACCGGCTGTCGGGCGAGACCCAGATCACTCCGGTCGGACTGAATGTCATCACGAGCGCATACGACCGCAGAGCGACCGCCACCGCGATCATGCCAAACGCCGTCCACGGGAAGAGTGGCCACGGCCACGGTGTCCCACTGTTAGCGGCATAAGCGCGACCCATTCTCACCGCGGGCAACAGCGTCAGGCAGAGCAGGGCGGCGATCTGCGGAAAGAGAAACACGGTCCAATCGACATTCTTCGGTTCGGGGCGCGGATTGAGTTCCGGAGAACACCACCACGGCATCACGTAGAACAGTCCCAAGAACAGGATGAACGGAACGAGATAAGCCGCACCCAATCGAATCCCCGCGCCGCGCAACGTGAACAGCATCACCGCGACCGAGAACAAAAAGCCGCAGACCAACAGTGCTGCTCCGCCTGCGGACGATTCCATCTTCACGAACAAATCGTCGGCACTGACTGACACGGCCAAGAACAGTAAGAGTAGCAACAGTAGGATCGACCGGGCGTCGTCCCAGACCTTGCCGAACCTCACAATCAGAACCCCGATCACCGCCAGCACCAGCGTGTATCCGGTTAACACGCCCATCATTGTCCAACAGTTGATCGCGCCGATGTTTTGTTCGCCGTATCCATTCCGCACGGCATAGAGCATCAACAGCGCACTGATAAAGTAGAAAGGGTTGTGAGTCCACAACCAACGCGCCACCGACAAACGAGATTGCAACATGGCCGCCTCCTCAAGAAGTGAGAACTAAAGTGCGACTGAGGGAGGCGTGAGATGAGATGTGGCCCCCCGACGAAACGTCGGCCGGATTGTATTAAGGCATTTTCGTCTGTGAAGCCCCCCTTTTTTTGACAATCGGCCTTCAGGCATGGTTCGAGTCGGGGTGGTTTCGGGTATCAGGTGTCTACTCTTGTCCCCTCTCCGCCGGCTTTGCAGAGGTGAGGGTGAGGGGCTTCTTCGGGGCTGCTACCCAACTTGAATCAGGCCGGCCTTCAAGACACTTGGCGTTGGCAAACTTTTCCAACCTGCTCAGGAACGCGGACGCCGTAAACGTCGTCGTTCGCACCGCCAAATGACGTTCTTTCGCGGAGCGGAAGACGACCATTTCAACCGTGATACCTCTATGCGGCCCAAGTTGAGAGGTTGGCGAGCCGCATGCCGTCAGGCTGCGTGTACTTGACTGTCGCAGGAAACCCCTAGTGGTCCGACAACTTGAAATTGCGGGGTTCGCCTCGTTTAACCGCAAGCCAAAGGCGAGCGCGAGAACGCGGTGAATCGCCCTCATACGCGCTCG
>JAYTGQ010000131.1:0-2614 GCA_043733345.1 Schlesneria sp.
CGGCAAGCCGGATGTTGCCGCCGAGGAAGTTGAGGGCGAGCAGGATGGTCCAGCACACTCCGAAGACGATCCAGGAGTTGTAGGCGAGTCCGACGAAGGAGGCGAAGAGCAGCGTGCCGGTGGCGAAGGACTGGTTCTGCTTGTGGCGGGCCCCCATTGCGGGTCCGCGGTGGTGCATCGTTCGAGCGCGATTCATCATGGGATGCTCCTCGTTTGGGCAACAACATACTTGACTCACCCGCCCCCTATCGGGTAGGGTGAAGAATGGATCGACAGTCCTGGTTACTGGTTCGGCTTGCGACCGGGTTTCGGCCCGCGTCGCGGCTTCTTCGCTCGGTTCTTCTGGTACTCCGCTTCCCGCTTGTCCACGACGGCTTTCGGTGTCTGGACGATCTTCGCGACGAACTCGCGGAAGGGGTCGGCGGGCGGGGAGTCTTTCGGCATTTCCTGCATACTCTGATTGTATCCGGTTGGCTGAACGAGAGGCCAGCACGCAATCGTATCAACGGCGATTGACCATACGGGCGGAAGACGGTTATACTCCACCTTGGAGGCGGTGCAGCGATGATCGTTAAAGTACCCATATCCCCGAACGACGAAAAGTTCATTGAACTTCTGCTTTACATTGCGCGCCGTTCAGAAGACGACCGCAAGTTCGGCGCGACGAAACTGAACAAGCTCATGTTCTATTCCGACTTCTACGCCTACCAGTTGACCGGCAAATCGATCACCGGCCATACCTATAAGAAACTTCCCAACGGCCCTGTGCCGAAAGCTATGGTCCCGATCCTCAAGAAACTCAAGCTGTCCGGGGCGATCCGAGAGGAACAACGACAACACTTCGCTCGTGTTCAGAATCGGGTCGTCGCCCTCCGAGAACCTGATGTCACCTTATTCAGTGCAACAGAGATCAGCCTCGTAGACAGCGTGATGAGTGAGCTTAAGGACAGCAACGCCACCGATGTTAGCGACGGGTCGCATCAATTCATCGGCTGGAAGGCTGCCGCTCTAGGGGAGGACATCCCTTACCAAACCGCTCTCATCTCTGGGGAACCAGAAGCCACCGAAGCTGACATCGCGTTCGCTGAATCGTTGAAAGTTGAAGCCGCTCGTGTCCTCGCAGGTCGCTAGCCAATGCGTGACATCGCCCAAGGTCTCGGTTTTCAAACTCAGCTCAAAGAACTTGGCAACGGATTGAGCTCAGAGCAACTAGATCAATTCATGTTCGGTTGGGACTTCATTCTTGCAAGGCATCCGGAACTTGGCATCCAAGTCATTCAAGACCCGCCAATCTGGATGTCTTCCACAGTGCGCTCGTACCACATTCCTCCCATCAACCTCTTTTACGCTTTCAATGAAGAGCGTGTCTACTTGCTCGGAATCACGCGAGTGGTCGGGTCCGATGAACTCGACTGAATCTGCTTGCCTCGCTTCGACACTGCGATTCACGGGGCCGTACTTGGTTCGGCATCGTCCTTGCCCGTCAGTTTCTTGTACGTCAACCGCTTCCCCACGATCATGCCCGCCACTTCCACGAACCGTTCCCCGTCCGTCTTCACCGTGCCGTCAGCGTGGCGACGTTCGTTGTACCGGTACGCTTGCTCGTCCAAGTAGCGAAACAGGTGGAACGGTTCGACCGAGACGTAGGTGCCACGGAGAGCCCGCTTGAGCAGCGACCAGTAGTTCTCCAAGCAGTTCGTGTGAACGTTGCCGTTGACGTACTGAACGGCGTGGTCAACCGCCTCGTGAACGTAGTCCGGTGCGAGGCCGACGTAGCTCAACAGCGCGTCCGTGTAGACTGCCGCGCCCGGTGCGACATGCTCGCGAACGTGCGCCTGAACCGTCTTCCGTTTCGTGTCGGGAATCTGCTTCGTGCGAACCGTCCGCGTCTCACGGTCCAGCACGCCGATCACGATTGCCTTTCCCGATCCAGCGCCGCCTGTCCCCGTGATCTTTTCGGCCCGCTTGTCCTTGTGCATATTCCGAGCTTTGCCACCGATGAACGTCTCGTCGGCTTCTACTTCGCCGTCCAGCTTCGTGAAGTCGCCGGACTGCATCGCCAGACGGATGCGATGGAGAAGGAACCACGCGCTCTTCTGAGTCACGCCGATAGCCCGGTGAATCTCCCACGAAGAGACGCCGTTCTTCGCGTTCGTGATGAGCCAGATTGCGGTGAGCCACTTGTCGAGGCCGAGCGGCGAATCTTCCATGATCGTCCCGAGCTTCACCGTGAACTGCTTCTTGCACCCCTTGCACTTCCAGACGCGGCGCGTGGAAATGAACGAGTGTTCCGCACTCTCGCAACGCGGGCAAGTGATGCCGTTCGGCCAGCGAAGCGGCACAATGAAGGCGTGACAGTTGTTGGCATCCGCAAAGAAGCGGATTGCCTCAACCAGAGTTTTCGGGCTGAACATCGCGGCGTTGTTTGTGTCCATGCCTACATTCTAGACTGGACACGCGGGTGAGTCAAGTATATTATTGCCCTCGTTTGAGTGAGATCTGCGAGACACTTCCACCATCAACTTCCCCGTCGGTTCACGAACCGAAGGGGACGAGTTGCTTCATCGTGCCGGCGGGTGATTCCCGCGGCATCGACACTTATCGGCGGCTGGAG
>JAYTGQ010000132.1:0-2612 GCA_043733345.1 Schlesneria sp.
TCGGGCAACGCGACGATCTGCGACCAGAACAATCGCGCCGTGGCAAAGTCGCCCCGATCCCAAGCCGCTTCACCGAGCGACCACAACGCGTCGTCACCATAACTGCTGAGATACGTCTGTCGGACGAGTCGCTCCAGTTCCGCACGGTCTCGCGTTCGCTGCCAATTCTCAAACCAACGCTTCGCCAGCGGATCGACCTTGCGGCGGTAGGCGATCAAGCCTTCCGTCGGCATCCGCGATAACAACACCTGACAGCGCGTGGCCACGTTGAGATAGACCGCCGTCGTTCCCGCCTGCCCCGACTGAGCCTGCACTAACGAACGCCCTTCCGACTGAGCAATCTCGTGCAGAATGTCTGCGGCCTCAGCCCAACGCTTGTCGGACAGGTAATCTTCGACCGTGCCGAGACGCTTTCGCACGCTGGCGTCCGCCGCCACCGTCGCCGCCCCCAGCATCGGCTTTGGCGGCGGTTGGGCGGCGCTCGCTGATCGGGTGGCCAAGAGCGAGGCCACCGCAATCAACGCCCACAAACAAACACGAAGTCTTGAAGTCTGGCGGAGCCTTGTTAAACCTCGCGCGGTCCGTGATGAGACCTCTGAGCGGGGCGGCGTCAGCCCCCCGGTTCTTGGGCGTAAGCCCGCTTCGTCCGACGAAAGCGTTCTGAGCGTCTCTGTTTTTAGCCCGGAGGGCGGCAGGTCGTAGCCCACGGCGTGAGCCGTGGGTGAGTCCGACAAAAACGCTTGGAAGCCCTGAAAGGGCGACACGGTCGTGGTGTCACTCGCGAATGCCGCGTGAAGCGTCGCTCGATTGTGTCGCCCCTCCGGGGCTGGACCGTGGGAGTGTTCCTGTTCCCACGGCTCACGCCGTGGGCTACGACCTGCCGCCCTCCGGGCTAAGAACTGAGACTCACCACGCATTCGCCCGATGAACCACAAATCCTCTGGCAATGAGGGTGTCGTCCAGCCACGGGGAGTGATGTCTCTGAAACACCGGATAAGCCCTCTCCGTATGTGCCTGCCCGGCAGAGAAGTCCGGCTTTCAGAAAAGCCGGACTTCGAGGTGGTTCTCGGTAGGACCGTTCGTGCGTTCATTTCGACTCCCTCAGCCGAGTCCCGATCCAAAACAACAAGGCCACAGCAGCGAGGACGGCTGGCATCCAGATGAGTGGAAACCCAAACTGAAGCTGCCACCACGAAATGAGCGGTGTCGCCGTGAGGACGAGGAACTGAAGAACCAACCCAACTTGCTGCTTCACCGCGTGATCTCACTCATTTGTAGGATGGGCACTCCTGCCCGTCCGGTTTTCAAGCAGGACGGGCAGGAGTGCCCGTCCTACACCGCCGCTAAGCCGAGCGGCAAGAGTTCGCGTACGCGCAAACGTAGGATGGACGCCCCGTCCGTCCGGCTCTTGTGGGCAAGCTCGGACGGACGGGGCGTCCATCCTACGGGCAAACTATTTCCTGCCGCTCGCCTAACCATTCGCCGCCTGCCGATGAACGACCCAACCGGGAACCTCAACTCGCACTTGATACAGCGTCTTGCCCGCCGTGATGTAGAGCGTCTTCAAGTCGGTTCCGCCCCAAGTGCAGTTTGTGATGACATCTTCATAGACCGGGATGCGGCCGAGCAGCGTGCCGTCGGGACGGACGACGAAGACACCCAACGGAACGTCGGCCGTTTCGTTGGAGTGCCTCGCACGCGAGACTCCCGCCGCGATGTAGAGCGTCCCTTGGGAATCGACGCACATGCCGTCGCCGCCGCGCCCCGGTGCGAAGTCGATCACCAAACGTTGACCGCTCAGCGCACCGTCATCCGCCAGGTCGAAGGCCCAGATGCGACGATGGCCACCGAGGACCGGGCAGCTATCGACGAGATACAGAGTTCGCTCATCGGGACTCAGCGAGACGCCATTCGGCCGTTGAATCTGAGGTTGCGTGAGGACTCGGGTGACAGTCCCATCCGGGTCGATGCGATAGACCGAATCGTGATCGAACTCCATCGTCGCCCGGTCGTAGTAGCACGGGTCGGTGAAGAAGAGCCGCCCATTCGAGCAGGCTGCGATGTCGTTCGGTGCGTTGTACCGCTTCCCGTTCCAATGGTCGGTTAGCACCTCAACGTGACCTGTTGTGAGGTCGGTGCGAGTCACCCGGCGATGGCCATCGTTGGGACAGAACTCATTTCCCTCACAGGCGAGCAGCCGACCTTGAGCATCGAACAACAACCCGTTCGCACGGCCGCTCGGTTGGCGAAACACGCGGAAGTATTTCGCGCCCGCTTCGAGCAGCAGGATGCGATTGTTGACGATGTCGGTGAAGTACACATCGCCATTCGCCGCACACGCTGGTCCCTCAGTAAAGGCCACTCCCACAGCCATCGTCGGAGGAGCGGAAACGCCGGGCGGCAGACCAAGATTCTGAAACATGATGCCTCAACGCGGGCCAAAGTGAGTGAAGAACGACTGTGGCAGACATCCGGATAGTAACGGGACGCCATGCTCGAAACGACCGACCGCGTGAAGTCCGGCTTTTCTGAAAGCCGGACTTCTCTCCGGTGCGCAGCCCGACCACGTTCGACTCGTTCAACCTGTCTGCTATACCTCACGCGGTCAGTAG
>JAYTGQ010000133.1:0-2605 GCA_043733345.1 Schlesneria sp.
TTGCTGATCTGCACGGTCTTCTCGACGAGTTCCTGCGCGCGATCGGCGCCCGGCTTCCAGTTGCTGTAGTCGCCGACCAGCGTCAGGATCACCACGCGATAGTTCTTCCGCAGCGCCTTGAGCAGGATGCCGGGAATCCCCCACACGCAGTCGTCGTTATGAGCACCGATGCCGAGGATCGTCTTGGACATGCTGGGCCTTTCGTGGGATGACTCGGCGTGTTCACTTTCAGAATCGGATTTCAAAAACTGACGTTTCCGACAAAAGTCGAAATCGGACGAATTGAGGCCGTAGTCCGGACCCCCTTGGTCCGGACTACGACTACGACTCCTGTCGGAAACGTCGAAACTGTAGCCGTGTCGCTCCTCGACAGAAAAGCCGAACGACGAGTGATGCCAATGAGTTTTCGGCCGTCGTCTCGTCTGTGACATGCTCCACAGTTGGAGGCGGCATACGGTAGCTCACGACTTCGGCAGTAGGAAACGACCAGCACGGCAAGTGGGCGAGCGACGGCAACACTCGCGAGTCCCTTCTTTCAGGGCCATCGCCTTGTTGGGACAGCGCAACCTGTAGGGTGGGACCAGCGGCGCTTCGCCGCGCCGGCCCACCATGATTTCTCGACGATTTCTGATGGTGGGCCGGCGCTCGAAGCGAGCTGGTCCCACCCTACGTTGAAATGGACGATGGCCCTGCGCTTCTTTCGCGACGACTGCAATCGTTGGCGACCGGGCCTATAATCCGCCGCACTTCGCGGGAGTCGTTCTCTCGGAATTGCCTGATGGATGGTTTGCTTGCCTCGTGATGGTTCACCGATGACTGACTTGCCCGATCAAGATTCTGCCGCTCTGCCACAACGTCCCGAATTGTCCGACGACTTGCCTCCCGTGCAGCCTCCGTCGGCGGGCTTCATCGTGCAGCTCTTCGTGGTGCCGGGGTTGATCGTGCTGGCGGTCGTCGCGGTGTGGGCGTTGTTCGGCCGCATCGCGGCGGGCGAACAGGACTGGCGCAAGCTGGCTCAGGAACTGCAAAGTCCCAACACGCACATTCGCAACCGGGCGATGTACGGCCTCGCTCAAGTCCTTGACCAGGACCGGCTGCGTGGCGAGCAAGGCCAGCATCTCGCGAGCAATCCCGAGATCGTGCGCGGGCTGTCCGATCAGTTGGTGAAAGAGCTTCAGACCGGTTCGAGTTCTCTCGAATCGGTCGCGATTCAGCAGTATCTGACGCGCGCGTTGGGACTGCTCAACGCTCCCGACTCAGCGCGAAGCGTGTTGCCCGGCGAGACCTCTGCCACGGAGGCCGATCCGTCGGGGGCGGCGAGCCTCCGCCAAGCGGCCGCTGCGTCCATGAACGCCGCGTTGAAGTCGGCTTTGGAACCCACACGCGACATCGAGATCCGCAAGAGTGCCGCCGCGTCGATCGCCTTCATTGCCAGCCGTGCGCTCGAACGAGGCACTCCGCTGGATGCGCCGGAACTCGTGCAAGCGTTGATCGATGCCTCGTCCGCTCAAGAGCCGGTCATGCGTCACGCCGTCGCTTGGACGCTCGGCCAGTTTCGCTCGGCCGACGCTGTGCACCATTTGCGGGTCTTGCTCGGACATGACGACGTGATGACGCGTATCAACGCGGCGATCTCGCTCTCACACAGTGGCTCGACGGATGGACTGGCCGTCTTTAAGCAGGCCCTGACCGAACCCGCCGCAACCTCGCCCGATGGTCAGGGCGAGCAAGTCATCATCCAGACCAACGTCCTCAAGGCCCTCGCCGATCTCGGCCCGAAGCTGGAGCCAAACGACAAGGCCGAGTTCCGCGAACTCGTCGAGAAGCTGCTCAAGACGAACACGAATCCGCGCGTCCACATCGACGCGCGGAATGCGTTCCTCTCGTTGAAGTGAGGGGAAGCGAGTCTGAAGCACACTAACCCGAAGCGTAAGCGAGGACGATTCACCTGCGTCCTCGCTCACGCTTCGGGTTAGTGGCTGACTCAGCCTAATGTTCATCTCAGTTGCGATCCCTCGTCGAGTGATGACATGAATCACGATCCCGCCTCCAACTCAACGCCCCTCGATCGCATCCGCCTGGCCTATGACCCGGCTTTGTTACGAACGACCGGTCAGCGGCTGGTCGAGCAGTTAGCGAGTCATCTCGCCCTTGTTGAGGCTTCGTCGGGGAACGTGCTGAACTGGGCAGCGCCCCGCGACAACATCGCGCGGGCGGGGCGCATCGCCGATGAATGGGATGGCTCGGCGGGACCGGAGCAACTCGCGGCGCGGTTCGAGTCGCTCGTCGGTGAGATGCTGTCGCGCGGACACAACCTGCACGACCCGCGTTACGTCGGACATCAGGTTCCCGCACCGATCCCGCTGGCGGGGTTGTTCGATGCGGTCGGGTCGGTCACCAACCAAGTCATGGCCATCTACGAAATGGGGCCGTGGGCCACGGCGGTCGAGCAGGCAATGGTGTCCAAGCTGGCGGGATATATTGGCTGGCGCGAAGGCGATTATGCGGGGATCGTCACGCACGGCGGCACGCTCGCCAACTTGAACGCGCTGCTGGTGGCAAGGAACGTCGCGCTGGGGGACTGCTGGGAGGAAGGGGTGGCGGG
>JAYTGQ010000134.1:0-2600 GCA_043733345.1 Schlesneria sp.
TAGGCACATTCCATGTGCCGTTCACCGAATTCCTCTGCGAATCACGGTATCGCGGACGGCACACGGAGTGTGCCTGCTACTTTTGTCGGACACGTCAAACTTGACTCATTGAGTCAAGTTCTTGTTTTTGCCTTCAAAGTCGCCTTCATCGCTCCGCGTGAAGACAGCCGTGCGCGAGTTCAGCGTAATTGTTCCAGCGACCTCTCCCGGGACTCGGCTATCTTCACGCGGAGCGATGAAGGCGACTTTGGTCTGAGACGCAGCCCCCGCTGGAGTCCTCGGAACGCACCGACATCAGCCATGATCGGACCACTCGTCATCAAGACAGAATGAATCCTGAACTCCAGCGGAAAATGAGACTAAACCATGCGACTCGGCATTTACGGCGGCACGTTCGATCCGATTCATTACGGCCACCTGGCGCTGGCCGAGCAGTGCCGTGAACAGTGCGGCTTGGATGAAGTCTGGTTCGTCCCGGCCGCTCAACCGCCACACAAGCTGGAGTCCACAATCTCGTCCGCGAAGGCGCGCTGCGAGATGGTCGAGTTCGCCATCGCGGGGCATCCGCAATTCAAACTGAGCCGCCTCGAACTGGAGCGTCCCGGCCCATCGTTCACGGTCACAACATTGGAGCAGCTTCATGCGGAAGAGGCCTCGCGCGAGTTGTTTCTGTTGATCGGAGCCGATTCGCTGCACGACCTGCCTCACTGGCGCGAGCCTCAACGCATCCTCGAACTGGCGACGGTCGTGGCCGTTAATCGGGGAGATGCCGCGTTACCGGATCGGTCGCACCTCGAACGGCAACTCGGGCCCGCAGCCGCTCGGCTGCGGTTCGTGCAGATGCCGGGACTCGATCTGGCCGCGAGCGATCTGCGTCGCCGAGTCTCCGCCGGTCAGAGCATTCGCTACCTCGTGCCGCGCGCCGTCGAGTCGTACATCACGCAGCACCGGCTGTACGTCGCTCCCGCCGGTGCGCGGCTCGTTTAACCGCGTGGGCAACGCCCCGCGCGTCGTGCGGTGAAACACGATTCCACGTCGCTGGACGCGCGGGGCGTTGCCCACGCGGTTAAACGACGCGGCGTCAATCTCGATCGCGCGGGGTACAAACAATCAACGGCCCACATCGCTCATGTGATCGTCAAATCGTGATCGACCATCATTCTGACTAGCTCGGCGAACGCGACTGACGGCGACCAACCGAGGTCGCGTTTGGCCTTGCTCGCGTCGCCGATGAGTTGGTGGATTTCGGCGGGACGATAGAAGTCGGGATCGACCTTCACATGGTCCTGCCAGTTCAAGCCCGCGTGTGAGAACGCCAGCTCACAGAACTCTTGCACCGAGTGAGACTCACCCGTCGCGACAACGTAATCGCCGGGCTGCGGTTGTTGGAGCATCTGCCACATCGCACGAACGTAATCGGCCGCGAAGCCCCAGTCGCGGCGCGCTTCCAAGTTGCCGAGCGGCAATTCGCGGATCAGCCCGCGTTTGATGCGAGCCACATGCGACGTGATCTTCCGCGTGACGAACTCGAAGCCGCGTCGAGGCGATTCGTGGTTGAACAGGATCCCCGAGCAGACGAACAGTCCGTAGGCTTCGCGATAATTGCGAGCCAAGTCGTAACCGGTGACCTTGGAAATTCCATACGGACTCCGTGGCGAGAACTTGGTCCCCTCCTGCTTCGGTGTTTCGGGTGAGTTGCCGAACATCTCGCTCGACCCCGCGAAGTAAACCTTGCACTGCGGAGCCGCCTGCTTGATCGACTCGAACACGTAGTGCGTCCCGTCGATGTTCGTGCGGAAGGTCGAGAAGGCATCGTCGAACGAGTACGACACGAAACTTTGAGCGGCGAGGTGGTACAGCTCATCCGGCTGGATGCGGTTCACCGCGCTGTAGAGCGACGGGAAACTTTCGAGACTCGCCGCATGCAAATGAATGCGGTCTCGAATGTCGATCAGCCGCGACAACCGATGACTCGCGTCCTCCAATGCCACTCGCCGAACGAGACCGTGAACTTCGTAGCCCTGCTCCAATAGCAGCTCAGCCAAGTACGACCCGTCCTGCCCCGTGATGCCAGTAATGAGTGCTCGTTTCATGGCGGCGAGTTTAAGCAGGCCGCGCGAACGGGTCGAGCGTGCGCTGGCTGCGTCGGTATGAGCCGTTGAGACAAGTCGGAATCGCCGAGCCATTCGACCGCACTCCGCCGTTTTCCCCCGTGTCCTCCCGTGCTCCCCGTGCTCCCCGTGGTTCATTCATTGGAAATGAGAAGTAACCACGGGGAACACGGGAGGACACGGGGAAGAGTGAAGAGCTGGCTGGCCAACGCTCACACAGGGACCGTCGTTTGGGTTGCGACGGAACGAAGTGAAGCGGTGGTGTGTAAGATCGCGGCCGCTGCTGGAATAGTGAGGTAGGAGTCGTTGCGATGGTGGAGCCGGAGACACGTCCGAGTTTGATGCTGCGGCTGCGCGAGGCGGTCGATCAGTTGGCTTGGACCGAATTTGTCTCGATCTATGAACCACTGTTGCTGAGATTGATGAGACAGCGCGGGTTGCAAGAGTCCGATGCGCGCGATGTGACTCAGCAGGTGGTCCTCGCGGTGA
>JAYTGQ010000135.1:0-2600 GCA_043733345.1 Schlesneria sp.
AATGGCACTTACTTTACCTCAGTAACCCGCAGCGTAAGCGAGGGAAACAAGGGGCAACGCCTCATGTCATCGCCCTCGCTCACGCTGCGGGTTAGTAAAGTCAGTGCCATTGCGCCTGCGCGGCCTGATCGCCCGCCACCGCACCGCAGCGTGACGAAGTCACCGACGCAGGCCACCGCGCCGCCCGCTTCGACACCACCAGCCTCTCTCGAGTCATCCGCCCCACCGCCAACGACCTCGACAATCCCTCACTCCTCAGCAAACTCGCCACGGCACTCGCTCCCACAAAAACTTGACTCAAAGAGTCCTATTTGGAACGCGAAGGAGTCCAGCGCAGCGACCGTTCCCACCATCCACACTGAACTAAACGCCGAAACTCACGACGGACGAGATCGTCGAGTTTCTCAAATCGCCGCCGGTGCAAGGTGACCACTGCCGGGCGTTCCTCAATCTGCTCGAAGCCGTTACGGCCGCCGCTTCGGCACCCAGTGGGCATTCGTGGAATACGCCCAAGCCGAGAACCTCGGGCTGGACTTCGGCAAAGGGATTCGCGAAGTCCCGCTGTTCCCGGAAGTCCGTCGAGTGCTGGAAGAGCTCTACCTCGAACCGGACGGCGGCGAGTTCGTCATCGCCACGAACGACAGAAGCTCTTCCAAAAACCTGCGAACGGTGTTTGAGAAGATTCTCCGCAAAGCGGGCGTCGATCCTTGGCCGCGACTGGTGCAAAACCTGCGAAGCTCACGGGAAACGGAACTGGCTAACGAATACCCGATTCAAACCGTGACGGCCTGGCTGGGGAACACTCCCAAAGTCGCGTTGGAGAACTACCTCCAAGTCCGCGACGAGGATTCCACCAAGGCCATCGTCGGACAGGAGCAGACAACAAATCTGTTCGGCGTTGCACGGGGCGCTGCGGAACACGTCCGAAACGCTCAGCACAGCCTCGCAACCGTGCCGCGAGGCAAATGCAAAACCCCTTGTCCTGTCGGGAAATCCAACAAAACAAGGGGTTTTGAAAACTCAGCGAGTGCCCCCACTAGGGCTCGAACCTAGGACCTAATGATTAAGAGTCATTTGCTCTACCAATTGAGCTATAGGGGCGTCGAGCGGGCGGGATTCTAATGACGGACCTAGGCCGCATCAAGCGACTGATCAGATGATTTGTTTCGCGGCATTCGTCGTAAAGAGGTCTTCGTTGCGGTCCGTCCCGGTGAGTTTCTGCACGAAGAGCCACAACACCTCGACCAAGCCCTCGCCCGATTTGTACCAGTGGCCGGTCCCCGTCACGAGTTCGACGCGGCGCGACTGGCCGCCGTACCAGTTCACGATCCGCCTCTTCCGTTTCGTGATCCGCTGCACGACATCGTGTGGGCAGTTTTCTTCCGTCGAGGATCGCCTTGAACAACGGGCGAGCCAAACTCCACATTGACCAGCGCCGCATCGACCGCACACGGTGATACGCCGAGGAGGCGGCGTCTGCCAACTCACCGACAACAAACACCACGCGCATGACGATCCGCCCTCCCGTCGCTAACAGGGATCCCCAACAACATGGCAAATACCGTCTCACCCAATCCCGCCGCCCGCGCCAAGCAAGCACCCCGCAACGCATCCGGTACAACTTCCACGGGAGCCTCCTTGCTCGAGCGAACTCTGGCCACAACAGCCAAAGTCGATCCACAAGGAGTCTTCCGTCACTGGATCAGTCTCATCCGAGACAAATCCCGAAAACACGGCAAAAGTCGAGCTATACCACGCACGGTGGGCATGGACGCAAACCCCACCGAGCTGGCCTCATTGGTCTCTACACGAATGGCATTGCCTGAATGGTGGCCTGAGTTGACGACGATCGTCGCGTGGGAGTCAGGCTCGGTCCGTTGCGTGCCTCGCTTTGCTCGGGTCTGGAACATGGTGCGGAGTCGCGTCCCGAGGACTGCGCGCACGGTGAGGCATCCTCGTACTACTCACGTTTCGTTTCTTCGCCGGGCGCGAAGAATTTCGGCAGAGCGGATTAGGCAAAATGATGAAGCACAGAATCATCAAGCCGGACGGTCGGTGTGCTTGCGGGTCATTTCCATGATTTGGTGCTTCATCATTTTGCCATTCCGGTTCTGGCTGCGTTGGGTTGCGGGTGTCCCGCGCTGAGATGAGGTCGCGGGGAGAGAACGGGTGATTGTCAGATCGGAGTGGGCGGGCGGGCCTCCCTGGGGCGCGGTGTTCGTGACGCTCAGCCGGTCATGCTCGGTCGATCCGGCTCATTCGGTTCGTTCGGAGCGTCGGGGTGGGGCGATGTCGTGAGACCAAGTGGTGCGGTGCGTGACGTTTGAGGGCCTGCGATCAAGCGGGCTTTGGCGGCGGAGCGGAGTTCCGTGAGCAGGGCCAGCGGGAACGGCGACGGGGCCGGGCGGCGTTTGACGGCGCGGGGTTCGATGCGATGGGGGCGATGGGCCACGCGGTGCGCGTGGCCGTTGAGGAGGCGGAGCGCGATCAGGCGTTCGCGGATGCTGACCGTGATCTGCGGCGGGACGGCCGCCAGCGTCCACAGGTTGGCCAGCATCTGCAACGCGGCGGCCCGAGCTTCAGTGGGTGCGGTCGGCGGC
>JAYTGQ010000136.1:0-2600 GCA_043733345.1 Schlesneria sp.
CTGACGCGCGAGCGAAGAAGGGCTTCGCTCGCGCGTCAGGCTTCGATGCGCGGGTACGATATTTCGCCAGGGTTGCCTTGTTCGGCGTGAGGCGATCGACCCCGCGCGAAACGCTCGACCGCAGATTTCCGTCTCCTCTTCAACCCTCAACGCGAGCCATCATGGACAACCTCCTCTCCGGCATCCACCAATTTCACGCACAGGTCTTTCAACGCGAGAAGGACTTCTATTCGCAGTTGGCCACCGGGCAGAGTCCCAGCACGCTGTTCATCGGTTGCTCGGACTCGCGGGTCGATCCGACGATCATCACGCAGTCGGGGCTGGGTGAGCTGTTTGTCCTGCGCAACGCGGGGAACATCGTCCCGTGTTACGGCGCGTCAAATGGAGGCGAACCGGCGACGATCGAGTACGCGGTGACGGCGCTCGGCGTGAAGGACATCGTGATCTGCGGGCACTCGGGCTGCGGTGCTTTGCAAGCGATGCTCAACCCCGAAAAGATGGAGAAGCTGCCACTCGTGAAGAGCTGGCTCAATCACGCCGAAGCGACGCGGCGGATCGTTGAAGAGAACTACTCGCAGTACAAGGGAGCCGCTCTGCTGGAGATCGCGATCCGCGAACATGTCCTCGTTCAGATCGAGAACATCCAAACGCATCCGGCCGTCGCGGTGAAGCTGCAACGGGGCGAGCTGACTCTGCACGCTTGGGTCTACCTGATGGAATCGGGCGACATCCTCGCGTACTCGACCGAAGACGGCGGCTTCGCCTCACTGACGGGCCTCGCACGACACGAGGCCACAAAGCGAATGGTCGCCAACCCGCGCCAATCCAAGCCAACGTGACGTGACTCGGTGATACCTCGCGCGGCTCAGGCTGACATTAACCCGAAGCGTAAGTGAGGAACGCGACACACATCCTCGTTGACACTTCGGGTTAGTGTGTTGCAGCAGCAAATGTCTCATCAATGACCGCGAGAGCTATCACCGCGTGGGCAACGACTCGCGCGGAGGGTGTCTTTGGTCGCAGTTTCGCACGTTCGACGCGCGGGGCGTTGCCCACGCGGTTAAACAATACATTGATCTATGAAGAAAGACTCACCGTGGCAGTTCACATGTTCGCCGATCCCCATCCCGAGGACACCTCGAAGCGGCCCGTCATGACGGACGGCGTTCGCGAGAAGCGTCAGATCGAGCGTGAGTTCGGCGTCCCCGTTCCCGGTGAAATCTTGCCGATAGAACTCTGGACCAACACCGCCTTGAAAGAGATGCCGCCAGAGAAGCCGCTCGACTTCAAGGCGCTCTTCGGACGCGAGGCTCCCGTGATGCTCGACATCGGCTGCGGCAACGGTCGCTCGACATTGGCCTCGGCCGTATGGAGACCCGCCGTCGATCACCTCTCGTCCGACCTGTTACCCGTCGTTATCCGCTATGCCACGCGACGAGCCAACCAACGCGGATTGACCAACGTGAAGTTCGCCGTCATCGGCGGACGCGAACTGCTCGCCGAATACATCGCGCCGCAATCGGTCGCCGAAATCCACGTCTATCACCCGCAGCCGTACTACGAACAGAAGCAGATTCACAAACGACTCATCACGCCCGAGTTCGTGGCTCTCGTCCATCGGTCGCTCGCGCCGGGTGGCCTGTTCGTCCTGCAAACCGACAGCCCGGCCTATTGGAAGTACCTTCAGCAGATCGTTCCGCTCTTCTTCCAGTTTGAAGAGCATCCCGGCAAATGGCCCGACGCGCCGAAAGGCCGCACGCGCCGTGAGATCATCGCCCTGCGCGAAAAGCTCCCCGTCTTCCGTGGCACCGGCCGTCCTCGCGCCGACATCACGCCCGACAAAGCAATAAAACTCGCCGAGTCGCTGCCCACTCCCCGCTTCGATGCCGACCGCCGCCTGATGGCCCTCGACAAACTCGAACGCGAGTCGGGGGGCGGCGGCCAGAAGAAGCCAACCAGAAAATGAGGGACAAGAAGATAAAACGGCTTGCATTCTTGACGTGACCGACAAAAGTCGGATTCAGGTGAGCCGGGCGGCGTCAGCCCTCGGATTTGTAGCTGTAATCGCAAGAGTCCGGGAGCTTACGCCGCCCGGCTCATCACTTCTGTCGGAAACATCATTCTTGGTCTTATTTTCTTGTCCCCCATTTTCTTGTTCCAACTCTTGTTTGATCCACCCTCGAAAGGACACCTCATGCGAAACGTATTGCTGACTTCGTTGACCGGATTGATGGTCGCCGCAGTTGCAACCTCACTCGAAGCCGCGCCGCTCGTTCCCGATTCGGTCGTGTGGCAGGAGGCGATCGAATACTCGAACCCGGGCGATGAGCACTTGCAGCTCAACCTCGCGCGACCGAAGACCGGCGACGGGCCGTTTCCCACCATCCTCTGCATCCACGGCGGCGGCTTTCGTGCGGGCAAGCGCGAGTCTTACGACGGCCTTTGCATCAAGCTGGCCGAGCGAGGCTACGTCGCCGCAACCATGACCTATCGTCTCGCACCGAAGCACCAGTTCCCGGCCGCCGTTCATGACACAAAGGCCGCCGTGCGGTGGCTGCGAGCCAACGCCGCGACCTACAAGATCGACCCGACTCGCATCG
>JAYTGQ010000137.1:0-18127 GCA_043733345.1 Schlesneria sp.
CGCCTTGTTCAACGTAGGGTGGGACAAGCTCGCTTCGAGCGCCGGCCCACCATCTGGAAACGTCGAGAAATCATGGTGGGCCGGCGCGGCGAAACGCCATTGGTCCCACCCTACACGTTTCGCAGACCCAACAAGGCGATGGCCCTGAGCTTATCGCGGCCTGAAGTCCGGCTTAGCTTTGTTAGCCGGACTTCTCGTGAGAAGGACACACTCTGGAGAGAAGTCCTCCGATGAGAAGTCCGGCTTTCGGAAAAGCCGGACTTCTGGCTGCGTTTCCGCATTAAATCACGAGGCAAAATCACAAATGGGCATTTGTCAAACTCCACACGATGCCGAATGGCAACATCCCGATAACTTTGTCCGGAAGATTTGCATGTTGACGAGAAAATGATTTGCCAACGCGATTTCTCAAACTAGGTTCGTCACAGGGCTGGAAGTCTTTCCCGTGGTCACGAGAGGGGGCACTCCAATCGGCGAGAATCGGGCCGCGAAACCGCAGGGTCGGACTGAGGAAAATTAGCGATGATGAGCATTCGTCGGATCAAGTGGGTGGAGCGAGATCGTCGCGGAGCCATCCTCGTGTTGGCGGCGATTTTCATGACGGTGATGTTGGCGTTTGTCGCGTTCGCGGTAGACATGAGCTACATGTCGCTGACGAAGACGCAGCTTCAGGGGGCCGCCGATGCCAGCGCCTTGGCGGGAGCGATGGAGTTAAGCGGAACGGAAGACCCGGCAACTGTGCGGACTAACGCGCTCGCCGCAATCCGGTCTGTTGCGGGGATGCACCGCAGCGGCAATCTTTCGTCCATCGGCATCGAAACGTCAGATGTCACGTTCGGCAAGATGACTTGGAACACCGGTTCGCAATCGTATGTCTATAACTGGGGGGAATCGCAGACCCCATACAACATGGTCAAAGTGCGGGCGGATCGGGACGCGGTGTCAGGGGGATCCGACGATCGGCTGTCGCTGTTTTTCGCTCCGGTATTGGGACACACCAAGGCGACCATCGGCGCGGAGGCAGTCGCATCGTTTCAACCGCGCGACATCATGATGGTTCTCGACTATTCGGCGTCGATGAACGACGACAGTTCGTTCGGCCGCATCTGGTCACTCGGGCAGTCGTATATCGAGTCCAACATGCTCACGATGTGGAACGAACTCGGCTCGCCCGTCTACGGCAATCTGACGTTCGCTCCGCAATATGCCATGCTGAGGGGCATCGCTGCGTCAGGGACGATTCCGCACATCGACGTGACCTACAAACGAAGCTCCGTCACCGTGGCTTCGACCTTGCCGATCACGCAGATTCGCCTGCAGTTTTCGAGCGGCAGCTCGCAAATCGTCTCTGTCAGCGGCGGCACTCTGACCGGCACCTACGCGGGCACCGGCAGCTATGCCGGTCGAGACATCATCAACTGTTGGGTGAAGGCGGGAACAAATGCCAGCCTGTCGGCGGGCAACTACGGTGAGCAGTTCGCGTTTACGGATGCCAACATTCTGACGGCGCTGGGACTGAACATCTCCTACCCCTACGCAGGTGGAAGTTGGCAAGAGTACATCGACACGGTGCAATCGTCGGGCACCGATAACGATAGCGCGGGCTATCGCGACAAGTACGGCTATATGAACTGGATTGAGTACTTGCAGTACTATCGTTTCTCATCGACCGAAACGCCGAACCTCTGGAAGACCAGCGAACAACCGGTGGGAGTGCTGAAGGATGGCGTGGATGAATTCATTGACTATCTCACCACCATCCAAGCCGAAGATCGCGTCGGACTCTCCACTTATACACACGGCAATTCGCTTGGCTCAATCCTCGAACACGGCATGAGTACCAACCTGAACCAGATCAAGACGACCGCTCGACAACGTCAAGCGGGGCACTATATTTCGGGCACAAATATCTCGGCGGGAATGCAGGTCGCGCGAGAAGAGATCGTGGCCCATGCCCGACTTCGCGCTTTCCGCATGATGGTCGTGATGACGGACGGCATGGTGAATATGCCGGGCAGTTCCAGCAACGGAAAAGCGATGGTGATCAATGAAGCGAACGCGGCTGCCGCCGCCAGAATTAAATGCTTGACGATCAGCGTCGGAATCCTCGCTGATACAGCTCTCATGCAGCAGGTCGCCGACATTACCGGTGGCGTTCATTTCAATGTCCCCGGTGGACAAAGTATCGCCAACGTGAGAGCACAGCTCCGAGATGTTTTCCGCCAGATCGCCAGCAGCCGCCCGTTGAAACTCATCAAAGGAAGCTGACGCACGAGTGAAAAGATAGAGTCCATCGAGTCTCACCCGCGAGGCGGAAGCCGCAGCTTCCGCCTCGTGGCATTCTTTGCGAGTCGTCACGCCGGACATCATTGACGTTTCCGACAGAAGTCGAGATCGGCCGAACTGAGGCTGTCGTCCGGGCCAAGGGGTCCGGACGACGGCTGCGACTTCTATCGGAAACGTCTTCATGGCGAGACTGAGCGTTGTTGCTCACCCGCGCTCCAGAGACCATCCCTCAGCAAACTCGATGTTGCCCGGTTTGACATCGGCCAGATAGATCCCCAGCCCGGCAAACGAACTCATGATGAGCCGCACGGTCGGCCAGCGATCGCCGAACTGCTCGGCCTTTTCAGCCTGCCACTCGATGAGTACGTCATCGGGAAACTGAGGCCGCTTGTCGAGTGCCGCCCCGGCGAAATCGAGGACGAACGGTGGAGAAACAATGGTCATCTCGACGATCCACAAGTCGTCATCGAAACCGACCAATCTTGGGACTTCAAAGCCCATGACTTCGGTCACGTTTCGTGATTGCAGCCGAAGGTAGACATTACGTTCGCGAACGTAGAGCGATTCATAGCGGAACGACTTCACTGCCGATTGGCGGTCGGTGGAAACGACGATACCATCGAACCCGAAGCCGAGTTCTCCGGACGCCCATCAACTGATGTGCGGCCAAGTATTGCCGACCACGTTCTTCCACCGAGGATCGAGAAGAAGTCATGATTCAACCATTTCCCGTGACCGGGTATTCCACGACGGTTCAACTGAAACTGATCACCGCCGACAGCGAGTACGATCTGGCGAGCATCGGCCCCGATTCCATTTCCCTTCGCACCCCAATCTCGCTCGAACCATGCCACGCCCGAGTGCGAATGACGGTTGATGGCCATGACCAAATCTGGAATGTTGCGTTGCTGGAAGGGGCCGATCTTTCCAACAGGTTTGTACCGATTTTGCGACTTTGACCAATTCACTTCGTCAGGGCATTTCAGTTAGATGAGTGTGAAGCACCGCCTGAATCCAGTTCCGTCATTGACCCGCAAGTTCACGAACGTACGTGGAAAATGCGGGACGGAACTCTCCTTCACTGGGAACACCACCAGTCGTTATCAGGTCCGGTGTCCGACAGTAGTACTTGCTGTCACCGAGGGTTGTTGAAGCACGTCCGCAAATCGTGCGCAGCCTGGCGGCATGACAGGCAATTCGCGAACCACCATCCCATCGATAGTACTGAAATAACTTTTGAGTACAGAGTTGGGAGTCTGCGAGAAGTTCGGCGTTGGATTTTGGGTTGTGTCTAACCTCACAACGAATCCCAGCCACGCTGAACGTCTCCGCTGGCAGCTCAATCGGAAGGTCGAAGAGGGGATGCGAATCTGCGGGTTCATCAACGCTTTCGCAGCCAACCTTCTCAAACCAGATTCCTCTCGCGATCGCCTCGACGAACTCATCATGGAATTTGAAAGCGTAGTGAACAAAGTCATTCAGCAACGGGTATCCGTAATGCGCCATTTCGTAGGCGTGACGCTCTTCGAGCCACTTTGACTCATCAACTTCAAACACCCACGGGAAATCAACGTCGTTGTCGTCCGGCATCGGGTAGTCGAATGGCAATTCCTCTCCACGACAACAGCGAATCGCGTCCAATTCGTCAAATGTGACTCTTCCGACGATGTTTTTTTCGTCATCTGAGAGACGGAAGACGAGGGATTTCTGGTCGCTGTAGTACAGCTCGTAACACCGAATTTTCGGACTGGTAACGTAATTCGGAACAAGTGGTACTCGGATCGGTCTGGCAAACTCCATGAAACAACCTCAGTTTCAGCGTTAGCGAATGTTCCAGCGGTATGTCGCGTGTGTATGAGTGGCAGTGTCTTACTCGCCGACGCTCTCCTTCGCGATGGTCGAGTAAATCGCTTTGGCCTTGTCATAAGCGGCCTTCGCGGCGGCCCGTTCACTCTCGCGGATGCGGCCGACTTTGGAGTTCCAGCAGACATCGACCGCCTGCTCGCACCAGTCGGCGCTCTTGCGGCTGGCTCGGATTGGCTTGCCGGCCACTTCGATGAAGATCGGGTTCGTGTGACACGACGGCAGGATGCGCAGGGCGACCCAGCTTGAGTGCTTGATCTCGTAGTCGAACGAGACTGCTTGCATCGAGCCATCAGCGGGGATGTCTTTCTTGGCGACGGGCTGTCCATTGACGATCAGTTCGACGGGGACCGTGCGCGTCTCATCGATGCGGCTGCGTTCGAGGTGCCAGTACGGTTTTTCATCGAGCCGCTTGGCGCGGATCGCTTCCGTTTGAGGCGTCGGTTTTTCGGCGAGGAGTGCGGTCGCGTCGCACGTCACGCGGACTTTGCTGGGTTCTTTGAGTTTCATCTGGCTTGGCCCCCATTCGGCGACTCCCTCTCCGACATCGACTATCAACACGCCGATGTTCTCTGGATGTTTCCAGATCACTCTGAAGTCGAACAGATGGCTGAGTCCGTCGCCGCAGTAGCTGCGTCCGTCCTTGAGGCCCTGCACCCAAGCGTCGTAATCGAGCGGCTCGTCCTTCGGCTGCTTCACGTAGATGCGGCCGAGGCCCACTTTGTCGCCGTAGATGCAGGGGAAGTCGGTCTCACCGCTGATGCGGGTGCGCATGCCGCAGTTGAGTGTGTGGTACCAAATGTTGAGTTCCCAGATCGCGGGCGTATCGACAGCCGAGATGAAGTCGCATGCGCCGTGAGCGGTCGTCACGATGAACTCGTTCGCGCCGATGCCGTCGAAGCGCGGCATGGCATAGTCGGGCAGAGCGATCGAAGCCTTCCCTTGCCAGCCTTGCGGAGCGCCGCCCCACGGATGCGTGTTGAACTGGCGCGAGCCATCCGGCATCACGTCCGGCAACTGAAGTCCCCAACCGCTGTGGCTGTAGCCGACGACGCCTCCCTGCTTCTGGCCCCATTCGAGAACCGGCTGCGTCCAGGTCGGCCACTCTTCGAGCAGCGTGGTGCTCGGATAGTCGTCCTCAATCAGCTTGAGCAAACAGAGATGCCCCGCGTGTGACGAGGGGAAGCCGGAGACTTCCACGTCGTACCGCATCAGGTAATTGGGCCGAGACAACGCCGAAGTCTTCCCCTCGAAGTGCCGCTTCTGCGTGTACCAGCATGGTCCCCACGAGAGAACGCAGCCGACGTTCAAGTCCTCACCCAGAATGTGCCGCATCATGTCCGCTGGCGACACGCCTTCGGTCGGGCTGTCGTAGTGAGCACACCCCGCCGCGTGAACGTGATGGTCGCCGCTGAACCAGCCGCGCTTGGCAGCATGAATCCAGCGACGGAGCTTGAAGTCCAGCCGCTGACTGACCACCGGATTCTGCTGCCCGTCCTTCTGCGCGTCTTTCTGTTTGTCTATCTGAGCGGGGGACGTAAGTCCCCTGGTTCTTTCTTCTCCGGCACCGACGACGAACGAATGCGTATCAACGTGGTACTCAGGCCCGCGCTGCACGAGGACGGTGTACTCGCCCGGCGGGAGATGGATCGACTCACCGTCGGCCCGATAGATCTGCTCGTGAAAGAAGAAGTCGGGAGCCAGCCGCCGGGCGGGGTTCGGATAGACGCGGCCAAGCTTGTCGCGAATGGTCAGCGCGGCCATCGTCGGAGTCCCGTCGAAGTCCTTGATCCCGAGAGCGACCTCGACCGCCGGAACGCAGGTGAATAACACCGGCACCGAATTGCGGAAGCCCAAGTCCTGCGTCCCCTGTCCCACATGAAAGCCCAACAGCGCCTCGCGCCGTCCGACATCGCGGCTGTAAAGTTGGACGATGCGGTACTCCAACTCCAGTCCCGACAGGCCGGGCTTGAGCGGCTGCTTGTCGAACATCTGCGCATCGAGGAACCGATTCGGCACGTCCTCCAATTGCACGAGCTTCTCATCGGTCATCGGCTTCTCGCGCGAGTTCTTCGTCCCGCGTTGAAAGACCGGCAGCAGGTTGGGACTTTCAGGAACCAGCGGCGCAGTGACACCCGCCTCGTTGTGGACCTTCACGAGAAACGTGCGCCAGCCCTGCTGAACCAGCTCGCGCTTGGCCAACCCCTCAACGAGAGAGACGCGACTCTCGGGATTGATGCTCACGCCGACGATGCACAGTTTGTCGAGCACGTTCTGCACGGCCTCGGTGCAGTCGGCATCGCCTTCAGTTTTCAACGCGCTCTCCAGCATCTTGCGCTCGTCTGCGCCGAGTGGTGAGCCAATGTACTCAAGCGCCTGCACGAGCCGCTCGGTCGCGGCGACGAGTGGCTGCTTCTCAACCGTCGCAACGTTCGGCCACTTGCCGTCCGCCGCGAATGACACCGCAGAGCCGAACACGGCCCCAGCCAAAACGATGCCCAGAAACAGCCTCAACGAGGCCATCGAACGTGCCATGGAACATTCTCCCGAGGGAATTCGTGGACGAACAACCGCCGAGTGCGGACCATGTTCGGTGGTGAAATGGCCGCGCCGCGATTGAACGCGGCTCATGCCGCCGGTGCTCACTCTACGGAGTCGCGTCCCCCGCGAAAACGCTCGCATCGGAGGAGACCGCGTTGAGTTCCATTCCGAAAACGGGCCGATATACTCGCGCCCCCCGATTTGTTCGGGTTCCCACAACTTTGGAACACGAGGAGCCGCACCTTGTCGCACCAGTCCCCCGACAACTCTCCGGAAGCACGTTTCTTCAAGTGGTTTGCTCAAAGCATGAAGTGGTTCGTTATCGAAGAACTGCGGGTTCACAAATGGCATCTGAGTTTTGCCGCTGGCCGGAATCTCGGCATGGAGGCCATCGACGACTGGGAAGACCGGTTCTGGACCAATTTCTGTCGCTGGCGTCGATTTGAACACATCGAAGGAGATCAGTGCTGGATCGAATTCAACGGGCTGGACTTCGCGGTCCTTAAAAACGTGAATGCCTTCAAAGAGTTACTCGGAGAAATCCTAAGCCTGATGAAGGATCGCAAAGTTCTCCGCGACAACTTGGAAATGATCCAGTGGGCGCAGTCGAACCCACGCATTTGCGAAGAACACGTCCTCCAGTTTTTGGAGGTCATCAACATCAACACCGCCCGCATGAAGCTTCCCGAAGAATGGAAACGCATCGCCGCCGCGTGAGCGAGGCAGGCAAACTGACGACAGCAACTTGGTCCGAGAGCGAAAACACAAATGGCCCGACAGCAAGTGAGCTGCCGGGCCATTTTCGTATTGAGAGAACCAGTGCTGTCACCTCGCCATTCCAAATCGGCGAGTGGGAAAAGAGAGTAGCCCGGTCATTCCGTGGCCGGAATCTTCGAGTCACGGAGTGACTCGACTACCGTTGAGTACGTTCTTTCTCCTGCCATTCGCCTTATCGCCTTAGAACTCTCCCAAAGTCCGACGATCACCGCGATTGGCGAGACGCTGATACGTCCCCCATTTGGAAGTGTCGTTGGGAAAGGAGGAGTCAAACGACGAATGAATGTTCTCGCCAATAAATCGGACGGAACCATCGCAGAGCAGAAAATTGGCACCCGCTGGATGCAAGCTGGACGCACCCAGATGGGAAGCCGAATTCATGTTCGGAATGAAGTTGGCCAGAACACCCGAAGGGCCATCATCGATCAGTGCCGTGTGGTTGAAACTCCGAGTCACTCCACCCCACACCGCACCACCCGTGATGGAACCCGGAACCGGACCCACATAGGAGCGTTCGGCCACCAAGATGGTGTTGCTTGTCCTGCTTGTCCCATCCAAGACATCTCCCAAATTCAGGCGTGAGTTCGTCCCAAACATGCCATCAACGGGAATCACACCCTGCGATCCAACATAACTCGATCGGGCGGTGGGAATTTTCTGCGTATCATCGCCGTCAGCGGGGTAGCCACTCGTGCTGTTACATCCGCAGCCATCCACGCTGAGCGTCCGTTGTGTGTTCAGCAATGGGCCGTTGTCGGAAGGGCAGAGAAAGATCGGCAGTGGTCGCTTGAATTCATTGGCTTTGACTGGATTCTGTATCGCGATTCCGACGGGCTCGCTTCCTGGAGCGATCGCGAGATAGGCATTGGACTGTTCCAACTGAGAAAGAATCATCGTCATCCAACTCCAAGTCGATTGGCTGGCAAAGCTGGTCTTAGAACAGCTGCATTTCGGCAAGGATGGGTATTGCCCGGTGGAAACACCTTGAACGTGTCGTGATAGTTGTGCAGGGCGAGGCCAATCTGGCGAAGGTTGTTCTGGCATTGAGTCCGCCTCGCGGCTTCGCGTGCTTGCTGCACGGCGGGCATGAGAAGCGAGACGAGTACCGCGATGATCGCGATCACAACGAGCAACTCGACCAGCGTGAAGCCGTAACGGGAACGAGCGGCGGGGCGGGGAATTGTCATGGGAGTCGTCTCACTTTCTTTGCTTGAGGAGCAGGATCACACCGATCTGAGCGATCACCTCGGTGGGATGTTGGGATTCTGAGTGACGTGGCTGTTGGAAGGCAAGCGGGTCGTTTTTTTGATCCAATACGGACGTTTCCGACAGAAGCCGCAGTCGTAGTCTGCACCCCTTGGTCCGGACGAGACCTCGCGCAGGAGAGCCACTGAATAGGCTGAGATTGCAGACATCGTCCGGACCAAGGGGTCCGGACTACTTTCTCATCGCGCGAGCCGCTTCAACACCTCAACACCCCGTTCGAGCGTGCTGTCTTCGGCGGCGAAGCTGAGACGGAAGTGAGTGTCATGCTGGCTGAACACGTTGCCGGGGATGATGAGTAGCTCGTTCTCAATTGCCTTCGCGACGAACTCACTGCCGGTCCCCCACGGCGCTTTGATGAACAGATAGAACGCACCGCCGCTGGCGCGAATGTCGTATATCCCGCTCAGTTCGCTCAGCAGGTATTGGCGTTTCTTGGCATAGTCGGCTACGCGGTCGGAGACATCGCAGTCGAGAGCCGCCAGTCCCGCCCACTGCACCGGTTGCGGAGCACACACGAACGTGAACTGTTGCAGCTTGATCATCTGCTGAATCACGTCGGCCGGACCATGTGCGAAGCCGAGCCTCAGACCGGTCATCGAATGCGACTTGCTGAAGCCGTCGATCACCAGTGTCCGTTCATTCCACTTCGCCGGGCTGACGAACGGTTTGTCGTAGCAGAAGACGCGGTAAATCTCGTCGCTGATGAGACAGATATTTTTCTCAGCCGCCAGTTCGGCGAGGCCCTTCAGTTCCGCTTCTGTCGCGACGTAGCCCGTTGGGTTACAGGGACTGTTGCAGAGGATCGCCTTCGTGCGGGGAGTGATCGCGTCGCGGACCTTGTTCAGGTCGATGCCGAAGTTCGGGTACGTGTCGATCTGCACGCACGTCCCGCCCGCCAGCGTCACCAGATGCTTGTACATCACGAACCACGGGTCGAACGCGATCACTTCATCACCCGGATTGACGAGGACCGACAGCGCGAGCATCAGCCCGCCGCTGGTCCCGCTCGTCACGAACGCCTGACGGTCGGCATGACCCAACTCAGCAGTCACTCGCAACTGAAGAGCCTCGCACAACGGTGCGATTCCCTGCGTCGAGCTATACACGTTCTTGCCCGCCGTCACCGCGTCGCACAACGCCCGCTTGACCGACTCGGGCGTGTCGAAGTGCGGCTGCCCGATCCCGAGATTGATCGGGTTCTTCATCTGAGCGGCGAGATCAAAAATCTTACGAATGCCAGACGCATCGATCTGGTGCATCCGGTCGGCGATCCAAGGGTGGTTCATGGTGAAGGTTGGGTTAGAGGGCAATTGACGTTGATTCAACACATGACCCGTTGTCGCACTTCCGCAATGACCTCATCTGCGGGCCGTCCGATATTACCGGCCTCCATGTCTGCAATCGCCAACCGAAGTGAGCGAATGCTGTTGGTGAGATCACTGTCTTGAGGATGCAGCTCTCTCCATTCCGCCAACACTTCTTCAGGAGAAGCTTGGACTGAGTCCTCCGAATGCAGCTTCTCTTCGACAAAGGAATGGAAGTGACGTAGTTCGAGTGACAACTCAGTCGCCATGAGAACTCTCCTAATGGCCGGACAACGGTGGAGATTCAGACTCGCATTTGGACATGGACTCGCAACGTCGATGCCACGGACCGCCCAATGAACAACTCCGAGAATACCCGATGCCCCCAGCGGTGCCGAGTCATTATTTCGTCTGGCTTGCGGTTCTGTCAGTCGCGAAGATTTGCGTGCAATCGACAGAAATCGGAGTCGCCGCTACAAGGCGATCGCGGTGGACTCCGCCGTATTTTTGACTGAACCTCTTCCGCTTTTACCTCACAGTCACTCCCATGAAATTTGCTCTCGTCATTCCCGATGGTGTGGCCGACGAACCTCAAGCGTCGCTCGGTGGCCAGACTCCGCTGCAAGCGGCCCGTATCCCGCACATGGATGCCGTGGTGCGGCTCGGTTTGACGGGGCGAGCCGATCACGTTCCGGCCTCAATGCCGTCCGGAAGCGATGTCGGGACGATGAGTCTCTTCGGCTACGACCCGCTCGAATTCCACACGGGACGTGCTCCGCTCGAAGCGGCCGCGCAGGGGATCGAACTCGGCGAACTCGACTGGTGCATCCGCTGCAACCTCGTCACCGTGACCGACGGTCGCATGACCAGCTTCACCGCCGAACAGATTCCCAATGCGCTCGGCAAGACGTTGGTCGAGGCCTTGCAACGCGATCAATGCGGCAGCCAACATTGGAAGTTCTACGCGGGAGTCAGCTACCGCAACCTGCTCGTCTATCGCGCGCGTGGCGAGGCGGCACCGTTCAGCGCGGCGACTCAAACCACGCCGCCGCACGACATCACGGACCAACTCGTTGAGTCGCACTTGCCACACGGCCCCGGCAGCGACGTGTTGCGCGCGTTGATGGAGCGGAGCAAGCCGCTCTTCGCCGCGTCGCCCGAGAACCAACTGCGCGCGGCGACGGGCACTCACACCGCGACACAGACGTGGCTGTGGGGCGAGGGTCGGCGACCGGCTCTGACACCGTTTCTCGAACGCTTCGGCAAACGGGGAGCCGTCATCACGGCGGTCGATCTGCTGCGCGGACTCGGCCGACTGCTCGGGTGGAGCGTGATCGAAGTCCCCGGCGCGACGGGCTATCTCGACACCGACTACGCCGCGAAAGGGCGCGCCGCCATTCAAGCTCTGAAGGACGACGTGACCGACTTCATCGTGGTCCACGTCGAAGCCACCGACGAAGCGTCACACGAAGGACGCGCCGATGAAAAAGTGAAGGCCGTCGAAAACATCGACCAGCACATCGTCGGGCCACTGCACGACTACTTGAAGTCGCAGGGCGAGTACCGGTTACTCGTCTGCCCCGATCACCCGACGTTCCTCCGCACGAAGACGCACAGCCACGGCTACGTCCCGTTCGCGCTGTGCGGCGCTGGTGTGACTCCGGACGGAGCGACCACCTATGACGAAGTCGCCGCCGCCGCGTCGTCGATCCGTCTCGATCGTGGCTGTGAATTGATGCCGTTGCTGTTCCAGGGAACGTGAGTTTGCTTCACCGTGCGGAACCGGTCGTCGCATCGGCGGCTTCAATCCTCGAACACCAACCCGCAGCGTGAGCGAGGGCGAATGTCGTGCGACACTCGCCCTCGCTCACGCTGCGGGTTGGTGTTGAATCGCCTTACGCGCTCGCTCGCAGTTCGTTCTCGACGACCGGCATCTGCAATTGATCGAGCAATCCTTCGATCTGTTGTGAGACTCGTTCTTGAGCCTCCTCGAGCAGCGACGTGGCAGCGATGAGTTCACTCTCGCAG
Source organism: Schlesneria sp. (assembly GCA_043733345.1). Taxonomy (GTDB): domain Bacteria; phylum Planctomycetota; class Planctomycetia; order Planctomycetales; family Planctomycetaceae; genus Schlesneria. Next base: position 12,066 of record JAYTGQ010000137.1, read on the forward strand.
TCGTCCAATTCTTCCGTGCGACCGTGCATCAATTCGGATAGCTCGCGAATCTGATCGAACAGACGTTCACAGTCGTTGATCGAAGCGGCCGCGCTGCTGGAACGAGGAGCATCCATCGGCAACAAATCGGCAGATTGTTCGGCCTCATGAGCGGCATGGATCGCCGCGACGAGGTTCTGAATCCCCGTCTGTTGATCGGCCGAGAACTCGTCCACCATCGCCTGTTCCGCCGCGATGCGATCGCACAATTCTTCGGCGGTCAGCAGCGTCAAATCCTCAACCAGACCTGTCGTTTCAGAAGAGTCCATTGGCGAACCAAACCGGACGAAAAAAGTGGAACCGTTGAGTTCCAACACGTCTCCGTCGCGGAGAGTCCTGCGCCGTCGCAGTTGCCCGTTCACGATCAGGTTCGCTCCATCGACCGCTTCGATCCAAGTCACGTCGGCTTGGTGACGGATCACGGAGTGGAAGGCGGGGCCGTCCGGCAACCGCAGCTCGCAGGCGAGACTGGAGCCGACGCGAACCTCATCGCCCTCGATCACGAACGATTCGGAAGGGCCGTCCAGAACGAGCGGCAGCGGTGGGACCGCCATCTCGATGGGTGCGACGGGACACGAATCACGACCACTGAATTTGCCAACCGGTGAAATCAACATTAGTTCTCGTTCCAACCTCATGTCGGGCGGAGGAAGTCTCGCCGAAGCGAGCACCACAAAGCGTGTCACTTCATTTCGTCCGGCTGAATTCGCCGCCGTGAATCAATTGCCGTGTGCAGGCAGACTCGCCCAGCCGATCCAGCGGAAAAGACGGTTCGCAGGGTGACGGTCTTATCGTCTGCGGTGCGTCTGCCGCCCACGCGAACCACAAATCGCAGCCGCCTAAGGAACCCGCGGGAACCTTGCCGGTTGTAATGCGGAGACAGAAATAAACTCGCCCCCACACCAACCCGAAGCGTGAGCGAGGAACGAAGCAAACCAGCATCTTCATTCACGCTGCGGACGAGAGTGAGTCAGGCAAGTCCTGCCGTTGGCCCTACGACTCAGACTGCTCTGACTCCGCCTCCTCCAGCCGCCGCAGGTAGCCTCCCAGCCACCAGCCCCACAGCGCGTAGTGCAGCACGCCGAACCAAGCCAGACCACCGACGACCAAGAAGATGCCGAGGACACCGGGCAGGATCATCGCGATCAAGCCCAAGATCAGCGAGGCGATCACAACGACCATCAGCAGGGCCGACAGCGTTCGCGAATCGGCGTCACTCTTAGCTTGTGGGTCGTCGCTCATCCGAACACCTTTTGCAGCGCGCCGCGCCGGTGATGGAAGCCGTCGTCGAGGGCCTCCATGATCTTGTCGGCCGTCACGATAAAGCCCAACAATCCGCCGGGCGGTTCAAACTCGATGAGGTTGACCAGCGAGCAGCCGCCCGCCGCATTCGGTTCGACGATGTAATCGTGCTTCCACAGCTGGAGTGGCCCTTCGACCATCTGCTCGCGAAACCGCAGCGGCGAGACCAATTCGACGATCTCATACGAAAGCTGCTGCACCATGCCATACGCTTGCACGCGGCACGTCAAGCGGCTGCCGAGTTCGATCACCTTGGGTGGGTTCACGAAGACAAACTGTGATTCCGGTGGAGCAATCAACTCCAAGTTGGCCGGTTGCAGAATGAACTCGAAGACCCGCTCGGGCGTCGCTTTCAGCAACGTGCGGCTTTCAAATTGAGGCATAAAAAAACCTGATCTACGAGAGCGGGGGCAAACGACGGTCGCATTCTAGGCGCGATGTCATCACCTCGAAACCCACTCCGCAGACTCCGGCAGGGCCATCGTCTTGTTGGGTCTGCGAAACTTGTAGGGTGGGACCAGCGGCGCTTCGCCGCGCCGGCCCACCATGAATTCTCGACGCTTCCTGATGGTGGGCCGGCGTTTGAAACGAGCTGGTCCCACCCTACGTTAAAAATGGCGATGGCCTTGCATGCTCCGGTCAGATCATTCAAGTGATCTCCTGTTCCGTGACGTTTACTACGGGAGTTCGCGTCATTCGTTGACAGCCCAACCGATGGGCGACCATGATTCGCCGCGTCGATTTTCACCCGTCGATACCTCGCACGATCAACACCCAGACTTCCTCGGCACGAGCCACGTTTGATCAGATCCGTTGTGAGGCACCGCACCCAACTCAGTTCAGGAATCTCGTCATGGCGAAAGCCCCCGCAACCAGTGATCTCCCCGTGGAAGACAAGACCGCCGCAGTTACCGCGACTGCCGCGCCTCAAGCTCAGCAAGTCATTGAGCCAGCAGGTCTCGACCCCCTTTATGCGAACTTCGTGCGTGTGGCCGGTCTGCCGGAAGAGATGGTGCTCGACTTCGGTCTCAACCCCCAGCCGTTCGGTTCGGCCCCCGCTCCCGTGAAAGTGTCGCAGCGATTGATCGTGAACTACTACACCGCCAAGCGATTGTGGCTGGCGCTCGGAGCCTTCCTGCAACGACACGAACAAGCGTTCGGCCCGGTGGAGATCGATGTCACCAAGCGCGTGCTGCCGCAACCACCGCGACCCGCGCAGTAGTTTGCCTCCGGTGTCATGTGGGCCATTCACCCCTTAGAAGATTCCCGACATGAACGAGTCACGACTGCCGTGGTGGCTCGTTCTGTTGTTGGGCGTTTGGATCATGGCCTTGTCGGTCTGGGGATCGTCGCGTGCTGCGCGGGAGGTCCGTTGGGGCGCGGGTCTGCTGTCGTTGGTTTACCTCGCGCTGATCTTTCTTGCGCTCGGCGGTGATCCGCGAGCGTTACCAACTCTTTCCGCAGCGGTCCCGCGTGGAGCGGCAGCAGCCGTCTCAGCAATCTGCGCGGGGATCGCGTTGTTGGCGGGAGTTTGCTTACTCGGCCAACCGACGCGGCGCGGAAGGTTGATGGGGTTCTTGCTCTTCACCGTCGCGAACGGAGTGACCTGTTTTGCAATCGGTGTCGCGAGCGTGGGCGGGACAGTGTTAGTCGCAGCGATCGCACTCGCGATGGTCCTCGTCCGAGAACTCGGTCGCGATGACTGGCCGTCTGCACACCAATGGCTTCAAGAGTTGATCCCCGTCTCATCGCGCGCAGCCTCCGATCCGATGAGTTCCGAGGTCCACCTTCCCGCAACGACTCGTGTGGGACTGGCGGGAGCGACCGGGATCGTCCTCGCACTCTTGCTCGTGGGAACGCTCCGTTACGCAATGCGGTTTGAAACGTCGCGCGCGGTCGCCAGTCACCGATTCTCGGCGCTGCCCGCCGCCGAGCGAGTTCGTCACGCGCTAAAGAGCGAAGTCGCAGATCGATCCACGGCGAGACCGTTCGAGCTGTTGTTCGACCAGCGCGCCGACGTGATCGTGTTACTCGCCGTGCTGGCGTTCCTCGGGCTGGCCATGCACCACTCCCGCTCTCAAAACGGACCAACGCCATGACCTTCGCCGATTGGAATCACGGCCTGTTGTTCGCGGCGGTATTGACCGTCATGGGAACGATGTTGTTTGTCTCGGCGGTAGCGGTGCGCGACCGGTTGATCGCGCTGGGTGTGTTGTCGCAGGGGATCATCAGCGCGTTCGTCGTCAGCGGATCGTTTCACGGACGGAGCGAGTTAATGCTGGCCGCAATCGCGCTGGTGGTCCTCGTCGGTTTGTGGAGCTTGCTGGTCGGTGACACCGTTCTCACCAGCGAAGCGACCGCCGAAACACGCGCGGGAGATGGATCGTGAATGACTTCGCCTCGTGGCTCATGTTGTTCACCATCGGCCTCCCCATGCTCGGTGTCCTCACGGCGCTGTTGCTGTTGGCACGAGGGCGATCCGGGTCCGAGAACTTGGACACCGTCGCCACGGAGTGCGTGCGGTTCACGATGTTGGCGGCGTGCTGCTCAGCACTCCTGCTCGTCGCCCTGTTGAGTGGTGCGTTCGGCTTCCGACTCGAACTGGCATTATGGCGGATCGGGACCGTGTTGGAATTGGCGGGACCGCGACCGCTGCGAATGGAATGGGCTTGCCGGATGGACCTACTCTCGGCCGCATGGATCGCCGCACTGAACGGCCTCAGCGGGTTGGTCTTGGCCACCGCGCCGCGCGGCACGAACGGCCAGCCGCGCGCGGCACTGGCCGTAACAGCGGGTCTACTGAACAGCGCCGCGACAATGCTGGTCGTGTCGAGCAGTCTCACCCAGTTGTTGGTCTGCTGGGGAACCGTCTCGCTGACGACATGGCAGATGGTCGGTTGGACTTCGCGCGACGGCGAGTCCTCGCGCAACGCTGCGTTCTCGCGCGCGGACGGCGGGCTGTCCGCCATTCGACGCGCGATCACGACCGGACTGTTCGCCGACGGGCTGTTGGTGCTGGCGGTGTTGTTGATGGGCATCGGCTGTCACACGCCGGTGATCGACGACATCGTCTCCGCCGAAGGTTTGGCCACGCTCGGCGAACACAACCCGGCACTTCCCGGATTCATCGGTTGCCTGCTGGTACTCAGTGTGTTGGGTCGAAGCGGCCTCTTTCCATGCTTCGGCTGGCACGCCGGAGCTGCCACATGGAACCGGCCGGTTTGGACGATGGTCTATCTCGTCGGCTACGTCCCCGCCGCAATGTGGTTGCTGCTGCGGTTCCAACCGTTGATCGCTTCGGCCGACGCACCGCGCGCGCTGCTGAGCGGATTGAGTACGCTCGCGGCAGTTCTCGGCGCGTTCGTGGCCTGCGGGCAAGCTCATCCGCGCAGCGCGTCGGCCTTCCTCGTGACTTCGCAAATCGGCGTCGTCTACGCGGCTCTCGCAGCAGGACTGTTCGACGCGGAATCTTGGCGAGCCTGGTCGCTCGGTTTGCCCGAGGCCGCGCCGCTGGCAAGTGATGGGGGGCGAGTCGTCCTCGGTCAGGTTGCCGTTCTCATCGGCACGGCCTTCGTGTGGAACAGGTCTCGATCAACGATCACGTACTCCGCGCGCGAGGCTTGGTATCAGCCACTCGTGCAACTCAGTCAACGCCAGCTCTACGTGGACGAAGTGGCGGAATTTCTGTTCGTCACCCCGCTGCAAACATGGGTGAAGCTCGCTCGACACGGAGAACGATGGTTGACCGACAGTCTCTTCCCCGCGTTCACAGTGCGACTCCCCGGTTGGTTCGCTCAACAGTTTGAATCCCTGCAAATCGGTCACATCGAGTTCGACCTCGCCGCGTCGCTACTCGGCGTGGTCACGGTGCTGATCACACTGCTGCTGGTGACGTGAACTAAGGAACGAACTCGAAACAACTTCGCGGTATTCTTAGTCTGGACTCCCTAGTGCCACAACGCGGAAGCGGTATTTCACGGAATCGGGAGTTGGTGTACTTCGCCGGGGCCTCGATTGTGGGGCTGGGAGGCGAGACGATGCCAGGGACGGTGGCGAAGGTTTGCGTGAGTGAGAAGCCGTTGGTGATTTTGGAGGAGTGGCGGCGGTCGCGGACGGCGGCGCGGGGGGTGGTGCAGCGGGCGTTGATCGTTGTGCAGGGTTTCAGGGGTTGTTCACCAAGCAGATTGCGATCGAGGCGGGGCTGAACCGGCAGCAGGTCGGGGTTTGGCGGCAGCGGTGGCGGGAGGCTTGGGAATCGTTGTGTTTGTGGGAGTGCCACGAGCCGCACTGGCTGCGCGAGGGAATCCTCGAAGTGCTGTCGGACGCGCCGCGTCCGGGGTCTCCGGGGGGATACCCTCTGGGTCCACCGCCGAGCAAGTTGCGCAGATCGTGGCCTTGGCGTGCGAGTCGCCGAAGCTTTCGGACCGACCGATCCACTGCCGGACTCACCGTGAGCTGCGCGACGAGGTGCTCCAGCGGAAGATCGTGACGAGCATCTCCGTCTCGCAGGTCGGCCGGTACTTGAAGCCGGCTGCGGTCCAACCGCATCGTTCGAAGATGTGGCTCAACACGACGGAGAAGAACGCGGAGAAGTTCGAGCAGGAAGCGACCGTCGTCTGCCATACGTCTCTCGCAGCTCCGCACCGGGCCGCCGCCCACGGGACGCACACGGTGAGCGTGGACGAGGCGACCTCGCTGCAAGCCCTCGAACGCAACGCGCC
>JAYTGQ010000138.1:0-39911 GCA_043733345.1 Schlesneria sp.
CTCGGGGCTGATCAAGTTGGGGCGACTGGCACTCGACGGGACGAAGATCAAGGCGAATGCGTCGCGACACAAGGCGATGAGTTACGACCGCATGCAGACGGAAGAGGCTCGGTTGCAGCAGGAGATTCGCGAGTTGTTGGCTCAGGCGGAGGCCGAGGATCAGGCGGACGATGCTCAGCATGGATCGAATCGTCGCGGCGATGAACTGCCCGATGAATTGCAACGGCGTGAGTCTCGCTTGGCAAAGATTCGCGAAGCCAAGGCGGCGTTGGAAGCGGCGGCTCGCGCGAGGGCCTCTGCCGAGAACGAGGCGAAGAACGCCGCTCGCATCGCGGCAGGGAAAGAGCCTGTGTCGATCAACCGCGACGAGGTGCAGCCCGACCCGAAGGCTCAACGCAACTTCACCGACCCCGACTCGAAGATCAGGAAGACCTCGAACAAAGGCTGGAACCAGTGCGGTAATGCTCAGGCGTTGGTCGATGAATCTCAGCTCATCCTCGCCGCCGACGTCACGCCGCAAGCCAACGATGCTCGCCAAGTCGCCCCGCTGCTCGACCCGATGGAAGCGAACTTGGAAGCCGCCGAGATCACGCCGCGTCCGAAAGATTTCGTCGCCGATGCGGGCGACTCCAGCGACGACAACACGCAGGACGTTCGCTCGCACAAGATGACTCCGTACATCGCCACTCAACGGTTGAAACACCACGAACAACTTCCGCCCGTGCCCCGTGGCCGCATCCCGCAATCGCTCACCCCGAAGCAGCGTCTGGCCCGAACGCTGCGGACGAAAACAGGGCGTGACATCTACAAAAAACGCAAAGGACAAGTTGAGCCGGTATTTGGACAGATCAAACAAGCCGGCGGTTTCCGCCAATTCGCCCTGCGGGGCATCGCCCAGATGAAAGCCGAATGGCAGCTCGTTTGCCTGACCCACAACCTCCTCAAACTCTGGCGAGCCGCCCCGGCCTAATCGGCCCCAACCGAGACCGCCCCCGCGACCGCTTCACCAAAAGACCAACCAAAATCCGCCTGCCTCAGTTACACGGACAGGCTCCTAGGTTCGCCGCACACCGAAATTTATTGACCACTTTGATCGTGCGGCATCGGCACCCGCAACTCGGACAAGCCATCCTCGAACGACTTGCGCCGGTGATGTCGGGGCGCAGCGAAGACTTCAACAGTCCTTGCGCACCTTGGCCGCCTCAGCCTTGACGGGTCGAAGTGTCGCGCTCATGATGCCGCCCGCTTGAAGAGGCCGGAGTGGCGGAACTGGCAGACGCGCTGGATTCAAAATCCAGTTCGGTTCACCCCGAGTGTGGGTTCGAGTCCCACCTTCGGCACTTGACAGAGAAAGGACTTGCGGCATTTTGTTGCAAGTCCTTTTTTCTTGAACTAGCGAGGGCTGGTAACATATTGGCAGCATGATTGCGGTGGCATTGGAGTGGCATCATGGCCGGACTTCAGCATCGGAATGGTAGTTATCGCGTTCTCTTTCGTTACCACGGTAAGCAATTCGCCTTCACGCTCGGCCATGTGTCAAAGGCAGAAGCCGAGTCGAAAGCGGCACAGGTTGAATACCTGCTCATGCGGCTGCGGCAACGCCTTGCAGTCGTTCCCCCGAGTGTGAACATCTTGGACTATGTGCAGTTCGATGGTCGCCCGGAACAACTCCCAGTTACGACAAAGATTACTCTTGCCGCCTTACGTGATCGTTACTTTGCGACGCATGAGGCATCGCTCGAAAAGTCCACGGTGTATGGCAGTCGGCTGCACTTCAAACATCTAGCGGCTGCACTCGGTGAGCAGTTTCCGATTGCTGAGTTATCCTTGGCAGACCTTCAAGGCTACGTTGACCGACGCTCGAAGGCAGTCGGCCAGAAGGCTCGCAAACTCTCTTCCGCCACAATCAAGAAGGAAATCATCAGCCTTCGAACGGCATGGAATTGGGCCACCAAGATGAAGCTCGTGTCGGGCAAGTTCCCCTACGACGGCCTGCGCTATCCAAAGTCAACCGAGAAGCCGCCCTTCATGACTCGTCTGGAGATCGAGCGTCGAATCGCTGCTGGTGGGCTGACCAAGGCCGAGACCGCAGACCTCTACGACAGCATGTTTCTGACCGTTGAGGAAGTCACAGAGTTACTCACATACGTAAATGCGAGCGCCCTCCAGCCGTTCATCTACCCAATGGTCTGCTTTGCCGCCCATACCGGGGCAAGGCGCTCTGAGATCATTTGCGCTAAGATCACGGATATCGACTTCACCGCGAAAGTCGTCACCATCAATGAAAAGAAGCGAGTCCGGGGGAAGTCCACTACTCGGCGGGTTCCTCTCTCCCCATTCTTGATCGGAGTGTTGCAAGACTGGCTTCTGAAACATCCTGGCGGTTCATTTCTGTTTTGCCAAACCTCTACTGTCAATCGCAGCAAGACGCGGAGCAAGACCACCGGACACCAGAAGAATGGCGAGCGAGCATCAACTGACCAAGACCGGGCGGCTGCGGTCATGACTCGAACTCCAATCGCCGCCGGACCAATTACACCCTCTGAAGCCCAACATCACCTGCGACGCTCTTTGGCAAATAGCAAGTGGAGTGTGGTCAAAGGTTGGCATGTTTGTCGGCACTCGTTCGTGTCTGCCTGCGCCAGCAAGGGAGTTGATCAGCGATTGCTACAGACTTGGTGCGGCCACATGTCTGCGGAAATGTCGCGACGGTACAGCCATCTCTACCCATCGACACAGCAGGAAGCCTTGGCGGCGGTTTTCGGTTAATTCTGACGTAATCAGCCCCGCCAACGCGAACAACGGATTCCTGTAATTCGTCGGCACCAACTTAGATCAGCTCCATTGGCTTGATTTCAAGGGGATCAAGCCATCGCGTTGAATTCGCACCAATTCTGCATGGCTGATTACCCAAGCCGCATGAGCACCGCGCCCTGACTTCTGCTTCTCGGCACGAATGCGGCCGAGTCGTGCCCATTCGCGGACTGTGAACTCGGATTTGCCGACGATTTGGGCGACTTGATCCGTGTTGTACCAGTCGCGAACGGTCTGCTGTTCGACAAGTGTCACCAGCATTGATTCGATTCGTTCCAATCGCTCTTCAAGGGTGTGCATCTGGTCGGTTCCTGCCAATGGATTTGGTATGTGAAGCGGGCCTCGTATTCGAGGCTCGTGTATCTCAGCCAGTCCGTGACGAATGATTGAAAATTGGCCGAGTCTTGCGGCCAACTACCGTTCGGGTTGTTGTTCGCGGACGGGTTCTTTGGCGGGGCTGCTACGGGCGGCATACTCATCGAGTACCGAGTCGAAACTGCGTTCGCCGCGAATGTCTTCGGTGACCATTTGTTGAGTCGGGTTGCCGATAGTGCCCGGCTCTTCGTGGGTTTGGGTGATTCCGTTCCAAGGGTTTAGGGCTGCGTTTTGAAGGTCTTTTAGTCCTCGACGCCATTCGGCGGAGAGGACGCTGGAGGTGCTGGCGGCCATGAGTGTCACTTCGCTTTCTGTTCAGTCGTTGGGATGGAAACGGTTCAGATTGAAGATGCTCAGAAGTCTTTCCGGAGGCCGCGCATTCGTTCGGACATGGCCTGCTGTTCGATCTGCATGTCACGCATGGCCGTGATTTGGCGGCTGATGGCGAATTGGTTCATGCAGCGGACGATGGTCAGTGAGACGATTCCCGCCATGACGAACAGGCCCACGGTGGGCGAGAGCGGGCAGAGCAGCAGGCCGAGGAGCAGGCACAAGGATGGCTCTTGGTTCTTGGCTTGCGATTCGGACTTTGTGAACGGGATGCGCATCGCAAGGTATGGCCAGCCGGAATACTCGCTGTGTTCCCGATGGCCGCGAGCGTAGAGATATCCGGTCCTCAGTCGCTGGCAGACCAGCGCGATGAGCCATGCGTACAGAAACCACAGCATGGTGATGTCATTGGATTCGGCCATGACAAGCAACATCATCAGGATGGCGAACAGTCCGCTGAAGCCGGGGACGTTGGTCCCGAAGCTGTGGCGGATGAACATCGTGATGCACGTCGCATGAGCATTGGCCAGCAGGTACAGCCAGTTCACGCCATTGCGAAAGTCGTTGTCGAAGCCGCTCGGTTCGGGTTGCTGAGGCATGATTACTCCTGAAAGAAGGTTCGGTGCATCCAGTTCTCACCGGATGAAAATGGGAGGCCCGACTTGATGACGATTGCGTCGCACGCGAGTCCGTTAGCCTTTCCGCCCGTGCGAAGACCACTCATGAAGACGCTTTCCTGCACGATGTTTTCATAGTGTTCGGAGAACGATCCAGTGAACCGGCTCTGCCCAAACAAGTCGTCACAGATGTCGCCGGTAGGTGCCGATGACCCGCCGAACAGTGTCTCTCGCCGCTTGCCGAGCTTTCTCGCAGCCCACTCGGCGGTTTCAGTATCGACGGCGTGCAAAATGGTGTGAGTAAAGTTGGCGAGCAGAGCGTGCGTCTGCTGCTTACCCGTTTCTCCTTTGAGGGCAGCATAGAAGTCGGGCAGTCCATGCGCGATATAGACCATGCAACCGAGGTGCGACCGACATTGAGCCAGGTACTGAGCGTCAAACGAAGAATTGACATGTTGTTGTGCCTCGTCAGCCCAAATCACGTTGATGCAATCGCCCGACTTGGCTTGCCGCCGCAACACGCGACGCTGTGTGAGATACTTCCAGCCTGCACAAACAAAGCTGCCAATATCGCCCCATTCCGTGGGTGACATGTTGATGAGTACAAACGTCCCGTTGAACATGTCGTCCGGCGTGATGTTCGTGGTGGTGGAGACCAACTCTCGCACAATCCCGGTATTGAAGACGTGAAGCAGCCCCATTACGGAAGCCAGAATGCTGCTCCGCGTCCGATCCGCTAAAAGTGGCATCTCACCGAGCCAGTAGTCGGTGGCCATCGCGACATCGTGCGAATCGACAGGTGACTTCGCGGCGTTGTGAGCCGCTTCCAAGCACTGGCAGTGAAAGCTTGCTCGCCACGCATCGCTTGTGAGCTGCTCCGCGTTCTGAGCGGCACCGATGATGAATCGTTGCAGGTCAGGAGCCGATACTTTGCCCGTCGCGTGTTTCACGATTTCGACAGCGTTGTAAATCATTCGTTCCGACTGTTGTCGCCAGAACGGGTCTTGGTCCGACCCGCCGCCGGAATCACTCGACCGCAGCGATTCCCCGATCGTGAGAATGCACTTCGTGATATTGCGAGTATGTCCCCCGTTCCTCATCTCATAGTCTAAAAAGCTGAACCTCAAAGGCTCAGATGGCGAGAAGACACGCAGGTCTTGGCTTCGCCCCGCAGCCGCGAAGATGCCCTGCCACATCGCTAAATCTTCCGGCTTGGCTGCAAGGATCAGCCCGCCACTCTTCGGAACTTTGCCGTCCGTGTAACGGACGATACTCGTGCCAATCAGCTTTCCAGATGAACTCGTCTTGCCGGAGCCAACGATGCCAGCGATGAAAATCCCACCGTTGAGCAATGACCTCACGGAGAACGGGTCACGCGGAGTCCAATCGAACAGCGTCGTCTCCAGCGGATCATTCGGCCCTGCCGTGCGACGTTGCTTGGAGAGTGCCGCGATCACCAGCAGCAACAGAGCCGCAAACGCCAAGACAGCAGACACGACATACGGCAGCGGCACATCCACGGCAGGCCCTTCACGATCAAAACCGGTGAACCCGGTGCGAATGAACAAGGGCCAATCCCAGCCGCTCGATATCTGCGATCTCCGTCTTGGAGTGCAACGTGCTTCAATGGCATTTCATCAACGCGGATCGCATCGCTCTGCGTGGCTGCGACCGCGTTGCGACTCCCACCGATCGAGTTCGGCGCGACTGGCCGCGAGCCGCTTCCGAATCACAATCCCTTGGCGAACGACGAGGGCCAACATCGTCAGCACCACCGCCAAGACCCCGCACATGAACAGCTCGGCCTCTTCTTCGATCCCCGAACGAACCATCATCAAAGTGAACTGATCGAGCGGTGTCCCATCGGGCCGAGCGAACCCGCTCGCATCGACCAGCGTGCGCGGCATGAAGTAGCGACCAAACTCCCAACGAGTCCCAAACAGACTCGCGTGATAGACCACCAGTCCGAACATGAACAACGGGACAACCCGTGAGAAAAAACGATCAGGGGGTTTCATGGCGATGGTTCCCTGCAACGAGGTGGTGAATCAAACACGAGTCATCTCAGGCCGATAAGCTTCATGGCGTCAGACGAACTCAAGCAGTTCGGCTCTGATCTTTGAGGAGCGCAAGGAACGTCCCCAGCTCAATTCCTGTGGGTCTCGATTTTCTGGCTTTCAACAGCAGCTCTTCGAGGATTCCGATAAAGCCTTCCAGGCTCAGTGAACGACCGACAACCGTGACGGTCCGCCCTTCCCCCAACAGTGCCGTGGCTCGACCGGTGGCCACACTCGGGCCTTTCGTGCTGCCTTTGGTGGGACTCTTCGCCCGAGCCTTGATCGCACCCGCCAGCCCGTCCCTGGTCAGCCCACCGGCGGCAAACTTGCTTGCCAATTCCTGCTGCTGGCCAGAATCTTCAACACGAGAAAGCTCGTAGGCCGCACTCGCGTTTATCACCCCCGCAGCGACCTGCCCTCGTATCGACTCCGGCAACTTCAACAGCGCCAACAACCGTGTTGCCGACGCATTGCTGATCCCCAACCGAGTCGCCGCTTCCCCGACCTTCCAGCCGGTCGCTTTCATCAACTCAGTAATGCCCGTGGCTGTTTCCAATGCCGTCAAATTTTCGCGTTGGAGATTTTCAATGATCTGCCTCTGTAGCACTTCGCCCTCGCACAGGTCTTTCCCCTCAACGATGACAGCCAGAGTCGTCAACCCGGCGAGCTTGGCCGCTCGATAGCGTCGCTCACCAACGACGATGACGAATTTGTCTTCTACCTTTCGCACGCGACAAGGCTGTTGCTGCCCCAACTCCTTAAAGCTCTTCGCCAAGCCTTCGAGCTTCTCCTGATCCATTTCCTTCCGCATCTGAACATCCGCCACGATCCTGTCGAGCGGAATGTGCTGTATCTGTTCCACCTTCGATGCTCCTGAACAACACTTTGGACAAAAACTGGCTGAGGCATTCGGCGAGTGCCACATTTCATCGTGCCGACACGTCTTTTATAAAAGAGGGGGGCGACCACAACTCGCACAGCGGGTATGCAGTCGCCCCCTCTTTGATTCACGGCAATCAATTTCAAACGCACTGGAGACGGGCGGGGCGACAGCCACGCCATCGACTAAACGGTGGGTTCGGCCATCGCGGCCCCAATCGCCGTCCATGCCCAACCCAAAACTCCCACATCATCCAGCCATCCGACGAGGGGAACTATGTCTGGAATGAGATCGATAGGTGACGCCAGATAAAGAAACGCGAGCGCACCAATTCCAAGAACTTTAAACATGGCCATTTCCTGCTTCTCCATAAATAGTGAAGGGGACACAAAACGGGTTCATCGACGGGACATCCCCACAAGTCGTGGGGATGTCCAAAATCAAATGCGGCGAGATTTCCTAGCCGCCGAACGATGCCAACCACAGACTGAAGAAGAACTGCAACAGGATCACACTGACGGGATCGATTACTCCAAGAATCATGATTTTCTCCAAAACTTGCGGACACAAAACTCAAATCAAACGGCATGACAACAATGTCATGCTCGCGTTCGTCAACACACGGCATCAGGGATGTGCTTCGCAGCAGCGGAGGTCCGCGAATTCGTGACGTAGACATCTTGAATCTCCATTCTGCACGGTGCCGTTTCGTTGTCAGCAAGCACTTGCAAGTGCCCACACATTGAGACGTTTGAGTGGGTGCCATTTCCGCCACTTTCCCTCAGAAAATGAGGCACTGCGGCTCTCACCATGCCGATCCCTCGCCAGCAACAAATGCGGCGCGTTGGCGGCGCTCAATGCGGAATGCGTCCTGACACTCGCTCTGCGGAAAGAGGGCAGGCGCAATCAGAACTTGACTTTCCCGTTTGACTCAGGCATCGGTGGAATGAACTTCACCAGACGCAGCCGGGAATAGGACATGTGACGAACGAGGACGAAGAACGTAAGCAAGAACTACAAGTGAAACGCCGACTGGGTTTGATCGGCCACCGGTTTCTGCTGACTGGTCCTGTGCTTTGTAATTACTCCCCAGGTGATGCCTTCTGGAGATTCGTTCTGCCCGGAGACGAACGGGACTTCGACTCCGATTCGTTTGAGGCTAACTACATGGGAGACGTGCCAAGTCACTTCGCAGACAAGATTGATCGCATTCTGATTGACTGGCTTACACAGCAGGCATCCGTTTCAGATTCGATTGCGATGATGACGGAGACCATCACTGAATTGAACAAACTTCGCCCTCATCAGGCAGGTGCTAGCGATCCAGATGCCGAGATTGATCTGTTGCCGAGGCTGGTTGAATCGCTGACCAGTTTACGAGACACGATTCTGCCGGACGATGAGAAGCGGGCTGCCCTCGCGGCCCTCATCTCTGCCTTTCGAGACACCTACCACAACGTTGGGTATGGCAAAGGCAATCGGCCACTCGGGCGGGGATGATTGCTGACCTCCCATGGCAGTGAGAAACTGTATGGGACGACAAAGCCACTTTTGAAGAGAAAACAGACCGTTTGCTCCACGTCCGCACGCCTTGATGCGGCTCGGAAAGGCGTCTCCTAACGGCATTCGCCGGGCGTTCTGATCGTCTCCGACAATTTCTCAAACAAAATCTGAAATCTGGGCGGAAACACGATCGGCTCAGCCGTCCTACTTCAGAACTGCGACTCAAGTCTCAATTCTGATTCGGATCGCCAAGTGATCGAATTGTGATTGTCAGTTGCCAGACAGATCAGCCCTTCATTCCCGAAGCAGGAGAAAGACTCATGGATCAACTGCTCAAGACATTGACCGACATCTTCCGCATTACAGAACCAGAGGACCGGATACATCACTTTTGCGATCATTTCCTGCCTCAGGCCAAACCCGTCCTCTACGGTAGTCTCAATGTTCATCTCGACTACTGTGGCTTACAGGAAGACGATTGTAGCGGTCAGATTTCCGACCTAATGCCATTGGCTTTGAATGATTGTTTGGTCGAAGCGAGGAGTGACCAGATTCAAAGCCTCGCCAACGTTCGTGACTCTGACCCCAAACTTGGCTTAGGCGTCTTGGCTTTCAAAGCACTCGCTGCGGCAATTGCCCAAACAGTCGTTCGCTCGCACATGGCTGCCCCCGCAGCGTCAGTCTCAGCATCGCGGTATGGAGTCAATACAGGAGCAGTTTACGAGGAACAAAAAGAAACTACGGAATTGAAGCGAATGTTTTCTGTACGTGAATTGGAAGAAGGGCCTGAGTTCGAGGATGATCCACCGCCGTTCGCCGTTGCCATCGCAGCTTGGGAGTCGAAACCAAACACCGACGACTCCGATGCAAACCCAACGCATTCGCAACGTGGATGTTGCACAAAGACTCCGCAATACCATGCGAACTGGGAGCGACTCCGCATGAAGTTGTTTAATCGACTGACGAACGGGGGGACCGTCATTACCCTAAGTGATGGCTCTGCCACTGACATTATCGATAAAGCACTCCGCAGAGTTCTGGCAGCGAATCGCGACATAACACTAAAGATTCCACATCCGTACGGCTATGCCTTAACTGCAATTCGTAACATCACGATTGATGAGCAGGAAAAGCAGACAAAACACCTCGCGGAAGACGCTTTAGAATCTCTCGTGAGCAAATTGCCTGCGCCTGATCAAACAATCATCGAAGTTGAGACGATTGGCCTGATCAGGCAGGTGATTGGCGAATACGAAGTTCATTCGGAAGAAGTTCTCATCGCGAAACTGTGGGATGAGTTCAAGCCGCAAGTAGTCGCTCAGAAACTCTATTACTTGTGTGGCAGGATTCGATCTGCCAGAGAAACGGGAGAAGACATCGACAAGGCCCGCAAACGGCTGCAAGACGATCTCAAACGATACGGATTCTAGCTCGCACAATGTTTTATATCGACTGCATTACCGCAGCCAACGTTTTCGCACAACCTTACCTTATCATGGAAAAGTAATATGACTATCACCACTAAGGCAGCCCAGGCCACACACGACCTTCCACCAATCGAACGCTTTCTCGAAGTTGCTGCTGGCCGCGATTCATGGACCGCCAGCGAAGAATCTAGGCGTTCGGCGTCTCCACGCTGGCTGATCCGCGAGGCGGAGGCACAAGTCACACTATCACTCTTACACGACGATTCCACGGGGATTCGCAAGAGGCTTCAAGCTGTGGTGCGAATAGCCGCTCAACTGCCGAACGAAACAATTCAGCAGTCCGCCTCGGACTATCTTCGGACACTCCTCCCAGCTCATCACCGCAACATCTATGACGAGTTGTTGAGAGACGAATCCCGTGTCATTGACGATCATCTCGCCGCACTGTCACCACCAGAGCGGGTAGCCGCCGCAGCCCGGGGACAACGACGCTCACCTTTGGTGACGCCTAACATCGCCATCGCGTTGCTGGTGTTGTTAGGGTGCGGTTTGTTTCTCAGCGGATTTGTGAAGCCGTGGTTTCAGGGCCACCATCTTCCTCAGGCGTCTGTTCTTGCAACGCTGACTCTTGCTGGCCAATCAAAGGGAGCCGGTCTGGCGGCGGTCCATAGCATGGATAAGTATGTGTTTGAAGCGAAATCACAGACACAATTTCCGTTTGGCTGGCTGATTGCCATCGACGACGAGGCGGCCATGCTGAGGCAGTTCTCCAAGAATTCTGGAAGTGAAATCCTGTTGACGCATCGCGGACAATTTGATGTTCGTGAGTGTTACGAATCATTCGTCGTGATACTTGCCGAGAGCGATTTTGAGCCATTGCACGATGCTGATGCCGCGTGGTTGTCGGCCGACCGGATCGCAGGGCTACACAGAACTGTCCAAGGACAATCGGCTGCCACAGAAGTCCGGGCAGTGATCGAACAAGCCTTGCGTCATGCGGGGTTGTCAGGGAATGTGCATGTTACGGTACAAAGCTACAAGCATCTGTACAGCCAGCGTCCTTCCGCTCCTGATGGGAAATGACCGCCAGCATTTCCTGCACATAAAATAGTGTTGGTCCTTCACCACTTGTTCACTCACAGTTTCGTTCCTATTCATTCAGGAGATGTCATCGTGATCAGACTCTTGCGCAGACACTTTATGGCCTCAGTGCTGGCGAGCGCCGCATGCAGCACAACCTTTGTCAGTGCGCAGCCTGTCGGTAAAGTTCCACGCCCCAAAAACGGCCAGCCCGTGGCTTTCATCGTCGCGTTTGAGAAGTACGCACCGAACAACAAGGACTTAATTTATCCGCTGGACTCAGCGGTGGAGTTGGCGAAGGAACTTTCCGCTTGTGGATATTCAGTCACACTGGTGACAGACAAAAACGAATTGCCTGAAGCAAAAGCGATGCTTGTTGCTCAAAACTCGCCAACGGATGTTGCCGCCGCGACGAAGCTGAAGAATCCGGGGCCTGTCATTCAAGAAGCCAGCACGGCGGAGGATGTCAAAAGGCATCTCGACGTTTGGATGGCGGCAAGTTTTCACGGAGCAACACGCGCTCCCTTCGGTTTGGTGGTCGTGAGCGGGCATGGTGAAAGTCGAGATGAAAAGCAGTACCTCCTAACTCCCGCAGATAGAAATGGCGAAGGTGGGATCAGTATTCCCGGACTGCAAGAAACAATTGGAATGCTCAAGATTCCGATCGTTTTAATTGTGGATAGTTGCCGCACAGAGACGACGGCCAAGAAAAAGGACTTGAACAATGAGGCTGTGGCCGAGAATGCCGCCAAACCAGAAGCGGACTTTCCACGAACGCTTTCAAAGTATGCCGTGGAGGAATTGGTCAAGGACGGTCGCGGAAACCGCCTTGTCATGGGGAATCCGAAAGGGGACGTTGGAGACAAACACGCAAAATGGGGGCCGTTGACAGTCTACGCCACAGGTCCAATGCGGCCCGCGAACGATATGCGGGATGACTTTTTGAGATCGCTGGCTCTGGGCATGGTGGACCCAGACGGTGCCAAGGGGCCAGCCGCCTTCGAGGCACGTTCTAATTCCACAATTCCTCCTGAAGATCTCGGCCGTCGGGTGCGTGACCAAGACCTGTCATTCTGGGTCTGGTTCAGGTACGCAAAGGACCGCATCGGCAATTTCACGGAAGATACGCAAGCCATCCAAATCGAGCCTGGGTTCATCGACCAAACGATGGTGATTGCCGCGCGAGATGGTGTCTACGAACAACTCCCTCCAATAAACCTGATGACCAGTTGGGAAGGATTTGCCAATTCGGATTTTGAAATTGACGCCCACTCGTCGCGTAGTGTGGTTATCAGACGCCCTCCTGGCGCTGGAGCCAATAACCTCTTGGCGAATTCTTTCTTGGACCCTGTTGAGGTAGTGAACGGCATGGCGCTGATGATCGAGGTGGTGGCTCGAACTGATCGGCGGCTCAATGAGCAAGGGCTTCAGTGCCTGATAGTACCGGGAGACAATCTCCTTCCTCCGGAATTATCTCAATTTACCACAAAACAGAATCAACACGCCGGTCTCATCCAATGGAATCGGCCGACTACATTCATCATTCGCTTAGACAATGTTCCCCAAAGGGGTGGAACGTTGAGATCGATGGCGATTTCTGTTGACCCACAATCAATTGCCAATGATTTCAAACGGGTTGGTACGTGGCCAGAAGGGGCTTCTCTTACCGTGACTCGAATGGTGCTGATTGGCAGTAACAATAATCCCATTAAACCGTCGATCAACATCAGTTCGATTTCGTCATACGATTTAATGACACGTTGGTGGTTCAGCGATGTTCTTCGCCAGAAGAAGGAATCCAAAGTCACGGCAGTAGTCGATCTCGGTTTTGAAAAGAAGAAATCGATCGCCAAGGCGGGGCTCGAACAAGGCACCAAGCATTCTCGTGTTTTCAAATTGAATGTCGAGCTGAGCGAGATCGGTCGTGCTGCTGGAAAAGGTGGGCCGATCTACCCTGAAATCCTGTTGGACGGTGCCCCCTACAGGCTGGAAGTCGTCGTGAAGTCATTTAAGCCTGCCGCTGCTGGTGCGAAGTCTGCGGCCACCTTTATCTTGCTGGAAGCGAAAGGCCAGACCATCGCCACCGCCAAAATCGCGGTCGATGATTCAAAGCTCGGCAGCAAACAGTACATCGACCTGGATGCTGGCGAAAATCTGTCTGTCGGTGGATTCACAGATTACTTGGCACTGGTCACCGATGCCGCCGAACTGGAGCTGTCGTCGTTTGCCTTGGTTCCGAAGAAGAAGTGAAGAATCCCTATCGCTCCCTGGATAGACGCTGTTGGGCGTCGGCGGGAAACCGCCGTTGTGACCTGTCCGGGGAGTCGATTTGCTGTTCAGCAAAGTCATGCTTGGTTATCGGGCTACCGAACCACATTCACCTTGATTCCGAGATCGAGTTGCTTCCATGCTCGTTCAGCGGTGAGGGCTGGGAGATTGCAGGCCGCTGCGGTGGCGAGGCAGGCGCGGTCGCCGAAAGAGAGTCCCGCTTGCCGTGTCTTGGGACGCAAGGCAGCCGCCGCGTAGGCGAGGCGTTCGTCGAACGGGATTACCCGCAGTTCGTACTGCGACAGGCGGAGATGAATGTCATCAATCGTCAGACCTTCCCGCTCGGCAAGTTTGGCGGCGACTTCCGACAGATTGACCGAGCAGATCAGGGCGTTGGAAAGATTTTCGACGACGCTCTGCCAACCGGTTTCGCAGCCGATGACCGCGAGCAATGCCGAGGCGTCGAGGACGCAGCTACTCACGCGCGGCCTCAGCCCGCCGCTCGGCGAGCAGCTCGTCCACCAGACTGACTCCCAGCGGGATGAACTGCCGGAAATATGCCTGACTTTCCTGAATCAACTGTGCCATCGTTTGCAGACGGACACCCGTCGGCTCCTCAACGAGGAGCAACGTATCTCCCTTGTCGATCTGCCACCGACGCCGAAGCTCGGCTGGGATAACCACACGCCCTGCCGCATCAAGGCGAACATGGTGGTGGTGATGGGAACTGTCGTGTGGCGTCTGCATACCATCCTCATTGGCAATTGGTTCGTCCTTTCACCGTGCCGCAAGACACCAAGACTGTCAACAACTTTACATCTCCCACTGGATGGTACTTAGAGGCAAATAACATCTTTTGTTTGCCTCTAAACTTCTTGCGCATGTTTCGCGAGTGCGGTAAGGTCGAGTCATGGAATCCGACTCGACAATTTTGCTGCCGATGACTTCGATGGCGCGAACGCACCTTCCGGCCATCTCACATCCCGCTTCGATTCTCGCGGCCGGACCGGCGGCATCATTCGCATGGGATGAGTTCTTCGGGGCGATGATTCGCAACCGATACACGCGAGCGGCCTATTTGAACGCGGTGAGACAGTTTCTTGCGTGGGTCGAATCACGCGGTGTCGCTCTGGAACGGATTACGCCGGGGATGGTCGGAGCGTATTTCGATCAGCATTCCGGCAGCCTGCCCACCAAGAAACTTCATCTCTCCGCACTGCGGAGTTTCTGTGACGTGCTGGTCAATCGGCACGTACTCATCCTGAATCCAGCCGCCACTGTCCGAGGCGAACGCTATCAGGCCATTGAGGGCAAGACGCCGGAGATCACTCGCGACCAAGCCCGCACACTGCTGGCGTCCATCGACACGTCTCGACCGGTCGGTCTACGCGACAAAGCCCTAATTGCAACCTTGATCTACACCGCCGCCCGTGCCGGAGCCGTCGCCAACTTGCGTCTCAAAGACTTCACCTATGACGGCACGCAGTACGCGCTGCGTTTCATGGAAAAGGGTGGGAAATCACGGTCCATCCCAGTCCGCCACGACTTGCAGCAGTTGCTGCTCGACTATCTGGAAGTCATCGACGGTCAGGCCGAACCGAAAGACGCTCCCTTCTTCCGTTCGGTTGCCGGTCGAGTCGGCCAATTGACGAGCCAGCCACTCCGCAACATCGACATCTGCCGCATGGTGAAACGCAGGCTCCACGACGCCGAATTGCCAGCCCACCTTTCGCCCCACAGTTTCCGCGTCACGACCGTGACCGATCTTCTGACGCAGGGAGTTTCGCTGGAAGATGTCCAGTATCTGGCGGGACACGCCGACCCCCGTACAACTCGCCTGTACGACCGAAGGCAAAAGCAAGTGACACGGAACACGGTCGAGCGGATATCGATCTGACTCTGTGGTTCACCGGATTCTGAGACGCCCAAATTATCGATTGCAATGTCGCGACGACTGCAGCTTCAAAAAGAATTCTGCCGGAGATCGGCTTACGAATTGGACTCAGTTCGCTGCGTCCGTGTGTCGGACCGAAGTGAGCTCTTGAAGGGTGCGCTCCCTGGTGATTGCGCTCTTCCACGTTTTAACTTTCGCTGGCTCGTGGCTGCGGATGCTAGCGGCCAGATGACGAACGGAAGGCATGAGCAGCCATACCCGGCATATTCGCAGAAATACGACAATAACTGTCCGAACAGCGAAGGCGTGACCGTGATTACCGGGGTGCCAGTCATTGGATGACTGGAGGGGAGTCTGCGCGAACCTCGCGGCGGTTGGCAGTGTCTAAACCATCTTGGTCCCGAAAAAGAGAGGAGAGCGTGATGGCGCGCGACGAGGACTGGATCACAGATCTGCATTTCGACGAACTGGTAAACAGCGTGACCCTCTTGGAGCGAGTGCTTCGGCAAGATCGTGAAGCCGTGCTGGAAAGGTGCCGGCGCGAGATCGAGTCGATCCCTGATGAGGTTGTTGAAACGGAGAATGGGATCGAGATCCGCATGGATGACAGGAAGCAAGAGATTGCCATCGAGATTGAGCAATTGGCTCAGGAAATCCCCCGCATCCTGATGAATAACATGGTCGTTGCGGCGTGGGCACTGTTCGAAAGGAACATGATCGGCTTGGCAGGTTCTCGAATCCGTCGCAAGTCGGGCCTGTCGGATGAAGGCTTCAAGGCGTCAGGTAAGATTCGAGAGGTTAAGCATGTCGCGGAGTATTTCGAGCAGGAGGGCATTACGCTTCCAACGGGCTGGGGCTTCGTTGACATCATCAGGGAAATCAGAAACCAGATAGTCCACGACGGGGCGATCAGGCACGAACTGGACGATGTAACTGACCCGGTTGAACTGACGCGGCACAAGCGGACGGTGAAGATAGACAAGTTCGTCGAGGAACGAGAGGCCCAGGGCAAGGCAGGCATCCGGTATTACTGTGATGGAATTCTCTCTGTGGGTGCGGCGTTCTGCCGGGAGATCCTCGATTTCCTTCGCGATTACACGAAGGCCACAAAGCGGCTGGCTCATATTCCATTTGACGACGAAGCACTTCGGCGGCGAATGCGAGAGAGCGAAAGGCGCCACGGGAAGTGCGGCCCACCTACGTGAAGTCGCTGCTTCGTGAAAGAGCCCGGCGTGTAGTGGCTAGACATGCCGGTGAAACCAAACTTTCCAGCCAGGTCGGGGCTTTCCCTTCTTCGCGATTTCCAAAGGTGCAACTGTGTATCCATCGCTGAAAATGATCATCCAGTTTCTGAGTCGGTCGCAATTCGACCATTTCCGGGGATATTTGTCGCACATGGACGAGCGGTTCACCCGCGACCAGGCGGAGTACGACGCAAAGTTCGAGGCTGATGCCAAGGACTTCTCAGAAGCCGAGCGAAGCCAGCTCGCCGAATGGTATGGCGAGGGCGTCTGGTACATCTCCGAAGTCTTCCCTCGCCTGTTCGCCCAAAGCGCGCTCACTATGGTCTGGTCGCATTTCGAACATGAGATGGTGAAGACGTGCCGAACGGACATTCTGCACGAAACCGAATCGCTGGATGAAGGTGAGAAGAATGCCGGCAAAATCAAGACGTTGGCCCACGTAGAAGGACACTTGAATCTTCGCGGAGTTCCACTTCTCCCGACATGGACCGAGCTCAATGGAAATATCCGCGAAGTGCGTAACCAGATCGTGCATGACAATGGTCGGCGGTATGGCGATGGGTCGGGCGGTACGGATGATGTCTCTGCGATTGCGACGATGAAGCGTTCAAAACGGGTCGATAAATATGTCGAGGAGCGGCTAGCGGCGGGTAAGTTTGGTTTGTCTTTTGAAAGCGATCAACTGGTTGTGACCACCGCTCTGTGTCGAGAGGTCGCGGACATGTGCGAGGAACTCGTCGCTCACGTGATCAAGAAGATGCCGGAAACAGTCGAATCTTACAGTCGGATGGAAGCAATAATGGCGCGTGAAAAGAAGCGCCGGGCTGTGCGCGATACGGAACCGTTAGTTCGTAAATGACCTGATCGCGCGGCCTATTCCGAGTTTTCGTTGGCTGGATACAACTACGCTTTTGTGAAGTCGATGTAATACTCACCATCGAGAACGAATTGCTCGTGAGCTTCGGCGTTGGCATCGGTCACTTCGACCGGCGTACTGCACGCAAACAACTGAACGGTTTGTCGGACTGTGTCGATTCTCATTGCCAAACGGGCGTCTTCGCGCTAATGACGAAGGATGCGATTGATCGACGAGTTGAAGGCTTGGTTTGAGCGAGACGTTCACATGATGACGTGGCGGGAGGTGGAGGCGATTGTGGATCAGCCGCGTGTGGCGGAGATTCGGTTTTCTACGGAGCGGTTCAGATACGTGGTGACGGCGGATGTAAATCACGGCGAGAGTTTCTTGGGCGGGACGTGCTTTGATCGTGTGGGGCGGCAGAGCCGGGATTTGTCGGAGGGGGATTGTTCCGAGAGGACGTGGGACAAGATTGTCGTGGAGATCTTGGAGAACGAACGCGGCCCAGTTCGCTCCACACAGGGTCGGCATGAACCTGATCGTCCCGCACCACTTATTCCTGTTCGTGCTGCATCAACTCGTCTCGAACCCAGCGGCCCACCATCGGATCGATCTGAGTCGAATCGGCAACCGGTGGAGAAACCGCCTCGTGGGCGGTTGTTTTGAGGGCTTGGACCTGACGACCACATTGCTCAGGCCGGGGTTTGGGCGCTGTCGGGGCGGGAGCGTTGAGTGAGGGTTCGTTCTTGGAATGTGACGGGCTGCGGTTGCGACGCAACATCGGTGTCGAGGAGGCACGATTCGGCAGCAGCGACGCTGGGTGACTGCTCCGCACTTCGCCGGTCATCGAAATTCTGGGCCGTTTTGCGGCGGATGCGGGTGGTGATGGGTTCTTCTGACGTGGAGAGTTTGAGGGCCGTGCGTGGGGGCGAGGACTCGATGTTGTTGCCGGACTTGAGATGCCGGATGCTGGCGGTGAGTTCTGCGGAAGTGGGACCAGCGTTCTCGGGTGAACTCGTGTTGGCAGAGAGCTGCGATTTGAGTTGGTCGCGGAGTTGAGTGAGTTCGGCGAGATAGGACTCGTGAGTAAAAGACTTGCCGAGGCGGGATTGGTAGTCTTGGAGTTGGGTCTGGGCGAGGGAGAGATGTTGATCGAGGGTCTCGATGTCGGAGCGGTAGTTGTTGGTGATGCGGTCGAGGGCGTTGAGGATGGCTCGCGGGCCGTGATGGTCGCGGGAGAGGGCTGAGTCGCGGACGGCTTGGCCTTCGAGAGTGACCTCGGGCGGGAAACCGACGTGGAGAATCAGGCCGAAGCGGAGACCGCGATGGATTCCGAGCGGGATGCGGGTCGTTTCACGAACGCGTTCAGGGATCGACTCCAGCTTCTTGCCGAGTATTTTGATGGCGTCGTCGGCTGAGCATTGGCGGCCCGCAATCGTGATGGGATCGCGGGCGTGTTCGAAGACAGTGGCTTCGTCGGCTTTCAGCCGCGTAAGGCGGTCGGTCAGGCTGCTGATCGTGATCGGCAAGTCGCGCACGTTGCGGCGGGCGACGAACTGTTCGTCGAGGTGGTTCTTCTTGAGGAGCTGAAGCCGCTGCAATTCGGCGTCGGCTTCGGCGAGAGTGAGGACTGCCGGGTTGCCCGAGGCGATGGCTTTGACTTCCGCGTAGGAGAGTTCCTGCCCGCCAATGTCGTCGGCCCGACGGGACGCGTTGTCACCGCTCATGACTTGGGTGATGAACTTGGCCTTCGTCTCCAACGCCTGCCACATGTAGGCGTCGAACGATTTTTCTGTGACGTAGCGATAGATCGAGACTTCTTCGTTCTCATTTCCTTGTCGCAAGATGCGACCGTCGCGCTGTTCGACCTCGGCCGGTTTCCACGGAGCATCCAAGTGGTGCAAGGCGACCAGGTGTTTCTGCACGTTGGTGCCGGTCCCCATCTTCTGTGTGCTGCCGATCAGGACGCGCACGGTCCCGTTGCGGACCTTCTCGAACAGGGCTTGTTTCTTGGCATCCGACTCGGCTTCTCCCATCGCGGCGATCTGGTCGCGCGGGATGCCGTGGGCGACGAGTTTTTCCACGATCTCCGCATAGGCCGAGTAGCCCCACTTCGTCGGGTTGATGCCGATATCGGAGAAGATCATTTGTGTGCCGCGTGTCGGCATGGTTTGCTTCCAAATCTCAGCGACGTTCTCGATGAGGCGATTGATCTTCGAGTCGGGGAAATCGGCGGCAGTGGCCGAGAGCATCCGCGCGTCGGTCGCCAGCTTGCGGCCATCGGTCGTGATGGCGAGGGCATTGTCCTCGCGGGGATCGACGCGTTCATTGCGGATCCGTTCGTAACGTTCGACGAGTTCCTGTTGCAGATCATGCTGTTCATCGGACATCGGGCAGGCAACCACGATGGCTTTGTCGCCGTGCAGTCTCGGACGGGGCAGGTTCAGCATCTCGGCGGTTTGCACGTCGGAGAAGGCCCGGAACATCTGTTGAAGCTCGGGCAGGTTCGTGAAGCGGGCGAAGCGGCTGCGGGGACGCAGGCCCGCGCCGTCGGGAGAGAGTTCCATTGTCTCGACGACTTCGCCGAACGTGGCCGCCCAGGCATCGAAGTGCTCGATGCCGCGTGACCGCAGGCCCGCCGGGTCGAGGAACCGCTGCATCGTGTACATCTCGACCATCGTGTTTGAGATCGGCGTTCCGGTTGCGAACGTGACGCCGTGCCCCGCGTGTTGCTGATCGAGATATTGCGCCTTCATATAGACATCGAACGCCCGTTCGGAGCCGCCGGTCTGGATACCGGCCACGCGGTCCATCTTGGTCGGCGTTTCGAGGTTTTTGAAATAATGAGCCTCATCGACGAAGATGTGATCGACGCCGAGTTCGTCGAAGACCAAGCCGTCGTCTTTCTTGTCCTCGGCCAACAAGTCTTTCAGACGTTCGGCCCGTGCGGCCTTTTGCTTTTCAATCGTCTTGATGAGGTTGCGGTTCTTGCCCCTGTCACGCGCGTGTTCGCGCAGCAACTCGTCGTATTCGCTGATCTGTTCGAGCAGGAAGTTTTGTTGATACTCGCTCGACATGCCGATCCGCTCGAAGCTGCTGTGCGTGACAATGATGCCGTCCCACTCGCCGCTGGCGATCTTGGCGGTGAGGACTTTGCGGCGGTCCCGCGTCAGGTCTTCCTTGGCCGCGACGAGCAGGCGGGCGTTCGGGTAGAGCTGCATGAACTCACGTGAGAACTGTTCCAGCAGATGATTCGGCACGACGTACATCGGCTTCTTAATGAGGCCGGTTTGCTTCATCTTCATGCCGGTCGCAGCCATCGTGAACGTCTTGCCCGCCCCGACGACGTGAGCAAGAAGAGTATTGCCGGAACTCATGCCGCGCCAGACCGCATCAATTTGGTGCGGCCGCAGTTGCAGGGTCTGGTTCAGGCCGGGGAAGTCGAGGTGCGAGCCGTCGAACTGACGCGGACGGAGGTTGTTATAGGTGTCGTTATAGATGCGGACGAGCCGCTCGGTTCTGTCTGGATCAGTGAAGACCCACGCCCGAAACTTTTCCTTGATGAGCTTTTGTTTCTCGCGCGCAGCCATCGTTTCGATTTGGTTGACCACCTTCACTTCGCGGCCTCCGTCGTCGAGCGTGTCGTAAATCGTCGGGGCCTTCATGTTGAGGGCGAGGCCGAGTAACCACGTACCATTGGCACGCGGCGTCCCGTAGTCCGAGGTTGCGGCGACGGAGCGTTCGGCGCGATAGTCGGCTGCGAGGTTCCAGACGGCTTCTTTCGCGAGGTGCCCCACGGGGACAGCCGATGACTCGACGTGGAATAGGTCGGCGGCAAACGCTTGGATGTCGCGAGCCGGAACCCACGGAGCGCCGAGGTTCGCGTCGATGTCTCCTGGCAACACGTCTTCCGTCTGGACACCGCGCAGGGCTGCGGCGTTGCGGGCGAAGGCCAAACCGGCTCGCTCGGCAGCCGCCAGCTTGGTCCGAACATTGCCGGAGAGATAAACGTCGGCGGTCTGCCATTCCTTCGATTCAGGATCGCGATAGATGAGGTCGCCGAGTTCCTCAATGATCTGCGGCTCGGGCTTCTGATAGAGCGACGCGATGTAGGGCAGATCGACCACGCCCCGTTGGTTGAGCGAAACTAAAAGACCCTCTTCGGCGCTATTCACATGCGTGACAGGTGGCGTCTTGCCGACGACATCCTTGAGCAGGATCGCGGCCTTTGTCGCTCGGCCGTTGGACTCGTCATAGTCTTCCAGCGACATGACCAGCATCGCGTCGGGGTCTTCGCGGAACTTGACGAGGTTCGGCATACGACGAATCGTCGTCCCGTCGGTCGTCTTGCCAAACGTCGTCTTGTTGATCGGGCCGTAGTTCGCCACGAAGCGGTCGTAGGTCCGATTGAGTTCGCGCCGGGCTTGATTGCGATGTTCCTCGGGCCAGCCGTCGTTCTGAGATTGCAACACGCGCCGGGCTTGATCGCGGAGTTCGATCAGGGCGACCAGCCGCTTGCCAGTCATCGTGCCATCGGCGCGAAGTGTCGCTCCGCCGTAGACGACCGGGATGCCTTGGCCCCCCTCGACCTGATGCACCACACGTTTCGTATCGAGAAAGAAACTTCCTTCGCCGACGTGGCGCTCGGGAGGCGGTGGCACGAAGGCGGGTGGTGGGACTCCTTGCTCCGAAGTCTCCTTCGATTGTGGGGCGACTTGGAGGGGAGCGAACTCGGGCAGGCGATGAATGGCTCGCTTGAGATCGTTCGCCAAGTCTCCCGAGCCGATCACCGAAAAACCTTCACCACCGTAGAGCGTGTCCTTGCGAGACCAGGTGCCGAGGACCATCTCGGGATGATTTACGAAGTAACTGTTGATGGGGATGTCGAGGCCGTCGATGGACTGCGGTGAGGTCTTGAGCCAATCGGGATCAACGCGCTGAGCCGGTTCGCCGGGAGCACGCTTGCGGAGGAACACGATGTCGGTGACGACGGCTGTCCCTTCGCGTTTGAAGGCATCGGACGGCAGGCGAATCGCTCCGACGAAATCGGCTTGTTCGGCGAGCAGCTCGCGAACGGCCGCGTTTTGTTTGTCGAGCGTGAAGCGACTCGTGACCAGTGCGAGGACGCCGCCCGGCTTGAGAGCGTCCATCGACTTCGCAAAGAAGTAATCGTGCAGCGCCAGCTTCTGGCCGCGATGGTCGAGCTTGAGATCGGCGAACGGGACGTTGCCCACGACCGCATCAATGCGGTCAGTCGGCAGCTTCGTGTCGCGGAAGTTCTCAATGCGGATGTCCTGTTCGGGGTATCTTGCTCTGGCGATGCGGCCCGAGATCGAATCCAGCTCGACGCCGATGAACCTGTGGCCGCTGCGACTCTCGTTCATGAAGTTGCCGACGCCGCAGCCCGGTTCGAGGACCGTGGCTCCGTGCGGAATGCCGAGCCGTGTGATGGCCTCGTGAATCCTCGCGATCACCGTCGGAGACGTGTAGAAGGCATTGAATGTCGTCCGTTTCGCACTGTCGTACTCTTCCGGCGTGAGCCGCTCTTTGAGTTCATCGCCGAGCGATTGCCAACTCGCGTCTTTGAACTGGCCCGTGACGGGGTCAGGAAAAATTGAAAGGGCGACCGGGCCGAAGCCCGCGAACCGCGAGAGTGTCTCTTTCTCGGAGGCAGTCGCGGGACGCTGCTCGCGCTCGATGGTCTTGAGCGTCCGAATCGCCGCGAGGATGTCGCGGGCTTTCGACTTCTCGCCGCTCGCGATGCGAGAGGATGTCGTCGCGGAAGTGTGCGAGGAGCGGCTGGATTCCGAGTCAGGCCGGTGAGCGAGACTCGATGAATCGGTCGTCACGGCCGAAGGCGGGTGATCTCGCGCGGCACCGGTCGATGAGTCATCCGTCACACGAATCGGAGGGCGATCAAACAGCGAGCCTGAATAACGCTGAGGCGTTACTCGTTGAACGAAGGACTGCGGAGGAATGCCATCGCGTCGTCGAGGTTCAGTGGTTCGGGCGGCTCCGGCAGCGAATCGCTCTCCGTCAAAAAGATCTCCCACTCGTGCAGGGCCAGCTCGAACGCGGTCGTTTGGAATTGGCTCGGCTCGCTCCCCGGTGTCGCTTCCGCCAGCACTGCCATCCACTCGTGATGCCGCGCCCGCAGTTGCCACGCTTGCTCGGTCATCGTCTCCAACAGCGTGTCGCTCAAGCGAAGCTGCTCGTGGAGCGGCTTGTTCTGTCGCAGAAGTTCGAGAACGATGGTCTTGTACTGCATAGGCATGGCCTCCTGATGTGGGGTTCGTCGAGTCGTGTTTCTCCGTGGCCGAGTCCGCGTCGAACGAGAAGAGTGACTTCTGATTCTTGTCAGGCGGCTTGCGAGGCATGGTCAACCACCCTCGGCGTCCCAAGCCCGCTCGATCGGGTTGTGGCCGTGGTCGCCTCGATATGGGACTCGCAGTCCTGCTGGTTTTGCAGTCATCACTTGCTCGTTCGTTGGAACCCTTTCACCTTTTGACTCTACAGGAGAAACGTTACTTTTTGTTTAACGATGACGATGTGTTTGATGATGACCTCGCACGCGAAGCCAGTTGGGAGGGCAGACACCAAGCGCCCGCAGATCAATTGCTGCGATCAACGGGCCGAAGCTGAAACCCGAGTTGCCGAGAAGCTACATCAACAAAGAAAAAGAACCACAAACCTCAGCTCAGGCTCAGCAAACGGGACGACCCGCCCCTTTTCCCCTCCCCCTCACCTCGGCCTTTTTTGTGAAGGCCGAGGTGACGGTGAGGCGAACGGGACGGAAGAGAGACCCTTTTCAACAGGAAGAAGTGGAAAGCGTCTCACCGAGGGCGAGAGACCAACCGCCCTCACCATTCGATCTCTTCGACCAAGGTTCCTTGGCCTTGAGCTTCCATTGCCGTTGGTTCGTCGGCCTCTTGAATCCACGGCACTCTGTGGCGGGTGATGCCTTGGAAGAGGCGGACTTGGGGGCGGGTTTCGGTGTTGAGGTGGCGGCCGCGGAGTTTGATGGTTTGGGTGCCGATGTGGAGCGTGATGCCGGTGGACGGATCGAACTCGGCCTTGTCGAGCCAGGCGTAACCGACGGCGAGGATGTTGCCGTCCTTCTTGCGAAGTTCCAGCATGACGGCTCGGTCGCGGACGCCGCGTAGCCAGCCGAACGAACCGAGGTCTTCGAGTGGCTCGAGGTCGGAGAGAAGCGAGTTCTCAGTCGCATCGTTCGGTGTGCGTTGGATGTATTTGTTGAGCAGGCTATCGGTCATGGATCACCTCGAATTGGCGGCGTTGGAGTTCTTTGGGGTAGAGCTCAAGGACCGTCGTGGCTTGACGCAGGACTGTGAGCCGGTTGTGACGGTTCCGTTCATGACGAGTCGTCGCCTGACGATCACGGTCGGCCACGAGTTCGGTCGCCGTGATGCGGTCATCCGAACGACGCACAGCATCGAGCAACGCGGCGCGGTCATCGGTGTAGACAGTGGCTTCTTTTCGGCCGCGTGAACAACTGACGTAGAACTGCTCGCGGGACGAGGCTTTGAAACTGTCGGAGGATTGGCCGATGAGGACGCGATCCACGGTGCGACCTTGGCTCGCATGACTCGTCACGCAGTAGCCGTGCGTGAAGTGACCAAAATCTTTCGAGACGGTCCAACCATTCTCCAGCACGATGTTGCCGTCGCGATCGAAGCGGTCGATTTGATAGAGCGCTCCGTTGTCGAGGCGATGTTGGCCATCGAGCGTCTTGCCGTTCTGAGTCACTCGCAGCTTGTCGCCGCGAGCAAAGGCGATCTCGGTCGGATGGAAGACCTGGAAGTTCTTGGCCTGATCGGCGGGAAGTGGTTCATCACTGACAATGACTCGTTGGCCCTTCGTGAACCCTTTGGCGTTCTGATGAAACACAATCACATCGCCGGGGAAGTAGCTTTCCGGCTCGGCGCGTTCGGCTTGAGTGAGATGCACGTTCTCCAGCGCCGCGAACGTCCGTTCGTCATCGCCAAGCTTCTTTGCGGCCTTCAGTTCGCTGCGAATCTCGGCCGTGATTCGTTCCCCTTCGAGATGCGTCGGCGAGACGACGAGCGTATCGAGGCCGCGTGAGACGGACTCGATGTAGTCGGTAGCCATCATGCGATAACGCTCACCGGTGGGTGTTTCTCGAATCCAACCGAGGTCGTTCAGTTGGTCAAAGCCCCGTTCAGTCTCTCCCGCCGCGAGCGACTTCACGGCCGCTTTGTATTGGCCCGACTGACGCTGAATCTCGCGGATCTCTGCCGGGATCAAACCGGCTTCTTCTTCGAGCAATCGCAACGCGGCACCTCGTTCGACCGAGCCATGTTGCCTGCGGTCGCCTGATAGCACGATGCGATAGTTGTTCTGTTCCGCGAGTTCAAAGACCTGCGTCATCGCCTTCGAGCCGAGCAGCCCCGCCTCGTCGATCCACACGACGTGCCCCCTCGCCTGCTCTTGCAGCTTGGTATCGACGAGCAACCGCGCCACGGTGTCGGCCCGCTCGAAACCTTCTTGTTGGAGGACGCTCTTCGCCGCCGTGGACGGCGCGAACGTGAAGACCAGCGGGCCGTTGGCCTGGATGGCTTCCACGGCCTCTTGCATCATCGTCGTCTTGCCGACACCCGCCGCACCGCGCACGAGGATCACGCGGTCGCGCGACGCGAGGACATGCTCGACGGCGCGACGTTGCCCGTCGTTGAGCCAGGTGCGCTGCAGTGTGCGATCACGGTGCCCGAGCCTGCGCTGTGAACCGCGTCCGTTGCGGGCGAACGAAATCATCTGCTTCTCTTCGGCGATGATGGCGGGTGTCGTGACCATCCGGCGTCCCTGCCGTTCCGCCGTGATGAGGTCGTATTTTCCAAAGGCCGACTTCACGGTGGCGACGGTCGCGCGACCCACCGACCGCTTGAGCGACTGGGCCAGCAGCTCCCGTTCAGGAACGACCGACTTCCGCTCGAAGACATGTTCCACCGAACGTTCTATTGCTTCACGCGCCGCATCGGCATCTTCGGGGACAGAGCGTCCGCCGATCTTGTCGGCCAATGTCAGCACCGCGCGATACTCATCGTCCGAAAGCCGCGCTCGCCACTCGTGCCGCAGTTCGGACAGCGACAAGTTTTTTTGTTTCCGTTCACGCGTCTTGGCACCCAGCTCCGACTTCCCCTTCGCCGTGAGTTCATCCCCGAGCTTGCGAGCCTCATCTTCAATCTGAGCCGTCCGTCGCGAGAACTTGTCG
This sequence comes from Schlesneria sp., assembly GCA_043733345.1. Classification (GTDB taxonomy): domain Bacteria; phylum Planctomycetota; class Planctomycetia; order Planctomycetales; family Planctomycetaceae; genus Schlesneria. The sequence continues at coordinate 26,596 of JAYTGQ010000138.1, forward strand.
ATGGTCGCTTTGTCCAAGCCTGCCAGTTCCCAGCCCCACTTCTTCCGTTCGACATGCAGTCCGAGATCACCGAGGCGACTGGCCAATCGCGAATGAAACACCGCTTCAAAGTACGGGGCGTCCCGCTTGAGGTCCGCGAACTGTCCCGCCTTCCAAGCGTTCTCTTGCTCATCCCATGTCGTGTTGAACACGAAGCAGTGAGCGTGCAAATGCGGATCGGGAATCCCATCAATCGGCCGCGCCGTGAAATGGATGAACTCACCCCAGACCATGTTCCCCGTCACGCGGTCTTCATTCAGGCCACGCTTGCGAACGCGCGTCTTCATCTCCGCTTCCATGTCCTGCATGGTCGCATCGACCGAATCTCGAAACGCATCGAGCAACCGTTCATCCTTCGTCAGGCCGTACAGCAACGAGACGCTCTTCGGCACATGGAAGTTGAAGTCGTACCCGACCCGACGTTCTTCCTTGCGACGCAGCGTCAACGGTTCGTTCGACTGCGGATGCTTGTTGTCACAGAGCGCGTCCCACGCCGCCGATTGAATCGTGCCGGACAGCCCGAGCCGAGCAGCTCCCTCCCCGCGCCATCGCCCTTCGAGTTCCTGCCCCTCGGTGTAGTAATCGGCCGTGCTGTAGTAGCTCTTCGCCCCCGCTGCCGAAGTGTTCTGAATGATCCGCAACATGGTTCATTATAGACCGCGAGAGATTGCGAAATGATTAACGCCACGAAACCTATATTCAGCGGCGACATGATTGCTGTGACGACGTTGAAGGGAAGTCCCTGTTCGAGTCGCAGTCCGAAATCGGCGAGAACTCATGGGCACTCGACTGCCGTGGGTCCAACGATCAACGCCAATCAGCGCAGGGGACGATGCCGCCTAAGGCCAAGCGAATCGCATGTCGCGAGAAGGGTCGTCAGGCCAGTCATTTACTCCCAGCATCCCCATTGCGGTTTCAAAACTTCCGGCGAGTTTCTTCCAACGGTTGGCTGTGAGGCGTGTCTCGCCATACCTGCGGTGTTGATCCACGACAAAAAAACTCTCTGGTGGAGTGGCCACACACAGCGACCTGATCATGGGCGTGCTTAAAGCCGCAGCCGGTCCAGGCAAGCAGAAAATCGGTTCCCCCTGAAGGTCTCCCCCGATTTTCGGCTGGCCAGGAACGCTGCGCTCCGGCTTCGCGGCTTTTGGTTCACAGCCATGAGGTCGCCGTGGTCGTGGCCCCTTCAACAACCAGAAAGGACTTTTGTTTATGACTGAATCAACAACAACCGCCAGCAATGGCAAGAAACCCTCGCACAACGCCTATCACGTGCGGGAGACCGGCAACGGGAAGAGCTTTTGGAACCGCGTCGGTGTCGCGTGGACCAACAAGAACGGCGGCTTCACCCTGCAACTCGAATGTGTGCCGCTCGACGGTCGCATCGTCTGCCAACCCGCCGACAAACCGGCTCCGACCGAATAACCCTCAACCGGGGCGGGCCTCACGCTCGCCCCGTTCACCCTCACGAGAAAGGACTCTCACCATGAAACTGAAACTTCACATCGAACAAATTCAACATCACCGCAACGGCATCTCCGGCGCACCATTCCACGTCCTGATCTTTCGCGACCCGGAAGTCGGGCGAATGCTCGGCATCGTCTTCGATCAGAAATACCACGTCGCAGCCTTCAACCTCGACAAGCTCTTCGTCGGCGACATCGCCTTCGGCAGCAACTCGTGGCGAGGCGACGTTTATGAGCCACAGCTTCGTCGAGCCATCACGCAGCAAGCAGAGGAGGTTCAGCCATGACCATCATCAACCCCTTCCTCGCGGCACGCCGCAGCCGACCAGAAATCGTTTCCGTGACACGTCACGAGGATTCGCAGCCACGCTACGCACGGCTACCGCTGGCCCCACGCAATGCGAGTCCCGTCCCGCACCTGACGAGCCTGTACCACTTCCATCGAGCTGGCGATTACGGTGATCGGAGCTATCCCGGCAACTGCGGCGGCAACCTCATCAAGGACTTGCTGACCTACTTCAAACCTGGCTTGGTCTACGACCCGATGCGCGGCTCAGGAACGTGTGAGGATGTTTGCCGAGAACTGAACATCCCTTGCCTGTCGTTCGACATTCATCAGGGTGTCGATGCCTGCGACCCGCAGGGGTTCGGGCCAAACGAGACGTTCGACTTCATCTGGGCACATCCCGCCTACTGGAGACAGAAGCTCTATGCGGACGATCCACGCGACCTGTCACGCTCTCCGACGCTTGACCACTTCCTGAAGCGTTACGGGCAGTTCATTCGCAACAGTGCCAACGCACTGAAACCCGGCGGCAAGCTAGCGATTCTGATGGGCGATTACTGTGACCGCGAGGCCGGGTTCGTCCCCCTCACCTATCACACCAAACGGCTTGCCTTCGCCGCTGGGTTGAGGCAGTGCTGTACCGACATCATTCGGTTCAGCCACGGGGCGAGCAGCTCGAAGAAGGTCTATCGCTCGTCCTTCATTCCCGGACTGCACGATACCTGCATGGTCTTCGAGCGTCCTCAAACCACAAACCAACGCTAGGAGACAGACTATGACCATCCAAATTGACAATCACATTTATTCCATCCTTGCCGAACGTCGGGAGATCGCCATCGTCTGGTGCATCGACGATGTGAAGGAGGTTCGCCCTGACCTCAACAACAACCAATGCTGGCAGGTCCTGCAACACGCCAAACGTCAGCACGATGCCACTGTCGGCATTTCGTGGGAAGTCCTGGACATCGTGGCGGGAATCCTCTTTGGCGATGCGGCGAAAGAACCAGATCAGTGACGCGGCTCGACGACGACATTTTTGACAGCGTGTTTCACGGATGCGCGTTCGCCGCCTATGTGGAAGTGGCCGTGGCGTGCGGTGGTGTGCCCGATGAAGCCGCCACTCGCCGCCGTGCCTTCCAGCTTTACGAGGAGGCACTCGCCGAACGCCACGCCAGCCGGAACGTCACCGAGAAATCGTGAAGCATGACGGGCGCTGGGCACCACGAACCGTTGAACGACTCGACGTGCCCTCGCGCCGAGACTGGCCCATCGACTCAACGTGCCGGTGCAGACGGCCCCGGAATCAGCTCATTGATGAGTTTCTCGATGGCCTCGATCTGCAAGCGACCTTCAAAGTCGTTGCGACGAACCCAAGCGTTCTTCTGGCCGCGATAGTCCGACTGGAACCGAAACCCCGCCCCTTTGACGGCCGTCAGCACGTCTTCGGGTGGCTTCGCGCTGAACTGCACCACGAGCCGGTGATAGTCCTCGTCGGTCATGCGGCAGTAACCGCGAGCCTCATCGACGACCCACGTCCGCAGTCGTGGCTCAGCCACCAATGGTGGTGTCACGGCCTCGTTCGCTGCTCCGCGATCAGCCTCTCCTGCTGCCGGCTTGTATGTCCCGGTCGGCACGAACGGCGGTTGCTCAACCACGGAAGCTTGTGGCAGGCACTCCATCAAACTCATGTTCGTGGTCGCCACCGGTTCGCTCGGCAGTTCGGCCAACGTACCGGTCGCTTCGCCAAGTGGTTCGGCACTCGGCTCGGTGATGGTCGCCGCTCCCTTCTTCTTCCGTGGTCTGCGTGTAGTCGTCGTCATGTTCTCCTCCGTGAGTTGTTGAAGTCCCCGACATCGGTCGGTCTCTTCAGTCTACGACAGACCGCTAAACAATCCGTTAACGCCTGATAAGGCATTGGCCAAACACGCCCCCGCTCTGCCTTGTTCCTGCATTGCGGCGGTGAACTGCCCTCACCTACCGCTGCAAAGCAACCTTCAGCAGTCCAATCCCTGAGCGACCGCCTCAGCGTCAGCCCACAATTCGCTTTGACATCCCTCGCGTCTTGCGCTACTGACAACTCAACATCACCAGACGCCACCGGTTCGCCGCTCGTGGCTCATTGCGACGCGGGAGACGAGATGCCACACGACCCATTGCCCCTTCACTACGAAGAGAAGTTCTCCGAGTTCCTGTACCTCATTCGGACGACGGCAGAGGACGTGATCCTCGTCCATCATCCGGAAGTCCTCGGTGACACCTACGAGGAACTCGTCGCCAGCCTGAACCGTGTGGCCGACGCTGGCAAGAAGCTGGTCATCGTACCGAGCCAAGAACGAGGCCAATAAGCACCCTCTCAACGCATCGCCACGCCACGGACACCTCGACCGCAGCCCCCTCACGCGACATCTAACCGCCTTCATCAAGCCCGCCGCCGACACGCTCGCCACTCAAAAACACGCCCTCGGAACGCCCCTGAAAACGCCCCGTTTGCACACCCGAAAAAACACCCCTCTTGAGCGGCAGGGAAGCAAAAATTCTGTCAGACATCTCCCCTAAGCACTGCTTAGGAAGATTTTCACGGTGAAAATCCGGAAATACGATTTTGCGGAAACACAGAAAACCGCCTTCACGACGAGTCGTAAAACAGTGTTTGACCAATTCTGTAAACCGTGATAGTCGTGAAATCGCAATTCCGCAAAATCGTGTTTCAGGTAGGTCTTTATGTTCGTTGTCGGGTTTCTGAATCAGAAGGGGGGCGTCGGAAAAACCACGCTCGCCGTCCATGTTGCTGACGCCTTGGCGCGTCGCAAGCAAAGGGTGTTGCTTGTCGATGCGGACCCGCAGGGTTCGGCACTCGATTGGGCCGCCGCACGTCGGGGCGAACCACTCTTCCCGGTTGCGGGACTGCCGCGAGCATCCATCCACAAGGAGCTGCCGACTCTGGCCAAGGGCTATGATGTCGTCATCATCGACGGCCCGCCGCGCGTGTATGACGTGGCCCGTTCGGCCATCATGGCGAGCGACCTCGTGCTGATTCCCGTGCAGCCATCGCCCTACGACGTGTGGGCCGCGAAAGAGATCGTGGACATGTTGCACGAGGCCACTGTTTTCAAGCCGAGCCTGAAATCCGCCTTTGCGATCAATCGTAAAATCGTAAATACGGCTTTGGGGCGAGATGTCGTCGATGCTCTGACCGATTACCCGATCCCCGTATTAAAGACGGCGATCTGTCAGCGCGTCGCCCTCGCGGAATCGGCCGCACAAGGACAGACCGTGTTCGAGACCGCCCCTGACAATCCGGCGGGGAAAGAGATTCTGGCACTGGTCGAGGAACTGATGGAGTTCGCGAAATGAAGAAGATCACCTTCGGGACCAAGCCCGCTGCGTCGCCGGGTCACGCTTCACCGGATGCTTGGGTGACCGACCGCCAAGCCAGCAGCGAGCCGATGAAGCGGCTCACGATCGACGTGCCGCTGTCACTTCATCAACGCGTCAAAAGCCAGTGCGCGATGAAGGGGGACAAGATGGCCGATGTCATGCGAGAACTGCTTGAACGACACTTCAATCCGGAGTAAGAGGGGAGGGGGCCTGAATAAATTGCCCGCCTCAACTGATAAAGAAACACGATTACACGATTTGTCGTAAATGCGATGACCCAACGATTGCCACCCCGAGGAGACCAACAACCGGACCTGTTCGCAGCCAACTTCGCGGACATCCCCATCCGCGACCAACGCGACACGATGGAGCGGCCGTTCTTTAGTCTTGCCAAGAAACCGCGCTTCACGCCGATCGAGTACCACGTCGGCGATACTTGGGTGGAGGTCAGTGCCAACTCCAAGTTCGGCCTGGCCACCATTTGGGATGCCGATATTTTGATTTGGGCCTCGACGCAAGTGACCGAAGCCTTGGATCGCGGCATGGCTCCCAACCGAGTCATCCATTTCCATCCGCATCACTTGCTCAAGTCGATCCGTCGAGCCACCGGCGGAGAACATTACCGGCGACTGCGGGCCGCGCTCGACCGTCTCACGCACACCGCCGTTCGCACGAATATCCGGGCCGACGGACGCAAGAATGCTGCGTCCTTTCACTGGCTCGAAAGTTGGACCGAAGTGATCGACGAGGCCACCGGCGAAACGTCCGGCATGACGCTCACGCTCCCCGACTGGTTGTTCCAGGGCGTCGTCATGAAAGGGGGTGTCCTCACCATTCATGAGGGTTATTTTCTGCTGACCGGTGGTGTCGAACGCTGGCTCTATCGAGTCGCCCGCAAGCACGCCGGACATCAGGAAATCGGCTGGCAGTTCACCATGCGTCAGCTCTATGAAAAATCGGGAGCCAGCTCGCGGTTCTCCGACTTCGCCATCGACGTGCGCCGTGTCGTCGAGGAAGACTCGCTCCCCGAATACGCTCTGACGATCCGCAAAAACACCGAAGGAGACGAAATCGTCCACTTCATCCGCCGCAGCCAACTGAGCGTCACCGACCCGCGTTTCGAGACCCCGCGCCACCGCCGCCGCCGATTGGCCAGTGGATTGACATCAAAGTCCATTAAATTCAACGACTCAGCAGCCTAACCACACGGCCTATCAAGCGCACCGTGGTCACTGAAAGCCCGCAAAACACGGTCGATTGAGCGCACCAGCCCTCTTGGAGCCGCTCATTCTCTTTGTCTGAGTATCGCTGGCCGCTGATTCGAGAGCCGAGTATGGCGCTCAAATCCGTCGGGGTTTGATACGAGCAGCAACACGGCCCATTAAGCGCACGGCTTGAAGTAGCACATCGCGAGACATCACAACTCAGCCACCAACTCAGCCTGGGAATTACCACGGTCGATTAATCGCAAATCACACGGCCCATCAGGCGCACGAGGAACGGTCGATTGAGCGCAAAGACACGGCCGATTAGGCGCACGAACAACCACATTCCCTTGGAGTTTCAACAGCTTCCCAAGAGCCTAACTGTTTAACCTCAAGAGCTATTTAACCTACTTAACGACGAAGGGCTGTGGATAACTCACAAGAGAGACATCGTTGGCCAGTTCTCAGTCATTCCATCCCATCGCCCACTGATCCTCGTCCGCACATGCCTCATGATGACAGCCCCAAGAACCTCTTCCCCAGAAGTTACCGAACCGAACTCGGAGAATAAGCCCTTGATTCACCAACCGAATCCTCACACATCGCCATTCCGAACCCAGCCGAACCACCCCAAGTCGGCATTCAGAATGAGACCTCACCCGTGGCACCGCCATGCCCCATAATCCCATTCAGAGTGGCACAGGAAGCACGAATCCGAGGCGTTGGCGATACCCCTACCAGACGATCCAGAATTCCCGCTCTTGAACTCAAAATACCGGATTCGTCGATGGCAGCAACGAGTTGATGTCTATGCAATGATCACTTGCCGTGATTCAGCAGCCAAGCAGTGACGGGGAATTAGAGCTTGGGGTTTAACTCTCGGTGCTTGGTTCGCTGCTGCCATTTGCGCCCTCGTTCTGTCAACCTTGGCGGCACAAAAACTTTGTCTGAGCCACCAAAATGTTTTCGGAGAATTGTGTTTGACTTTCGGAGTCGATCACGTTTGAATTCCGTCCGCTCTTCATGATCTTGCTTCACCAGCGTTTCTTTTCGATTCGGCAATCTGATGCCGACCACTTTGTGAAGCGTCTTTTCCGAACAACTCAGCACTCAGCACTCAGCGACGCCGCGTCCTGCAACACCAGCGGCGAACAATTTGCTCCTTGCAACAACCGGCTCTACCAACTCGCATCCCCCGATGAGGTGACTTGTGGACGACCTGAACCTGCCTTCAGTTCCCCCTGCGGCCGCTCGCTCCGAGCAGCCCGCATCCCGGAACTCGCGTCCGTCTGGGGCGCTTGCCAAAGTGGGGTCTGAACCGCTGGCAAGCGGCGGCACTTCGAGTCACGGTTTTTCAAGCGGCGGCTCTGCGGTCGGGAGCCGTGGTTCGACGAGCGGCCTCGAACCGACACCCCGTCGCGGCGAAGCTCGCCGTGATTGGATCGTGATCGCCGTCTGCTTGGTGATGCTGATGGCGATGGGCGTCTGGCTGTTCCGCGCGGGACCGCAGAACCAAGACGTGGCTCGACCCGATGCGAAACCGCTTTCGCGCGAGCAGGTCGTGAGTGTCGGTGGGATCAAGCGGCCGATCACGGATGTGCAGCGGTCGTTGCCGTCAATTCCGAAGGGAGACGCGAAGTCGCCGGAACAGGACTACGGAACGTTCCCATTGATCCCGAAGGACGCCAACGTTCACGTGAAGTCGGTTGCCGAGGCGTTCCGGGATGGGACGCATCCCGAACGAGTCTCGTCGATGGTGTTACCGAAGCCGTTCGACGCAGCGGCTTACAAGACGAACCCCGCCGCCTATTTGGATGTCGTGGAACCGGGACGAGTCTGGCAACCGGCACAGCCGGGACCGAACGTCCCGCGCATTGCAGCGATCACCGCGCGGATGTTCTCGGTCGATCAGGGCGTTCCGACGGTGATTCGGGTTCAGTCCGTGCCCGGCGCACCGGTCAGCTTCACGGCGTTCGATGGCGGTGCGTTCGACAACTTGCTGACGAGCATCACGGTGCGCGCTGACGACAAGGGTGTGGCGAAGGCGACCTTCACCGGCACGACCGGCGTCATCAACGACGTGAACATCTTGGCCGCATCTCCGCTAACTTCCGGCCAGATTAAATACATCGCCAACATCACGCTGCCAAAGAAGACCCCACTGGTCTCGTCCACAGCAAAGTGATCGCCCTATTAAAACTCCCTCGCTCCCCCCTCAGAGAGTATTCCAACATGGTCGCGCGCCTGATTCGCAAGTCCCGCTTCTGGTCGATCGTGCTGTTCGCTGGCATCTGCGTCGCGGCCGCATTCATGCTCACACAGCCCGCGCCACCCAAAGCGGTTGCTCAACTTCCCGGTGGTGCCATGCCGGGTGGTGCTGCTCCCGGAGGTCCTGCAGGGGCGGCCAGAATTCCTCCCGGTGCTGCGCCAGGGGCGGTCTCAAGGGCTCCGTTCGTGTCCTGTTACAACACCCCTTGGGGCTGCACGATTCGGGGCTGTTCGACCTCACCTGAGTCATCGCCTGGAGACACCTCAGACGATGGCGGTGGTCCGGAAACGGCGGAAGGAATGGTCGTGACCGGCACTTCGACCATCGAACATGCCACGTTCAATTACAGCCACAGCGCGGTGGACTACCAAGGAGCGCCGTCCGGTACGTCCGGTTCTGCTTGTGGAACCTGCCAGTCGGGAACAGCCATACGAGCGGACAGCATGACACCGAAGTCACTGGCGTTACTTCGCTACTACCGAAGTCGTGATGTTTCTCAGATGGGAGGCTTGGGGCCTGGGTTCTTCCACAACTTCGACATCAAGCTGCACCTGTTTGACGGCGGTACGGCCAATCAGTGGGGGATGAATGGCGCGATGATTGATCTCTTCGACCCGGCACGCCTGTCCCAAGCGCGGTTCACTCCTTCGGGCACGCTGTTCAAAGAACTGTCCGAGGAGCGAACTGTTCGTGGCATCCGAATCTTCAATGCCTCGGGGCAGGAGTTGAACCCGTCTGGGGGAGTCGTTGGCGGGACGACAACAGGCGGGACGACAACAGGCGGGACGACAACAGGTGGGACGACAACGGGTGGGACGACAACGGGTGGCTACACACCACCGACTGGCGGCACCATGCCACCAACGGGTGGCACCATGCCACCTACAGGGGGAACCATGCCACCAACGGGCAGCGGAACAACTTCGTCCGTGTTTGCGACGGCGAAGACGGCGAAGCTGGAAGCGTTCGATGGCGGTGTGTTTGAGTTTGAAATCGTCGTCATGGATGCGGGATACGTCGGCATCGAAGCCTTTGCTCCCGATCCTTCCCGAGTCGTTCGCAGCGGTCGCTTGACGAAGTACACCAACCGCGCTGGCTATGGATTCACGGTGACGTACCGCACTTGGACTGCGGCTCAAATCACGGAATCCCCCGAACGTCAGTGGCAGATTGATCACGTCACCGGCGCTGCTGGCGACACGCTCACATTCAGTTACGGCACTCAACAAGTGGGCGGTCGGTGGGCGGTGAGCCAAGTGCAACTCCCCAATGGTGAGACGGTTGGCTACACCTATGCCAACGGAAGTTTGCAATCGGTCCAACATCCCGGTGGCGGTGTTTCGACGTTTGCGCACACATATGACCCGGTGGCCCAAACGACCAAGCTGTCGATCCATGACGTGGCCACGGATCACGGGTATCACCACAAGGATGTCTACCTCACGTTGGCGTACAACTATCCCGGTATGGATGACTTTCTCATCAATCAAGCCTCGCAACTGGCCCGACTGGTCATCATCGGAGAAGGGGCGAGCCGCGAAGTCGCCTACATGAACCTCCCCGCTCCCGGCACTCAGTCCAATGTGATTTACGGAGGACAAGGGAAGTTGATCCTGCTCTCGGCATCGCGTTCCGGTCCCAAGTCGTCAGCGCACTATCGAGACGGAGCCACGGTCAACCTGCAAGGCCCGTTCTGGCCCGATGTGAATGCGCCTGCTTCGTCTGTGACCGGAGTCCTCGAACCGGAATCCATCGGCTCCGGCGGGATCGGCAATATCACGATGGCCCGCTCGGCTTCAGGGATCGAGACCACCTACACCTACGACAGTGACGGTTGGATCAACAAAACGACGCACTCGGACGGCACGTTCGAGACCACCTGTCGCAACGACTTCAAGCAGGTGCTGAGACATCGAGACCGCCTCGGTCGTGTCACTCGCCACACCTATGATGCCCGTGGCAACCGCCTCACCACCGAGGTCGGATTGACGGAAAATCCCAACGGGGGGGCATCCTCTCCGTGTGCCACCGATGACGTGCAAACGGCGGACTTTGCGCTCTCGACTTGGGAGTATTACCCCGCTGGCCATGCCCATCAGCATCTCTTGGCGGCCACCACCGACCCGCTGGGAAACCGGACTGACTACCAGTACGACACCCACCACCGTCTGTGGAAAGTCATCCAACCCGCTGAGACACCGAACAGCCCGCGTGCCGAGACAGTCTCCACTTATGACGCCGCCGGTCGGTTATCGGCCGTGACCGATCCCGAAGGACATGAGACCACCTACTTCTACGACGGTCGCAATCGCGTGACGAAAATCAGTCACGCCGATGCGTCATCCGAACGCTTCCTCTACGGCACGGGAGCGGATGCGAGACTGCTCGTGAAGCAGGTCGATCGGCGCGGGATCGTGACCAACCATGAATACGATGCGGCCGGACGCCGCATTCGCACCGTCACCGCTGCCGCCACGATGGATCTAGCCGGAGGTGAGACCCCCATCAACGATCCCACTGTAACCGTCGAAGAGACGCTGACCTATCTCGACGGCACGAGCCAAATCGCCAGCCGCACACGAGCGGGCGAAACCGTCGAATACAGTCACGACTACCGACAGCGCGTGGTGGAGACCCGTGTCAAACCGAACACCGGCAAGACCCTGATCTCCAAACAGGTCTACGCCAACAACCAGCTCTTCGCGTCGGAAGACCCGTATGGCCGGAAGTCGTTCCATGCCTACGACGCGTCCGATGGCCGGTTGATTCGTTCGGCCCAAGCCACGTCCCCGTCAGTGACCTTCGCCGATCAGGCCGCGATCTTGGCCGAAGTTCGCGCCGCGACCAACAACAGCCCGCTCCTCATCACCGACTATCTCTATGACGCGGCGGGCCAGACGACCTCGGTCATCGACCCACGCGGCATCGCGTCCACGACCGAGTACGACAGTCGCGGTCGCACAATCCGCAGTCTTCAAGCGGCCGAAACCGTGGCAGCGGGCGGCTCGCCTGCTGCTCTTCCAGCCCAGACCGAGACCCTCTACGACGCCGCCTCGCGCGTGGTTGAAGTCCGTTCGCCGCGCTACTTCGATGCGGGCGACACTCACGGTGTCAATGTGGCGAAGACGGTGATGACCTACACGGGACGAGGCAGACCGGCGACTCGGACGGAAGCTCCGGGGACTCCTCAAGCCGCGACCGAGTCTTACTCGTATGACATCGCCGGGCATCAAATCAGCAAGACCGATGCACGCGGTCACGTCTGGCAGACGCTCCGTCCGAACTGTTGTGGTCGAGTCCAACTGAGCGTCGATCCGCTCGGGCATGGGACGATTACTCGCACCGACTGGAATGGGAACGTGGTCCATCAGGCGACCGTCGCCGATGTGCTGTCGCATGAGAACACCAGCGACCCGCTTAACGCGAAGACGCTGCAAGAAGTGACGACGAAGTACGACCTGCGGAACCGACCTGTGGCTCGGACGGTGTGGCTCAGTCCGCGCGGGGCGGTGGTCTTTACCGATCCGCCGATCGCGGGAGACGATGGCATTGCGGCGACGGTAGGGATCACGACCCGCTACCAGTACGACGACAACCTCACCGATGGCGTGGGATTGGACCAACAGTTCAGTCAACACTTGGCTGGACTGAATCTCGGCACCGGCTGCAACGGCAGCGCGGCCCTCGTCACGAACCCCGAGGGCGAACGCACGCTCTCCATCAAAGACGGCCTCGGTCGGAGCGTCCGTTTGGTGCAGCTCGATGCGAACGGCGCGGCGGTCGTCTCCAGCACGACGACGCACGACGTGATCGTCACCGTCGCGGGCTACGGCAACGTCCTCGAAACCAGCGTCACGAACGAACTCGGTCACACCACCAAGCAACGCACCGACGGCGCGGGCCGAGTCATCGAGTCGGTCGATGCGGAGAACTTTGTCACGAAGTTCGAGTACGACGCCAACGGCAATCGGAAAAAAGTCCGCGACCCGAACGGCGTCGGGCAGGACTGTCAGTACGACGCCCACAACCGAGACGTGTTGTGCGCGGATACTCAGGAACTGCTCGACGGCGTGAACCGGAGGACGGAATACGACCTCGCGGGGAACATCACGAAGCAGATCGACGCCAAGAACAACACGACGTTCAACTATTACGACGCGCGCGGCCGACGGTTCGAGTCGAAGGACCGCAACAACGCCACGACCTCGTTCACGTTCGACGCGGCGGGCAACGAACTCTCGATGACCGATGCCGAAGGCCAAACGACCTCCTACGAATACGACCCACTCGGCCGCAGAACCAAGATCACCTGGCCCGATCACGTCGCCGGTCAAAACCCCGGCGACGCGCACTGCGGGTTCACGACCGTGGCGTATGACGCGGCGGGGCGAGCGGTTCTCAAGCAGGACCAACTCGGCGAGACGATCGCGCTGGTCTATGACATGGCAAGCCGAATGCTCAACCGGCATTACCGGACGCTAGCCAATAGTCCTGCCGGTGCAATTGCCGATCAGGACACGTTCACCTACGACACCGCAGGCCGAATGCTGACCGCCGTGAAGGGTCGCTACTCGAACACCGTCGCGTTCGCGTACTCGAACGGTCGCAAGACCAATGAGTCGCTCACGATCTTCGGGCAGACATACACCGTCGGTTCGAGTTACGACGCCGTC
>JAYTGQ010000139.1:0-7251 GCA_043733345.1 Schlesneria sp.
CAAAATGATGAAGCACAGAATCATCCAGGCGGTCGGTCTCCGTGCGAGCCTCTTCCCTGATTTTGTGCTTCATCATTTTGCCATTCCGGTTTTGGCTTCAATGGGTTGCGGGCAATGCCCGCGCTGGGAGGTATAACAACCGCCGGACTTCTGACCGACGTTCCTGCTCCGGATCTTTCCCGACACACCTCTTCGACACAGGCAGACCATGATTCACGTTCTTGCTCAGATTGAAACCACGCCCGGTCATCGCGACGACTTCTTGGGCGAGTTCGCCCAGGTCGCGGTCCTCGTTCGGCAGGAGGCGGGCTGCATCGAGTACGGAGCGGCAGTCGATGTCGCGACCGGCATCTCGGTTCAACGCAATCTCGGTGAGAACGTCGTGATGATCGTCGAGAAGTGGGAGAGCATCGAGCATCTCAAGGCGCATCTGGTCGCCCCGCACATGGCCGAGTACCGCTTGCGGATCGGCGCGTTCGTGCAAGGTGTGACGTTGCGAGTGCTGGAGCCGAAGGTCTGAGTCTGTGACGGTGGCCGTGTCGCCTACCAGCCTGTGGAAAAACGTAGGGTAAGCGTCTCGCTTGCCCGTCTTTGCGGTGACTTGTCCGTTTTGGTAGTTGGAAGACGTTTTGGTAGTTGGAAGACGGGCAAGCGAGACGCTTACCCTACGTTTTTCCACAGGCAGCTACCTCACGCGGTCACTATTGGCGCAGCGTCGTCTGTCCGACCCCACGTTGCGACTCCGTGTTGAATCGCTCATTAGGAATCGAGATGAACCGAGTGCTGATGGCGACCCGACTGGTCTGTGTGCTGACTTGTGTACTCAGTGCGGTTCCAGCAAGAAGCATCGCGGCCGAACGCTACGCCGCGATGTTCTCGGATGGCGGGCGCGTCGAAGAGGCGGAGGTGCGCGAGTGGTTCGAGCCTGCTTCAGTCCCCAAGATCGGTGGGCGGGCGTTGTTTGAGGGAGCGGCTCCGGCGCGATGGATCATCGACCGGCAACAGCCTCCGGCGACCGAGCCGGAGATGTTTGTCGAGTTCTTCGGCGGGGACCGACTGTCGGGCGAAGTCGTGTCGTTTCGAGCCGACTCGGGGTTGGCGTATGAGCAGCAGCCCGCTCATCTGATCGTGAAGCCTGTCGCCGAAGTTCAGCCTCCCGACGATCCTCAAGCGGGCGAAGTGCGGGTCACCACGGAATGGTTGCGGCGCGTCGTGTGGCAGCGTGTCGCGCGCGAAGAGTATCGGCCGGGGACCGTCTGGCTACGAAACGGCGCGATGCTGGCTTATCGCTCGCTGCGCTGGGCTGACGGGGCGGTGACGCTGCTCACAAACGACGGCCTCAAGGAATTGTCGTTCGCCGAACTGGGCGAGGTTCACCTGCCAAAGCTCGATGCGTGGAGCTGCTATTACGATCAACTCGCGACGCTGACGCCGCAGCTCAAGTCGCGGCTGATGCAGCTCGACACGACCGACGGCAGCCGTTGGACGACCTCGACCGAACGCTTTCAAGCACGGCATCACGGAGACCGCAATCGTCCCGAGCAGTGGCTGCAACTGCTCCAACCGGCGTGGAGTCTCGACCCCGTGTGGCTCCGCTATCGCACCGTCCGCGCGTGGCGGTTCTTTGCACCGACCGATGTGCCGCTGTCGAACTTCGCTCCCCTGGATGTGAAGCAAGCGTCGGTCTTCGGTTCGGGCTGGAAGTGGCAAACGAACCAGAGCGTCCAACGCGGGCTGTTGCAGTCGTTTCGGAATGAATTCGGCTGGGGCTTTGGTGTGCAGGCCTCGTGCGATCTGACGTTTGAATACCCCGAGATCGCCGCAGCGCTGCACACGTTTTATGGGATTGACATCTCAGCCGGTTCCGGCGGCTGCGTCAGTCCGGCGGTCGTGTTGGCGAACGGCCAGACACTCAGCGAGCACCGCTTTCTCACGACCTCGCACCATGTCGTGGACAGCGGCTGGCACAACCTGCCCAAGGGATCCGCCGAGCAGCGGCGATTCACGCTGCGAACCGACATGGCTCACGAAGGCCGTCCTGCGGGAACCGATCCGTTCGACATTCGCGACGCCGTCAATTGGTATGAGCCGGAAGTGAAGCTCGACCCGCTCGCGCTCGAAGCGGAAGTGGCTTCGCGCGTCGTCGCGCGGTTGCCGGGTCTCGCCGGTTGGACGGTCTCACCGTCGGATACGAAGACGTTGAAAGTGACCAACGTCGTCGATGCGATTGTCGCGCGTGATCCGCTGTTTCGGCCGGTCACTCGTTCGACAGATCGGTTCTTCATCGCCTCACGCAAATTGAAGATCGCACCGCAGCACCGTTGGCTGTCGATCGCGGTCAGTCGCTTCCAAGAGAACACGTCGCCGACGTTTGTGCAGGTGAAGCTCGACGGTCGCTCGCAGGGCGAATTTGAAGTCCCGCTGAGAAACGCGCCGACCGATCCCGATCCAATCCTCGTCTCGGTTCACACGCATCAGGGACGCACGGTCAACGTGGAGCTGGTCGTGTTCGGCACCGATGAGAAGTCGCTCGTCGATTGGCGTGGCTGTGCGCTGACGGCAGATCGGCCCGGAGTCCTCACCATTTTTGAAGACGATCCGCAGTTTGCGTCGCTGCTGCATCACGGTGCTGGAACGGTGACGACCGACGATGAGAAACCGTACTCGGGGAAGACGGCTCTGCGGGTCACGCCCGACGCTGGCGACAATGCTCAATTGCCAAGCCTCGACGTGGCGATCGTCGATCAACCGCGACTCGGTCAGTACCGCTACGTTCTCTTCGCGTGGAAGCAGCCGACTGGATCGCGGCTGCAACTTCAGTTCGCCAACGATGGCCGGTTGGGGGAACAGATCGCGCAGCAGCTACTTCGCGCCGATCAAATGCGAGGGAAGCCGTTTCGCGGACGACGTGGCCTGGCAGGAGCGACCGATGATCGTGGTCTGCGTCACGGCTACGCCTACGACGCCGGAAACAAGCAACAATCGGCTGGCTCGGCACTGCGTCTGAACGGCGCGATGCCGAAGGACTGGCAGCCGCTCGCGCGAGACCTTTATGGCGACTTCGGTACGTTCAATTTGACCGGCTTGGCGATCGACTGCACCGATGGCGAAGCGGCGTGGTTGGATCACGTCTCTCTGGCGCGCACTCCGCAAGACATGGAGTTCGCGCGGACGCACCTCGTCAATCCGCAGGTCATCGCAAAGCTCGACCCCAGTCTGATTGATGCGGTCGCCCGGCGCGAGGACTACGGCCGGCTGCTCGCTCCGTTCACAAGCCATTTCTCAACGCTGGACCTCGCTCACGGCCTGATTCGCATGGCCGAACACAATGGCCAAGCGGATGTGTTGCGAACTCATCCGAACGCGGCCGACAAACCGGCCATCCTGCGCGGTGGCCTCGTCCTGCCAAAGGATCCGCCTCAAGCGCTGGACATCCTTGTGTCGCATCAAATCGGTGCCGACTTCCAATTGGTCGTGAAGGCCAACGGCGAAATTCTTCACGATCAACTCATCGACACGAAGCTCACGCTGCCACAACGCGGCTACGCGAGCATCCAAGTCTCACTGGCCAAGTTCGCCGGGCAGAAGGTGTACTTGGAAATCCTGAACCAGTCGAACAACTGGGCGGGTGAGTACGCGTATTGGAAACGTCTTGAAATCGTGAACGAATAGCGCCAGAGCCTGCTTTGTAGGACGGGCACTCTTGCCCGTCGTCCTTTGCATGATGAGCCGGGCAAGAGTGACGTGACCGACAAAAGTCGTAGCTGAACTCGCAAGAGTTCAGACGCTCGTACCATTGAGTCTGAATTCGTGCGAATTCAGCTACGACCAGAGTGGGAATCGACTTCTGTCGGAAACGGCAAGAGTGCCCGTCCTACAAAGCCAGAGGGGCGTCGCGTCGTTCTGGACCCGTGAGTGCGGACAACTCGTCTTGCCGCATTTTTACGAATCGGCTATCTGTCCCGCCGCGCGCAGGGTCGGTTCGAGTCAGACTCGGCCCGCATCCGCCGTCACGTCACTCCCATCGTTCCCGTCTTGAGTCTGTTTGCGTCACTGGCCAACGGTGTCGCCTTCCGTGCGAGAAAGCTCAACCATGCAGCACGTCGTCCGCGACAGAGCCTGCGGCATCTCGTCGCTCGCGTGCGTCCTTTTCGTGGGCGTCGTGATGGGATCGTGCGTCGATGTCGCCATCGCTCAGCCTTCCTCCGGCGATCCATTTCTGGATGTGCCATCGTCGCGACAGGGAGTACGACTTCCAACGGCACCACGTTCCAAGTCGATCCGCCAGATTTCGGCGGACAACTCGGGGATCGAAGCCGTTGCCGCTAACAACGGTGCGGCGGATACTCCCTTCACGCTCGATGAGCCGCTCGCCAAAGTGACGGTCGAGGGAAACACGACGATTCCCAGCTCGGAAATCGCGCGTCACATCAAGACTCGTCCGGGACGCCCCGTCACCGCGAAGCAGATCAAAGACGATGTCGATGCGCTCGTGAGAACTCGTTGGTTTGCCAACGTCGAGCCATCGATCCGTCGCACCGATGACGGCAACCTGTTGGTGTTCCGCGTTCTCGAACGGCCCATCGTCACGCGGGTCGAGTACAAGGGAAACAAGAAGATCAAAACCAAGGTCTTCCAGTCGATGACGCAGCTCAAGCCGGGCAGCCCGTATGACGTGAGTGCCAACCGCGAGTGCGCCCGCCGGATTGAAGAGCATTACCACGAGAAGGGCTTCGCGTTCGCCACCGTCGAACTCGAACGTGGCGACGTGCGAACCGACCCCGACCGTGAGGTCGTGTTCCTCATTAATGAGGGGCCGAAAGTTAAGGTTACTTCGGTGAAGTTTGAGGGGAACGAGAACTTCAGTGATGGCCTGCTGAAGCTCAAGACGCGGACGAAAACACGCATCCTGTGGCTGTTCGGTGGGAAGTACGATCCGTCCACGATTGCCGACGACATGGAGGGGATTCGTCAGTACTACTACAGCCTCGGCTACTTCGACGTGCAGGTGAAGCCACGGCAGGAGTTCTCGGAGGACAAATCGAAGATTGAACTGCACTACGAGGTCGCTGAAGGTAAGCGTTACCGCATTCGCAACATTGATGTGGCTGGCAATCAGGTTCTGACCGAGGACCAGGTTCGCGGTATGACGAAGATCGCTTCGGGTGAAGAGTACAACGCTCGGCACATCGCCAAGGATGTCGATGCCATCAAGAGCAAGTACGGCGAACAGGGCCGTTTGCAGGCGCGCGTCGATGCGGTCCCCGTCTGGACCGACGACAACGATGCGGCCGTGGTCGATATCGTGTTCAAAATCAACGAAGACAAGGTCTATCGCGTTCGCGACTTCAACGTTCATATCGCCGGAGACCATCCGCACACGAAGACCAATCTGATCCGCAACCTGTCGCCCATTCAACCGGGCGATCTGGCAGACCCGAAGAAAATCTATTTGCTCAAGCGGCGGCTGGAAGGTTCGCAGTACTTTGAGACCGGGCCGCAGGCCGGGCCGCGCATCGACACGAGCATCGTCAAAAGTGACTCGTGGATTCAGCAGCCCGACGTGAACATGGCTCGCGGCCAGAATGTCGAGGCGGGGGCATTGGAAGCGGCCGGACACAGTTTGCTCATGGGGACGGCCTTCACTTCGGGTTCGCCGTCGTCGAAGTCACCGGCTACGACGAACCCTGCGAACTCGGCCATACAGAGGTCACGAACCAATCCCAACGTCCCTGAAACTCAAAATGTCGCGCGTCCCTACTTCGTGGAAACGCGCGCCGTTGAGCCGGATGACGAAGAAGAGGACAAGTCGAAGTCGGACTGTGCGCGATTGGCACCACTCACCCCGATCTTCCGCGCTCAGAGTTACGATCAGCCACCCGCGTCGGACAACTTTGGTTTCGACAGCAGCAACCCGCAGCTCAATCCGTTTGGGAACACGCTACGCGATCAAGAGACCAACGATTGGGATCGGATGCCTCCGCCCGAGTACATCGATATCGACACGTATGTGAATGAGGCCCGCACCGGCCGGTTGATGTTCGGCGTCGGCGTGAACAGCAACTCGGGCGTCGTCGGCAACATCGTGCTGAGCGAACAGAACTTCGACATCCTGCGGCCGCCCACGAGTTGGGCCGACGTTTGGAATGGAACCGCGTGGCGTGGCGGCGGCCAACGCTTTCGCATCGAGGCGATGCCCGGCACGCAGGTCAGTCGGTATCTGATCGACTGGCAAGACCCGTACTTCATGGACACGAACAACAACCTCGGTGTCAGCGGTTTCTACTTCCAACGGTTCTATAAGAACTGGACCGAACAACGGCTGGGCGGCAAGCTGCGCGTCGGACGCCAGTTCACGCAGCAATGGTCCGGCTCGGTCGCGTTGCGTCTGGAAGATGTCGGAATCACTAGACCAACCAATCCGCATCCACAACTTTTGACCGATGTTCTCGGCAACACGCTGCTCTCCACTGTGAGGGCTTCGGTCATGCACGACACACGCGACGCCGCGTTCCTGCCGGGCGCAGGTCACTACTTGGAACTCGGTGTTGAGCAAGCGTTCAACGAATTCAAATACACCCGCTTCGATGTGGAGGGGCGGCAGTACTTCACCACGTATCAGCGTGCAGACGGAGGCGGACGCCACACGGTCTCGCTCATCGGACAAGCCAGTTGGACCGGCGATGACACGCCGATCTACGAACGCTTCTTCGCGGGCGGATTTCAATCCTTCCGAGGCTTCTCGTTCCGTGGCGTCAGTCCGGTGGATACGGGAGTGCGTGTCGGTGGTACGACGATGCTGCTCGGTAGCGTCGAATACATGCTGCCCGTGACCGCGAATGAAATGGTCAAAGTGGTTGGATTCTCTGACTTCGGTACGGTCGATAACAAAGTCTCAATGCGTGACTTCCGGCTCTCCGTCGGTGCCGGTTTCCGCATCGCGGTTCCAATGATGGGGCCGGTGCCAATCGCCCTCGACTTTGCCTTCCCGGTGCTCAAGCAAGACTTCGACAACAAGCAGATCTTCAGCTTCTATGTCGGCATGAACCGGTAACAGGCTGTTGAGAACCGTAGGGTAAGCGTCTCGCTTGCCCGTGCTTGCTGCTGGAACCTGCCCGTGCTTGCTGTTGGAAGATGGGCAAGCGAGACGCTTAGGAACTGGCTCGCAATAACTTCCCGGTTTGACACTGTGATTCTGTGATTCTGTGAGCGGCAAGGCGCTAGCCGCCGGTAGTTCCAACTCACCGGCGG
>JAYTGQ010000140.1:0-7250 GCA_043733345.1 Schlesneria sp.
ACCTCACGCGGTCAATAGTGAGACATCTGAGCGGGGCGGCGTAAGCCCCCCGGTTCTTGGGCGTAAGCCCCTTGGGAAGAACCGGGGGGCTTACGCCGCCCCGCTCAGATGTCTCACTATTGACCGCGTGAGGTATAGTGGCTTGGTGGTGGTTTGGAAGTCGTCTTCGCCAGATTGGGTCACGCGCGGCGTGGCCGTGACGATGTTTCAGATCCGTGCGGTTGGCAATCACAATGGGAGTGATTTGCCGCTCGCCTGATCCCGCTCCAAGACTTAGAACCTGTGCAGGATCAAGTTCCGAGAGTTCCAGAAGTAACCCGCAGCGTCAGCGAGGGAGGACTTCCAAGAACATGTCGATTTCAGATCGCCCTCGCTGACGCTGCGGGTTACTTGAACACCGACCACAACTCTCGAAAGTAGAAAATGCACAGACGCTTCGGGGTAATGACTGCTTGCGCTGCGGAGTCGAAGAAGGTCTTCGTCCTCTTGGGGCAGTCCAACAGGAGAGAGCGGTTGCCTGTCTGTCAGAGGTTTCAGCGTCACTTCGATGATGTCAGGCAGTACAGCGTTTTGTTTGATCGCGAGAACATTTGACCGCGCGAAGGGGCCAACGAGGCGCGAAAGATTTCGTCGTTGGCGGCGGGGAGTTGGTTGCGTCGAACAACTTCCAATTGCAGGCCGGGTTTTACGACGATCGTCTCGCCGGAGTCACTTTGGAAATAGGCTAGCCCGTTCGCAGCAATCGGCGACGAAGTGTGTTTGCCGCCGAGTCGATCCTTCCACAACTCGCGGCCGGTCTTCACGTCGTAACAGCAACCGATGCCGTCCATGCTCACCGCGAGCATGAAGTCCCCGATCACAATCGGTGAGGGTTGGTCGCGGCCGACTCGTCGCGGGGTATGCCACGCCATGTGAGATTGCGTGACATCGCCTCCGCCTCCCGGCTTCACCGCATACACATCTCCCGCCAGTCCGTTGAGAACGACGACCAAGCCCTGTCCCGGTGTGGCCGTCGGTTCGCCACGCCCGGCAAAGCTCTGGCAGAACCACAGTTTTTTTCCGGATGCGGGGTCGTAACTCGTCACACCGTTGAACCCGTTCAAGATCACCTCGCGATGCGGGCCCTCTGTCAGCAGGACCGGAGAACTCCATCCGCCACGCTCGGGGATGTCTCGCGGCGTCTTCCAGACAACGTCGCCCGTTCGGATGTCGAACGCCGTCAGTGATGCCTGCTCCTCAGCCTCACAGTTTTGAATGACCAGATTATCGACGATCAATGGTGAGGCTCCGGTGCCCCAGGGGCCTTCAAATTGACCGAGGTCTTTCGACCAGAGTTTCTTCCCGGCAGCATCAAAGCAGTGCAGCCCACCCCGCCCGAAGAACGCAACGACTCGTGCTCCATCCGTGGCACACGTCGCGGAGGCCCAGCCGTTGATGGCATGTGTCTTCTCCGGCTCACCGGTCCAAACGGTCTCCTGCCACAGAATCTTTCCCGTTTTGCGATCGACACACAGCACGATTCGCTGCCGTCCGGACTTCAGTGCCGTGGTGAGAAAAATGTTGTCGCCCGCGATCACGGGTGAAGACTGTCCCTCGCCCGGCAATGCGGTTTGCCACACGATCGACTTCTCGTCCCATTGAACGGGGACCGCGCTATCGGTGGAGTGACCGTTACAGGTGGGACCGCGCCAGTTCGGCCAGTCGCCTTCGGCCGCCGCCGCCTGACCACACAGCAAGACCACCAGACCCCAAGACACCGACCAACAACCATTCGCGATCATCAAGTTCTCCTCAGGCCGTAAAGCGTTCGTATCCAGTCGGCAAATCCAGTAGCGGGTTCTACCGAGACATTGAATCGTCCCGCCTGCATCGCCAAGCCGTAAGGTTGGCCCATCTCCTTGCACCAAGCCAGTCAGCACCGCAATTCCGCTTTGCTCAAATCGGACTCTGTGAATCGGCCCGAGATGGGGAGTTGCCCTGCTTCGGCTGTTTTCGCTCGTGCAAACTGAAAGAGTTGATCTTGCGGCTCGACCTGAGCGATCAAGAAATCTTCCAACGCGCCGTCGGTCTTGTTGTCAGGCATGATCCACACGCCGATCTGAGGTCCACTCTGCCCGATGCGCGCCGTGAATCCGCGCGATGGAATGGAGCCTTCGGACACCACGCCGATTTTGGAAAGGCGATGGCGAATGGCGTCCCAAGTGGGTCCGAGGCCCTTGGGTTCACTGGCTGAATCATCCGCGTCGAGCACGTAGCCAATCGCCGTGATTCCAGCTTCCTTCCACCGGGTTGGAATGTCTTTCAACAACCCGTTTTTCGATTTCGCCTCGATAAACTGAATCGGCGAGGTCTGGTCTGTCGCATCCGCAGGCAATACGCCGGTTCGCTTCAGCAGGTGCAACAACGAGTGGTAGTCGTCTTTGCCCTCAACTACGAGCGGCTGCTGTCGAGTCGCTGCCATCAGCGCACCTCGATTTCGTGTTCGACGACCACGGGAAGTTCCTCGCCTGCGAAACGAACGGCTTCGTCTTTGGTGCGATCAATGCGGAACACAGCGACATCCTCTGCGATGGCAGGGTCCGCTTGTACAGTCGCTGCCAAAGCACGGATGCAATCAAGGCTATGCGACGTTGCGAAGACTTGGACCCCAAGATCTTTTGCCGCCTTAATGACCATCTGCCACATGCCAGAGAGCTTTGAATAGTGGAGTCCAGTGTCGATCTCATCGACGAACAACACGCCATTCTGCGAGCTTGCAATAGCCACTCCGATCGACAGGAGGAACGCGGCACCCTCGCCCAAATTGGCAAGCGTCAGCCGCTTGTTTCCCTGATCGATCCAGATGTCGGAACGAGACATGGTCGCTGCCGAAAACTGAATCTGACGGATTTCCGCATCAATCACATTCAAGGATTGCACGACCGACGATTCCTTGCGCAACGGCAGTAAGGCCGTCCACAACTGGGCCATCCGAGATGTTTTCAGGCCAAGCGACGGAACAAACACATGAGGTGGAATCTGGCCAATGCCGGGAGCCATTTTCTCGACGCCGCTCGGCTTAGTCGGCGGCTGAATAGGCCCCCTTGCAAGCCCCACTTCATTGAGTGGCACCACCTGACTGCGATGCGGCAAGCCATTGATGTACGCCGTTGACACCAACAAATGAGGCTTCTCATCGGTGGTGAATTTGATGGTACATTCGACTTTGCGATCCACCGTCCCACGTTCGTGAATCACAAATGTCTTGCGTGTCACATTGGACGCGTCTGCGTCGTTACGAAACCAAGACATCGCATCGGGGTGACCGACGATTCGACCATTCGTTCCATCGGATGCCCTCTTGATTGCCTCGCGAAGTCCCAATGTCTCAAGCGCACACTCCATTTTCCCCTGCGAAATAAGGATATGGACTGCCTCAAGCACCGATGTCTTACCGCAATTGTTGTCGCCGACGAGCAGGTTGACGCGGGCGAGGCCGTTGAGTTTGTAGTTCTCAAAGCTGCGGTAGTTTTCGATTGTCAGGTCGCGAAGGAGCACGGCACGGGTTCCCAAGTGGGGTGAAGAGACTCGGGTAGTATCAGTGGACTGGTAGCGGTTGTCTATCTTCCGAAACAGCAACTGAGTGTGTGCGTCCTCGGAGAATCACCGTGCCCGAGTCAACTCAGCCAACTGGAGTTCGATTTCCAGCAACTTCTCTTTCACGTTGAGTTCGGATTCCTCGATGCTGTGGTTGAGCCAGTAGACGGCGGCGCTGATGAGGAAGACCAGCGACTGGAGCATCATCAGGACACTGAGCAGCTTGTCGGGGCGTGACATGCCGACGGCGCAGAAGAAGATCGACATCAACAGCGTGAAGGCCCAAACCATCTGAGCGATGCGGCGGGCGTCCCGCTTGAGGTCCATCTCGCCGCGTCGCAGGACCGACACGATCACGATGACCCAGGCCAGGCCGAACAGGGCTCCCGTGGCCAGTCCGAGCCGAGCCAGCGGAGGCAATTGCGGCTCGGTGACGGCGAGCGATCCACAGACGAGGGCGCTCACTGTCGCAGCGACGGCGACGAAACAGAAAAACACTCGGCGCGGAGCCGATAGTTTTTGGGTCAACATGGATTGAATCTCCCTTTGAATTTGGTCTTGGATACCGGTCGAGGGCGATCCGGCCGCGAGCAGTCGGTCGCGCAGAGGCAGTTTGTGGTCGGAGGTCGGGTTGTGGTCAGGCATGATGAGTTTCCTTTCCGGTCGGATCGCCGGTCTCGCAGATGAGGACTTGGCGCAATTGGGACTTGGCCCGGTGCAATCGAGACTTCACGGTCCCCGGTGGGATGCCGAGGACAGTCGCGATTTCGGCGACGGACAGGTCGTCGAGAAAATGAAGCGTGAGAACTTCCCGCTCGGCCCAGCCGATCCGACTCAGTCCGAAGTGGATCAGCTCCGCATCTTCAAAGCGGGCCGCATCGGCGGAGTCGTCGGTTGGTTGTTCATCCAATTCCGCATGATCGGCCACTTCGGCGGTCGAGTATCGCTCGCGGTAATGGCTCATCACCACATGCCGCGTGAGCGAGTAGAGCCACGGGGCCAACCGGCTTCCTTGCCGCAGCGACCGCAGGCTCTGCAATACCTTGACCCAAACTTCTTGCAGCAAGTGAGCGGCCTGTTCGTCCTGATCGACCATCCGCCTGACGTAGTAGAACAGTCGATCGTGGTAGCGCCGGACCAGTTCGTCCCACGCTTCCAAGTCGCGACGCAGGCACCGCAGCACCAGCAGTTCGTCGCGAATGTCGTCCGGTTGTCTCGGCATCCAGGGCCATCGCCTTTTTCAACGTAGGGTGGGACCAGCTCGCTTCGAGCGCCGGCCCACCACCGGGAATCGTCGAGAAATCATGGTGGGCCGGCGCGGCGAAGCGCCGCCGGCCCACCCTACAGGTTTCGCAGATCCAACAAGGCGATGGCCCTGCTCGGCATCGTGTGTCCCTTGATTGTCGAACGAAAACAGAGTCGCAACGGAATCCTCGTCGGTTCACAAATCTTCCCCGTTCGGGCAAGATTCTCCCGAATGACCCTGTTCTGCCAGCCTCAACTCAGGAATTTCACCATGACCTTCAGCTTGATTCTCCCGATTGTCATCTCCGGCGTCGCCCTGTTCTTTGCCAGCTTCCTGTCGTGGATGGTGCTGCAACTGCACAAACAGGACTGGGTGAAGCTGGCGCAGGAGGACAAGTTTTTGGAGGCGGCTCGCGGGTGTGACCTGACGTTGGGGAGCTATGTGTTTCCCGGATGCGGTAGCCCCGCAGAGATGAAGAGCGAGGAGTTCAAACAGAAGTTGGCGACCGGACCGTGCGGGTTCATGACGGTGACGGGGCCGGTCAACATGGGCCGCAATCTCGGGCTGACGTTCGTCTATTTCCTGGTCGCCAGTTTTTGTCTGGCCTATCTGACGACGCTGGCCGTCCCACCCGGAGCCGACTTCATGAAGGTCTTCCGGTTCGTCGCGACCGCCGGATTCATGACGTTCTTCGCGGCGATCGTGCCACATGCGATCTGGTTCAAGTGCCGAATCGTGGGGCACCTAATCGAGTCAATCGCGTTCGCCGCCCTCATCGGTGCGATCTTCGCCGCGATGTGGCCAGCGGCGTAAAACGCTTCGTAGGATGGGCACTCTTGCCCGTCCGGCTTCGATCAAGGACGGACGGGCAAGAGTGCCCATCTTACAAGTTCTGACACACAGCCAACCGGAGACCTTCCGTGCGATTCTTCCTTCTGCTCACCGTGCCGATGTTCGTATTGATGTCGGCGTCATCGTCGGCGATGGCTCAGGAAAACCCGGCTGATTGGTCGAAGGGGAAGGTTGAAGAACTGCTCACGCTCTATAAGGATTTCCATTCGCACCCGGAGTTGTCGTTTCAAGAAGAGCGAACTGCCGCGAAGTTGGCGGAGGAATTGAAGGCACTCGGGATTGAAGTGACCACGGGAGTCGGGCGTCGTGGCGTGGTGGGGCTGCTCAAAAATGGAGACGGTCCCGTTGTGATGTTGCGAACGGATTTGGATGCGCTGCCGGTCGTCGAGGCGACCGGGCTGCCGTTCGCGTCCACGGTGAAAGCGAAGGATCCGAAAGGGAACGATGTCGGCGTGATGCACGCCTGCGGACACGACATTCACATCACCACACAGATCGGCGTCGCGCGGTATCTCGCGACGCACAAGGACCAGTGGCGCGGAACGGTGATGTTCGTCGGGCAACCGGCCGAGGAGGTCGGTGGCGGGGCGGAGGCCATGCTGAAGGACGGCCTCTTCACGCGATTCCCCAAGCCGAAGTATGCCCTCGCGCTGCACGTCAGCAGCGACATGCCGACGGGCAAGATCGGCGTGAAGGCCGGGTACATTCTGGCGAACGTGGACAGCGTGGACATCGGCATCAAGGGGAAGGGGGGCCACGGCGCGTTTCCTCACACGACCATCGACCCGATCGTGCAGGCCGCTCACTTGATCGTCGATCTGCAATCACTCGTCAGCCGCGAGAACAACCCGTTCGAGCCGGCCGTCATCACAGTCGGATCGATTCACGGCGGGACCAAACACAACATCATCGGTGACTCGTGCCGCCTGCAACTCACGGTCAGAAGCTACTCGCCCGAGACGCGCGACCGGCTGATCGAGGGGATCAAGCGCAAGGCCAAAGCGGCCGCAATCAGTGCCGGTGCGCCCGAGCCAACCATCGAACTGTCCGACTGGACTCCCGCCACGAAGAACGACGCGGACCTCGTCGAACTCGTCGTGCCGACGTTCCGTCGCGTCCTCGGCGAAGAAAACGTCATCCCCGTCGAACCCTCAATGGGAGGAGAAGACTTCTCGCAGTACGGTCTCGCCGGAGTCCCGATCTTCATGTGGCGACTCGGTGCAGTACACCCTGATCGCCTCGCCGCGATGAAGCAGAACGGCAAGCAGCCGCCGTCATTGCACTCGCCGTTCTTCTACCCCGACGCGCGCGAGGCCCTCATCACGGGAGTCACGTCCATGTCGGCGGCAGTGATCGACCTGATGCCGGTCAAGTAAACCAGCATCTACGAGGGGCGGAGGGCGGTCATTTTTTGATGTCGTACACGAGTAGCGTGTCTTGGTCGCGCAGGTAGAGCTTGCCGCCGCAAACGACCGGGTGAGACCACGCCGGTTTGTCGCTGCGGTTAGCAGCCTGTTGAAAAACGGCTGTCGGGAGGGCGAGGCTCCTGCCGAGCCGCGAGAAACAAGCGACTTTC
>JAYTGQ010000141.1:0-18069 GCA_043733345.1 Schlesneria sp.
GAGCTCCCGCCGAGCCAGGTGCGTGGGGAATGTCGCTCGTTTCTCGCGGCTCGGCAGGAGCCTCGCCCTCCCGACAGCCGTTTTTCAACAGGCTGTTAGTACCGGCGTTGTTCCTGTTGCGACGGCGGCTGTCGTTGCTGTCCCGATTGATCCCAGCCCGCCTGACGAATCCCCGAATTGTTGTTCGGAGACATCACTTGGTTCGAGTACTGCGATCCACCCTGTCTGGTTCCGTTCGAGGCTTGCGGTACCGGGTACAGTCGGTTCGACGGTTGCGGCGTGGGTGTCGAAGCGGGCGAGACCATGCCCCCACCACGAACTCCGTTGCCGCCCGTGGGCATCGGCTGGTTCATCGAACCCGCCGGGCCGGGATTGAAGTGTTGGTAATCGACATTCGTGCCGACACTGCCGCTGCCGAACGGTGGCAAGTGATAGTGCCCCGTATCTGGCTGGCCTTCGGTCATGTTGTACTTCCAGAACTCGTCGTGAGTCGGGCGAGTCACTTCAAAGCCGGGTACCTGAGGCACCTCGTGAGCATCCATCGGACGGACGATCTCCGGTGTCACCAGAATCAAGAGTTCGTTTTCCTCTTGTGTGGATCGCTTCGAGCTGAACAGCAGCGGGCCGATCTTGGGGATGTCGCCGAGGACCGGGATGCGGCTGACTTCCGTCTTCGTGCGGTGCGACAACAGACCGGCGAGGGCCAGTGTCTGACCTTCCCGCAATTCGACGGTGGTGCGAATCCGACGGTTGCTGGTGCCGAGGTTTCCGCCGGAATTGTTGCTGGAATTGAGGTCGCTGTACTCGGCGGTGATGTCCAACCGGATTAGGTCACGATCCGTGATCGTCGGCGTCGCTCGGAGTGACGTACCGAAGCCTCTGAAATTGGTACTGGTACTCGCTCCCGCACCGACACCGACGACGGACTGAACCGCGTATTCCCCGCCCGCCAAGAACTGGACTTCGCGCCCGCTCAAGACGGTCGCCTGCGGTTCGCTCAAAATCTTCGTCGTGCCGTTTTGGGACAGGTAATCGAGGAACAGGCCGATTTCTCCGTTCTCGAAGACACCACCGATGGTCCCCGCTCCCGCTCCCAAGGTGGAGTGAATCACATGACGTGCGTCGTTGAAGAGGATGTTGATATCGACACCCGCCCGATCAGCCGCCGACCGGTTCAGTTCGGCGATGCGGACGCGCAACGCGATCTGGAACTCACCCGGAACTTTCAATTCATTGAGGATGAGTCCCGCCGCCAAGTCCCACGCATTGAAGCCGAACGGACTGCCGTAACCACCGGGGCCTCCAGCTCCCCCACCCCCGTAACCGCCCGAGTTGACGCCGCCAAAGCCAGCGCCGTTCAGATAGGGCTGAGGTCCGAAGGCCGCACCGTCTTGGTTCATCACTTCACCACGCACCACGTTCAAAATGTGGGACGCCTCTTCAGAGTCACGGACTTGTCCGCGCACAATGATCTTGAAGCCCATCGGAATCAGATAGACCTTGCTGTTCGGATACATCAGCGCGATCTTGCGTTCGAGCTTGCCGTAATCGAGTTTGCGCTGGTTGTCCAAGTTCGGATCGCGGATCGTCCGGACGGTATAGATCAGCGGATCGGCTTCGCCTTCAAACCAAAACGTCAGACTCGTCGATCCGCGCACGCCGCCGACAATCGCGATCTCGCGCGGGCTGTACTGCACGACATCGACAATCGAGGCATCACCGATCGAGATGCGTGAGATATTGGACCGCATCAGCACGAGTTGGTGCCGCTGCTGGATGACTTCGATTTCATCCTGGGCTTGCGGCATGGACTCGATCAACCGGTGCATGGCCCGCGCTGATTGCGGCGTATTTTGGACTTGTTGGATTAACCCCGCCGGTTGACGGCGTGATTGCGATCCCACCGGCATCTGAAATGACGGACCACTCGATAAGGAGGGGCCGTACTGCGTCTGCGGTCCCTGCACGAACACGGACGAGTCTTGAGTGTAGACCGGACTTTGTTGAGCCAGGGCGGCGTTGGGAGCAACGCAAGCCAATCCGGACAGCAGGACAACGGGCAGTCGCCAGCGTTGAAGGCGTTCGCCGATCACCCGACATCCTTGCGGAAAGAATCCCTGTAGAGTCAGCATCCTAGCCCGCTCCTGTTCATCCTGTTGTTCAGCGGTCGCACATCCCGCGTTTTATTGAGCTTGAACGCTTCCCACCGGCGGCCTAGGCGGAGAGAAGCATCTCTATCAATCCTGTTCTTGCCCGCTGTCCGTTCGCGTGCAGAACACTCGACGAAACTCGCCGAGTCGCGGGTCGTGACACCCGCCAGTCGTTTCAGTATCGGAGCGAGTCGAACGGCAGATTCATCTCAAAGCGAGCACGCCACATTTTTCACAATCGGTTAGACATCCCCTCGCAGTGCAGCTCGTCGCAAACCATGGGACCGGCACCTTAGTGAGTCTCGCCGCAGTCCCCGCAATCCGACTTCGGCGGTGGAAGTGGAGTGACTCGGCAGAAATTTCCCGAAATGGACTCAAGCCAACAGGAATAAATTCACGCCCACGCCGGAGTTCTTCCCGCTCAAGAAACGAACATGCCCCGAGTGAAGACACCGGGGCAAGAGTCGTTGCGTTCTAAGAACGCTTGATGTCGAGAAGTGGGTGTGAATGGGTCCAGTTTGGGCGTGATTTTCAAATCTCAAATTTGAAATCGAAGCATCCGGAAAGAACCTGAACTGCCTCGTCGGTCTGAGGCGGAGCTTCGTTAGCGGCCTGTTGAAAAACGTAGCTTGCCCGTAAATGCAGTTGAAAAATGGGCAAGCCAGAGGCTGACCCTACATTTTTCAACAGGCTGTGAGCCTTACCACGCGAAGTTGGTGTCGCGGTTGTAGACCGCTCGACCGGGGAAGTACCACGGCGCGCGATAGTTGTAGTAAGGAAAGCGGTAGTGGCCGTGGAGCGAGCTACGCTGAAAGCCGGGACCGTAATGATCTTGGTACGGGTCGCCGCTCACTTGGTATTGGCCACCTTCGGGATCGTGGTAGTAGGCCGGTGAACCGACACGCGCCTCGTATCCGCCCGGTGCCCAATGCGGCCCGGCGGCCGAACTCGAACCATAAGCCGATCCCGAATAACCACCCGGCGACATCGTGGGGTAGCCCTGATAGCCTTGGTGGCTCTGGTGGCCCTGATAGCTCGGAGCGGATTCCGAGAACTGAACTTGCCCCATCATCGCGGCGGGTGCCGGTGGGACTCCGCAATTGCAGCCCGCCCACACGGCGCTCGCCGACAAGACGGTGACAATACCGGCCAGCACCGGACAACAGATTTTGAAGAGACTCATTAGAGACAGCACTCCTTCCCGATGGGGTTCAATTGCGGATCCACTTGGGCGAGGCCACCGCCACGATGTTCTGTGGGCCGTTGCCAAAGCCTAGCCCATGCGTGACTCACCGCTTGAACTTTTTTTGAGACTCGGCGACGAATTCTGCTGCGACTCACGCTGTTCTCACGAGTGGAACGACAACTCCGCCAGCTCCGGTCCCGTAATCCGTGACGTTCCGTTCAGAACTGGCGCAGAATCAGAGCCATGAGGCCGATGTCCAACGGGAGTGTTGGTGTCGTGAAGCGAATCCGTTTCGGTGGTATCGCCTCTCAACCCACTCCACAAAACGATGTGACTCCCTGCGAGACCACGATCCTCAATCCGCCGAGAAATCGAGGCGGCAACACGCTTCGACACGGAAGGAGAACTGTTATGCCGCACGGTCTTTTGAATCTGGCTCTGGGGTTGGCGATCCAAGTTGGCTCACCCGGCCCGTCCGAGACGCCCAACTATCCCGCACCCGCCAACGCTTATGGTCGCCACGGATTTGAAGGCTCGTCCGAGCAGCGGCATCCGTTTGATACCCAGCAACAATGGGTTCACGGCTACTTCCAGGAAATCCCCGCTTACGGCGGACACCACACGTTCCGCCCTTACAACTACAAGGACGTGTTGTCGCAATCGCAGACAGCAGCAGGCTGGGGCGAACGGCCCACGATGCCGTACTCGCAACAGTTCGCTCACAAGTATCACGATCAAGCGACCATGCTGAAGACGACGCAGGCCGCGCCGATCTGGACGCCCCAAATGACCAGTCGGTACGCGCCGGCTCAAGTCGGTTGGACACAGTCCGCTTGGACTCCCGCCTCGGCGGGTTCACAGATCGTAGTCCCCTCGAACGGCGTCTCCGGTCACTCGCTGTCCACGCCAGCACAGGCGTTCCAACCGAGTCCGTACCAGTTCGTTCCCGCTGGGATGGCCGATCAACCACAAGGCCCCCCGTTGCAACAGGCGGTTGAGATCATCAATCCGATCTCGTACCAGCAAACCGCACCGCGCGGTGGCAATCGCCTCCGATGACGAACGAGGACTGACGCTCCAACGCGACAGCAAACTCGTGCATTAAAGCCGACCTGTAGGATGGGCACTCCTGCCCGTCCGCTCTTCATGGTCAAAGCCGGACGGGATCACCAAAGCAGGACGGGCAAGAGTGCCCATCCTACAGGTTTGCGTTTTTTCGCCGTTCACCTCAGGACGCTCGCATGCGCTGTCTGCGTCCGCTCCTCTACCTTTGGGCGTCACCCGGTTCGTTGGTTGGACTGTTACTGACGCTCGTCGCGCTATCGACCGGTGGCCGCGCTCGCGTGGTGAGCGGCGTGTTGGAAGCACACGGTGGCGGGGTGACGCGACTGCTGCGTCGAGGCAACCGCTGGACGGGACCGATCGCCGCGATCACGCTCGGCCATGTGGTCCTCGGCTGTGACGAAGCGACTCTCACACGCACCCGCCGCCACGAGCGTGTCCACGTCCGGCAGTACGAACGCTGGGGACCGCTCTTCATTCCCGCGTACCTACTTGCCAGCGCCTGGCTCGGCCTGCGCGGCTTCAACGCCTACCTCGACAACCCGTTCGAGGTCGAGGCTTACGCGGTCGATGACCCGCGCGCCGACCAACGTGTGTGATCGCGACTCCATCGCCCCGCCTCTTCTCCCCCCGTGTTCCCCGTGGTTCCCTTGCCTTCCGGAGAAAAACCACGGGGAACACGGGAGGGCACGGGGAAAAGAAGCGGCGGCGTTCAATCCAACTCGAACCGTTTCAGCCACTGTTCGCGCGCTGCGTCGTCGAGCGGGGGGTGCGGTTGAGTGGCTCGCGTGAGGAAGCGGTTGCCCACGACGAGGCTGTCGATTTCGGTCGCCATGAAGCAGCGATAGGCATCCTCGGCCGTGTTGACGATTGGTTCGCCGCGCACGTTGAAGCTGGTGTTCACGATCACGCTGCAACCGGTGAGTGACTTGAACCGCGTGAGGACTCCGTAAATGAACGGGTTGCGCACGGGGTCAATCGTCTGGACGCGGGCCGAGTAATCGACATGCGTCACGGCCGGGATGTCCGATCGCGGAAGCTTGAGCAGGTCGATACCAAACGGTTCGTTCGAGGCCGGAGTCTCCAACCGATCGCTCACGCTGTTGTCGCTCAGAGTCTCTGAGTGAGCCGGGTGGCGTAAGCCCCCGGACTCCTCGCGTTGAATAGTCCGAGGGCTTACGCCGCTCGGCTCACCAAGAGGTTCCGTGGGAAGCTCGTCGTTGACGATCTGGTCCAGTAACTTCCGACGCCCCGCCGTCACCGGGTAGACGAGCAGCATGTACGGGCTGTCTTGAGTCACGTCGAAGTACTGCGGCGCATCTTCCACGAGAACCATCGGCGCGAACGGGCGAAAGCTCTCGCGGAACTTGATCTTCAAATTCATACGCGACTGCATCTCGGGATCGCGGGCGTCGCCGAGGATCGAGCGGCCGCCGAGTGCGCGCGGGCCGAACTCCATCGGGCCGCGTGCGACCGCGACGATCCGACCCGCTGCGATTTCATTCGCGATCCGTTGTTGAAGCGGTTCATCAGCGAGTGACTCCCAGACAGCACCGAGTTTTTGCAGCAGCGCGTCGTCGGAGTCGGCCGCCGGTGGAATGCTCGGCCCGAGGAACGCGCCGCGCATCGCATCGGGTTGCTGAACGACGCGCGGTTGTCCGAGTTTGTGATGCCAGAACGAGAGGGCCGCGCCGAGTGCTCCCCCCGCATCGCCCGCTGCGGGTTGAGTCCACACTTGCTCGAACGTCCGCGACGACGCGAGCAATCCCGTGGCGACACAGTTCAACGCGACGCCTCCCGCCAGCACGAGTTGTTTTGCGCCTGTCTGTTTCTGAACGTACCGCCCCATTCGCAGCAGTGATTCATTTGTGACGTGCTGGATGCTGGCGGCGAGGTCCATGTCGCGTTGCGTCACCGGTGATTCGGGCTGGCGCGGCGGACCCTCGAACAGCGCGTGAAAGGCGTCGTTGGTCGTCGTCAATCCGGTGGCGTAGTTGAAGAACTTTTGATTGAGCAGCATCGCGCCGTCGTCGCGCAGTTGTATGAGATGCTCCAAGATGCGGTTCGTGTAGAGCGGTCTGCCATACGGAGCCAGCCCCATCAGCTTGTACTCGCCGCTGTTGATCTTGAAGCCGCAGTAGTACGTGAACGCCGAGTACAGCAACCCGAGTGAGTTCGGGAACCGCAGCTCTTCGCGCAGTTCGATTTGGTTCGCGCGACCGACGCCCCACGTTGCCGTGGACCACTCACCAACGCCATCAATCGTGAGGATCGCCGCCGTCTCAAACGGGGATGGATAGAAGGCACTCGCCGCGTGAGACCGATGGTGATCGACGAACCAGACGCGGCGACGCAGCCCCAGTTCGCGAGCGATCTCCCGTTCGAGCCACAGCTTTCGCGTGAGCCAGTCGGGCATTGCGGCAAGGAACCCACGCAACCCGCGCGGCGCGGTTGTCAGCGCCGTGACGAGCAGCCGTTCAAACTTCACCAACGGTTGTTCGTAGAAGACGACGTGATCGACCTCGTCCAACGCCACGCCCGCTTCATCCAGGCACCAGCCGATCGCCTGATGCGGGAACGACGAGTCTCCCTTCACCCGCGTGAACCGCTCCTCTTGAGCCGCCCCCACGATGCGACCGTCCTCGACCAACGCTGCCGCCGAATCGTGGTAGTACGCCGAAATGCCGAGGATCCGCGTCGTCATGGCGTGGCCTCCGGAGCGGCAACTTTCGGCGCGAGTGTGATGGTCAAACTGCGGTCACTCCCACTCAGGCGACCGGCGGGACTTGATTGACCCGTAGGATGGACGCCTCGTCCGTCCGACCAACTCGGTGGTAACTCGGACGGACGAGGCGTCCATCCTACGGGCGGGATGCGAACACTTGCCGGTCCCTTGAAGTCGGCTCGAAAACGGAGTGCGGAGACGACACGAGCCGCTCCCCAATCGGGGACCGTCCAGCCGAGCGGCTTGTTTCCGATGACGACTCCGAGATCATGCCACTCAAACTCATCGTCGTTTGCCGAACGGTCTTCGCTGTCACTGACATCGGTGCCGGGACGTGGTCGCGTCTCGATCCAGAGCCGGGCCGAAGTCAGAGCGAGGCTTCCATTGAGGCTGATCGAACTGAGCGACTCCGGTTGTTGGAGGGCCAGCAACACCGACGGGACTCCTTCGGGCATGAATGGCAGGCGTGCGTCATCGCCGGGGTAGAGCAGCTTCCACGCAACTGAGCCCTTGGGCAGTTGGAAGCCCTCGGCCGGATGCTCTCCCCGAGTGATCGCCTGCTGAGGATCGCTCGGTGAAACTTGCAACTTGAGGCCGCTGGGAAGGACATCGTTCAACTTCAACGGGAGTGAACGAACGAGTCCCCGTTGGCCGAGCTGCTCCTCAAAATGTTGCTCCAAAATCATGACGGCCTGGCGTGCGAGGAACCGACACGCGCGGGGACCGGGGTGTCCATCGGCCGGATTGATGCCCCAGGCGATGGAGTCGATTCCCGCCTCGGCGACTTCACCGTACTGAGCGACGAACGCGGGCAGCACGTTGAAGGAGGGAACGCCCGCGTCGCGCCAGACGTGGATCACGGGATCGAGTCGCGGGGCGAAGTGTTTCGTCGAGGGATGGCCCGGCAACGTCAGCATGAAGCCGGGGAGCTGATGTTGCGCCATGAGTTTGCTCACGCCGCGCACGGTCTCTTGATAGACAGAGAGATTCGATGCTTCGACCAGTTTCAGCTCCCACTCGCCGTATTCGTAACCGTATTCGGGACCGGTGAACAACTTCGCCAGCTTGTGCGCACGGAGAGCATCGAACTTCGCGATGAGTCGCGGCCAGACGCGCGCGGCTGCGTCCTTGATCCGATTGAATCCGGGCAGCGACTGCTGCGACTGTGATATCTGTCGAACGAGTCCCACATCCGCGTCGTTGGTGACGTAGCCCCAAATGATGAGGTCGGGGCGATACTCAGGAATGATCCGCTTCGCGACGGCAAGCTGATCGCGCGTCGAGGCACCCGATTGTCCCGCCGCAATCACCTCCACGTCGTACCCGCGCGCGACGAGTTCCATTTCAAGTTGCCGCCACCACATGTGATTCAGCGTTAGGTACGGACTCCCCCACACGAACGAGTCCCCCATGACGAGGATACGCACGGGATCAGACTCCGCTCGCGGTTTGGTGCGTCGCTCAACCGGATGCCCCTGCCAACTTCGCACGCCAAAGCGAGTCGCAATCGGCAACGCGGGATCGACCGGCGCAGACGTGTCCTTCGCGCGATGCTCCGCCACGACGAGTGCGTTGTGACGCTGCCAGTCCGCTCCTGCCGTCAGCCCGCGCCGTTCGAGCATCGGCAACGCGATACGGTCGAGAGCGAACAACGCCGCGACGACGATGCTCAACGCAACGGCCGCACCGCGCACGGCCACACTCGGCAACACCTGCCAC
Organism: Schlesneria sp.; assembly: GCA_043733345.1. Lineage (GTDB taxonomy): Bacteria > Planctomycetota > Planctomycetia > Planctomycetales > Planctomycetaceae > Schlesneria. The sequence continues at coordinate 8,843 of JAYTGQ010000141.1, forward strand.
TCACGACGACCGGATCGAATCACGAACAGACTGCGCATGGCGATGACGCGACTTCACTGAAAGAGCAGGGGGACAAGACGGTTGAATTGATAACACCAACCCGAAGCGTGAGCGAGGACGAGAGTCTGGCGAGATACGGCCTCGCTCACGCTTCGATGAATTGGAACGCCCGACCCCAGAACCGCGCCTCGAAGCCTGACGCGCAAGCGAAGTCCGGCTTCGCTTGCGAGTTTTGAAGTTGCGCTCTTTCTCACTGTCAGTTGCGGTGGACTCACCTTCGGATGTTTTTTGGTCTTCATCCGTGCCCCGGCCTTGCCATCCGTGCTAATTCTTGAGCATCCCTGTAGCACGGATGAAAGCACGATGAATCTGACTGGCACTCACCGGGTGTTCGCAAATGCTTCCTGAAACAGTGCAACTTCAAAACTGGCGCGTCAGGCTTCGATGGGTGAATCCGCTTCCGGGTGTTGCCTCACACGTCGAACGTGATTCCCTGCGCGAGCGGCAGGGCGTGCGAGTAATTGATCGTGTTGGTCGTCCGACGCATGTAAGCCTTCCAACTGTCGGAACCGGATTCGCGTCCGCCGCCGGTCTCTTTGTCGCCGCCGAACGCCCCGCCGATCTCGGCACCGCTCGGGCCGACGTTCACGTTGACGATGCCACAGTCCGATCCGGCGGCCGAACAGAACAGCTCGGCTTCACGCATGTCGGACGTGAGGATCGAAGAAGCCAGTCCCTGCGGCACGTCGTTATGCAGCGCGACGGCTTCGTCGAACGAACGGTACTTCATGACGTAGAGAATCGGAGCAAAGGTCTCCTCTCGAACGATGCTGCTTTTCCGTGGGACCGTCGCCGTAGAGCAGAGTGAGTGACGTGTTTTTTCTCCGGCCCCCTCGCCCCGGCTTTGCGGAGAGAGGGTTGGGGTGAGGGGGGCTTCGTCTTCTGTTGTGTTCTGTGCCGCACCCGGCATCACAACCAACGCCGGTCGCACATAGCACCCGCCCGTTGGCACTCCCTCCGTGATACGCTCGCCGCCCTGCACGACGCCGCCTTCACTCCGCGCACGAAGCAGTGCCGCCTCCATCGCGAGCCACGCCCGTTCATCGACCAACGGGCCAACGAGCGTTCCCGCATCGAGCGGGTTGCCAACCGGCAGTCGCTCGTACACGGACTGAATGCGGCGGATCAGGTCGTCGGCGAGAGACTCATGCACAATCAGCCGCCGCAACGACGTACAGCGCTGGCCGCACGTCCCGACGGCGGAGAAGACGATTGCGCGCACGGCCAGTTCCAGATCGGCACTCGGCGCGACGATCATGCCGTTGTTACCGCCCAGCTCAAGCAGCGATCGCCCTAGACGTGAAGCCACGCGCTGCGCCACATCGCGACCCATCTTCGTCGAACCGGTCGCGGAGATGAGTGGCAACTCGGGCGCAGCGGCCAGAGCTTCACCGACATCGCGCAGTCCCATCACAACCGAGGAAATGGCAGGTGGAACGTGAGGCATCTCACGCAACACCGATGCGACCACGGCCTGACACGCCAGCGCGCAGAGCGGCGTTTTTTCAGACGGTTTCCACACGACGGGATCGCCGCAGACCCACGCCAGCGCGGCATTCCACGCCCAGACAGCCATTGGAAAATTGAAGGCGGTAATAACGCCGACCGGTCCCAGCGGATGCCACTGTTCGGCGAGCCGATGCCCCGGTCGTTCGGTCGCGATCGTCAATCCGTACAGTTGGCGCGAGAGACCGACGGCGAAGTCGCAGATGTCGATGACTTCTTGAACTTCGCCCAAGGCCTCTTGCGTGATCTTGCCCGCCTCCCACGAGATCACCGCCGCAAGGTCCGCTTTCCATTCGCGAAACCGATTGCCGACGCGACGCACGAACTCACCTCGTTGCGGCCCTGGCATGACGCGCCACGCTGTGAAGGCCGCTTGCGCCGCAGCCAGCACACGCGGCAGATCGTTCGGTGATGCCGCCGCGAACGAACAGAGCGTCGCTCCATCAATCGGCGACCAGCCCATCGACAGTGCCCCCGTTCCCGGTGTCGCCTCGCCCCCGATCCACACCGCCAAGGGAGCGGTCTCCATGCCGAGTCGCTGGAGGGCTGCTGTGATCGCTGTCATGAAAGTTCCTCTGGAAAGGTCGGGGTGTATGAGCGGCCTTGCTCACGCTGCGGATGGGTGTGAGGGCGACCTCACCGTGACGAAGGCGTTGTGGCTGAACAGGACGTGGACGAGGTTCTCACGCGGGCGTTGGGCGGATACCGCTGAAGGACCACGTTGTGACTGGCCTCCGATGACGAAGACCGCTGGATGGGATGCGGCCACGAGTTGTGAGTGGTCTTGCAGGAAGCGACGGCTCGCGGCGAGTTCGGCTGCGGTGGGGATGTGACTCAGAATAGTCTCGAATGCCGCCGCGATGAAGGCTGAGGAGTTGGCTCATCGTCTTTGGAGACAATGAGGCAATGAGTGCTGCGTTGCGATCTCACTTCCTGCCGTGATGAGCTGGGGCTATCTTGACCAGCCCCTGCTATTTGCCTGCCGATCACAGCAGGCGAGTCATCAACGAAGGAATTCCACATGCGATTGGCGAAGCTCAAGCTGGCTGACAACTCTGTTCGAGTGGCGCGCGTCGAGGACGACGGGCGGTTTCGAGTGCTGGATCTGGCACAACTCGAAAACGTCCGCAGTTTGATGGACGTGTTGAACTCGCCCGACCCGATCGGGATGACGAGTTTTCTCATCGACCAGAACGCGCCGGCACTCGACGCGCGATTGGTGACGGTCCTCGCGCCGATCGACGAACAGGAAGTGTGGGCCGCTGGCGTGACGTACAAGCGGAGCCAGGTGGCTCGCATGGAAGAATCGAAGGCGGGGGCATCGCACTACGACAAGGTCTACACCGCGCCGCGACCCGAGATCTTTTTCAAGGCGACTGCCAGCCGAGTCTCCGGCCCCAGCCAGCCACTCCGTGTGCGCGCCGACAGCAAATGGTCGGTCCCGGAACCGGAACTGGCACTCGTTATCTCGTCGAGTGGCAAGCTGGTCGGTTTCACGGCTGGCAACGATATGTCCGCGCGAGACATTGAGGGCGAGAACCCGCTCTATCTGCCTCAAGCCAAGGTCTACAACCAGTGCTGCGGCCTCGGCCCGTTCGTCTGGATTCCGGAAGGCCCTGTTGATCGTCCCGCGACGAAGATTCGGCTGGCGATCACACGCGGCGGTGCTGTGGTCTTCAGCGGCGAGACCGATCTCGACCAGATGAAGCGCGGGTTTGAAGAGTTGATCGGCTGGCTGGTGCTGGAGAACGAGATGACTCGCGGCGCGTTCCTGCTCACGGGGACAGGCGTCGTTCCGCCCGACAACTTCACGCTGGCAGACGGCGATTCGGTCAGCATCGAGATCACCGGGATCGGCACGCTGACAAACCCGATCGTGAAAGCACACCAACCCGCAGCGTGAGCAAGGACGCGGGGCTGATGCGGCTCCGCTCGTCCATTTCGTGAGCGCGACTCAAAAGCTGTCTGACGCCAACGGCATCACGTCATCTTCGTGCTCGAAATCGACGACAGGGAGATGGCTGTCAGGGACAACACCGTTTCGCCGAACGGGCTTCATCTGCACCATCGACGCTTCGACGGCGAAGTCCTGACCCATTTCGGGCAGCGGAATCGGGCCGTTGTGGTTCAACGGAATCGGCGGCATTTGTCGAGGCGACTGCTGTGCGAGTGCCGGATTCTCATAGGTCTTGCGTGCTTCGTCCGCCTTTTGAATTCCGACCTTGCTCGACGGGGCTTCGGCCTGCAAGCGGAACCGCACGTCGCCGATGGCCAATTCGTCACCGAACGTCAACCCGGCTTCCTTGCGCACGCGCGAGCCATTCACGAACACACCGTTGGTGCTGCCGAGATCGCGCACCACGAACGTCGTGTTGACCTGCGCCACGCAACAATGCTTGCGAGAGACCTTGCGGCTATGCGTCAACGAGACATCGCAGTCGGCTTGTCGGCCGATTAACACGATGGCTTTTTCGAGAGGGATCAGGCACAGACCCGGGTCGAGCGGAACTAAAAATGCCGACATGCCGAGAACTCCAGCAGGGAGAGACGGCCGGGACTATAAGCAACCGTGTCTACGAAAGGAATCCGTCATCGGGCGGGGTTTTAGAACTTTGCTCGATCTCGTGACGGATATGACACCTCACGAAATCGGTCAGAATGGGCCGCCGCAACGAGCAAATACACTGGCTTCGATAAGAATCGGCCGAATGCACTGGGCTGCGGTTCGGTTTGAATCCTGCCCGTCCTGTTTCTCCGTGGTCGTTGCAATTGCTGCAACCGTTGCCATCGCTGCAACCCAACCTTGCTTGGCGGTGTGACAATCGGTACTTTCCCGCCCGACCGACCCGGCCTCCATCCGCTCGCGATGCTGGCTACCCCCCCGAACTCGACAAGATGTCGTTCTCTGCGCAGGCCGCTCAACTCGAGCAGTCCTTCAAAGGGAAGTTCTCACCCCTCTTCAAGGAGCTCAAGGATGAGCCGACTGAGTGTGTATTGGCCGGACGAGTGCGACGCGACCACGACCGCCATGCTGGACGAGCCGCATGTCCTTCAATTTCCTCGTTCACGTAAAGCGCGAGTCGTCGAGAGTCGCGTGGTCACTGACCGAACTCTCTGCGAAGAGGCTCCCCGGTTGGACGTGATCGCACGGGCGCGGCTGCTGTTCTCAAATCGCCAGTGCTGTCGATGTCGATCGCACGCGATCGAACTCCTGCAACTCGACGACGCCCAAGTGAATCGCCAAGGTTTGGAGATCCCCGGCACCGCGACAATCACCGGTTTCCGGTGCCACTCGTGCAACGCCGAATGGAACTCGTGAAGAGCGAGTCTGAAACCACGTCTCGACTTCGTAGTCCGGTCCCCTAGTGCCTTGTCAGATCTAAATTAGTGGGTTGAATTTGTGGGTTGAAATTGGGTGGCCGGGTTGGAGCGTCTTCGCGAAACCCCGGGGCTTCCTTCGCAAAGCCTCAGTCCAGCCCCGGCCACCCAACCCCCAAACGTAGTGTTGACGAAGCACTAGGGGTCCAGGCTACTTCACTTCGTTGGAGTCCATGATGCCGAGCCAACCTGTCCTGCAATGCGATCGCGCTGTGCGAGTCCTCTTGCTGTCGCTCACGACTGCGGTCGGCATCGGCCTCTTCGGACAGTCCGATGTACGAGGCGGCGATTGGCCGCAGATCATGGGTGCGAATCGGAACGGCATCGCCGCCGATGAGAAGCTGGCAGACAAGTGGCCGACCGACGGACCACGTTCTCTGTGGGAGGCGAAGATTGGATCGGGCTTCGCGGGCGTGGCCGTGGCGGAGAGAGTGACCGTGCTGTTTCATCGGCTGGCCGATGAAGACACGCTCACCGCATACAACGCCGAATCGGGCCAGCAACTTTGGTCGCAGGGCTTTCCAACCCGTTTCCAGCCCGCGATCGTGGAGGACGACGGGCCGCGAGCCGTCCCCACAATTCATCAGGGTCGCGTCTATGCCCTCGCTTCAGCGGGCGGTCTCTATTGCGTGGACATCAAGACGGGCAAGCCTGTCTGGCAGCGACAAACTCAAACGGAGTTCCATGTCCCGTCGGCGTACTTCGGCGCGGGAAGCTCGCCGTTGGTGGAAGGCCAGACACTGATCTTGAATGTGGGCGGAGACAAAGATCGTGCGGGTGTCGTCGCGTTCGATCTCAACACGGGCAAGACCGTCTGGCAGACAACGACCGAGCAGGCGAGCTACTCATCGCCAATTGTGACCACGCTGGATGGCCAGCGCGTGCTGCTCTGTGTGACGCGGCTGAACTTCGTTGCGCTCGATCCCACGACGGGGAAGGAATTGGCTCGCACGCCGTTCGGCCAACGCGGGCCGACGGTCAACGGCGCGGTTCCTATCATGATCGGCCAGCGTGTGCTGCTGACCGCGAGCTACGGGATTGGAGCCGAACTTCTGAGCCTGAGTCCCAGCAAGATCGACATCGTGTGGCAGGACGAACTGTTGTCGAGCCAGTACACGACGCCGATCGTTCACGACGGCGCGGTCTTTGGAATTGATGGCCGCCAAGACGGTGGCCCGATCTCGTTGAAGTGTTTTGATCCCGAGACGCGCAAGGTCCACTGGACCAAGCCGGGGCTGGCCTATGCCACGCTGATCGCCGCCGACGGCAAGCTGCTCGTCGTACACACGAACGGCTCGGCGCGACTGGCGGAACTGAACAAAACCGAGTACCGAGAACTCGGCACAGCCAGCCTGCTGCGCGGGACGGCTCGCGCACTACCGGCCCTCGCTAATGGTCGGCTCTACATCCGCAACGAGCAGACGTTGAAGTGCGTCCAGTTGGCACCGTAGCGTTTGTAGGACGGGCACTCTTGCCCGTCCTGCCTTCGGCCCCCGCTACGGACGGGCAAGAGTGCCCGTCCTACAAACGTTCGCGTCAGGCTTTCGCGGGCGCATCGCCTGACTCGCTGACCGGCTTCGCGTCTGCGGCCATCTTGAGCAGTGTCTCGGGTAGCTCGATCCCCGCGACATCCTTCATGACCTGCATCATCGGCGGCATCGAGTGACTGAGGTTGTGAAGGAAGTTCGCAGTGCTGCTCCCGCCGTTCGCGCCTCCACCTTCCCAGACGACGATCTTGTCAAACTTGATGTTCGAGATCGCACGGGCCGAGGCTTCGGTCAGCTGATCGATGTGTTCGAGCATCAGCATCTGGAATGCGGGTTGGGCACCGCCGCAGGCTTCGATGATCCGCTGATAGCCTTCGCCCTTCTTCGCGAGGATTTCGTACTGGCCACGCGCTTCCGCTTCGAGCTTTACGAAGATCGCGTTCGCTTCACCTTCCGCTTCAATTTTTCGTCGTTCGGCCGACGCTTGGGCTTCGACGATGATGGTCGCCTTTTGAGCCTTGGCCACGGCTTCAAACTCCGCCCGCTTCTCGGCTTCCACTCGTTCAGCATCCGCCAGCGCAGCCTTCGTCATGGCCCGGTTCTGCGCTTCGAGGACCGCTCCTTCCGCCTCGCGCTTGCGTGTCTCAGAGATCTGGTACGCCTCGGCATTCTTCACGGCGAGTGCTGCTTTTGAAGCGGCGATCTTGGCTTGAGCCAGGTTCTCGCCTTCAATCGCCGAAGCGTTGGCATCGGCCGTTCGGATACGCATCTCGCGCTCAGCCAGCTTGACCTGAGATTCTTGCTCGAACACAGCCGTCTGTTCGGCGACCTGACGTTCCTTCGCGAGTTCGGCCAATCGAATGGCCTGATCGCGTGCCGCCGATTGCATCCCGATGGCCTTCTCTTTTTCCAGTTCCGACAACCGGATCGCCTGTTCGCGTTCCGCTTCACGGACGCCGATGTCTCGGTCCTTCGTCGCGTTGCTGACCTGAATGAGTTGGTCACGATTGGCAGCGACCACGCGGGTCTCGCCCAGTCGCAGTTGCTCGGCCACGTCACCGCGCGCCTGCTGAATTGCCTGCGAGGCGGCTTTCTGACCGATGGCGTCGATGTAGCCCGACTCATCCGTCAAGTCGGTGATGTTCACGTTGATGAGGATCAGGCCGATCTTCTTCAACTCGGGTTCGAGCGAGTTCAAAATGTGAGTCAGGAACGTGTCGCGGTCCTTGTTGATGTCCTCAATGCGCATCGACGCGATCACCTGACGGAGCTGTCCGAAGATGATTTCTTGCGCCTGCTTCTCGACATCGACCCGCTTCAGCCCGAGCAGCCGGATCGCCGCGTTGTTCATCACCTCCGGCGTCGTTCCGACAGCGACCGTGAAGACGCTCGGAACGTTGACGCGGATGTTCTCGGAAGACAGCGCGCCGCGCAGCGGGATTTCAATTTGGATCGGTTCCAAGCTGAGGTAGTCGAAGTCCTGAATCAACGGCCAGACGAACGTGCCACCGCCGTGATAGCACTTCACCGCGTTCCCTTTCCCCGCCATGCCATAGATCACGAGGATGCGATTGCTGGGGCAACGCTTGAACCGGTTGGCCAACAGCATGACAAAGCTGAAGACCATGAATCCGATGAAGACCCAGATCACGGTGAACCAGAAGTTCGGACCTTTGAACAGGTCATCGACTGCGGCGAGGAACAGCGAAGTCATGGTTGAGGCCCGATCAGGAGCGATGAGGTTGATTGATGGTTTGTGTCGAGCGACACGGCGGGACTGATGTCAGTTGGTCGTCGCCAGTTCAGCCGCAGATACGGTGCTGGTCATCACTTCGACCGAGTCTGGGCCGACGATGCGCGTGACCACAACGGTGGCTCCCGTGGCGATCTCGGAGCGTTCGGTCCAAGCCGACAACTCTACGGTTCGGTTTTGCAGGTTGAGGTTAATCTTGCCGACTCCGCCCAGATGTCCGGGGATCTTCAAGTAGACGGTGCCGGTTCTGCCGACGGCATGATCGATGCGAACGCTGCCATCGGTACGCAACCGTGCGAGCTGCGTCATCATCCAATGGACGCTGTACATCGCGGCGAATCCAGCGGCGACCGCGATCGCCAGCGAGGCGATTGCGGAAAGTTGACTCGATTCCGCCGCCAGCCCCGCCAGTCCGAAGAAGGTCAATGCGGCAATGATCGTGCGAAATGTGATGATCCCGAAGAACGAAGTCGAACCTTGATGACTGGCTGCCGCGTCGTGGGCCGCGCCCGTCGCGCCACCACTTCCCACGGCTTCATGCCCACCGAAATCGTGGCCGATGCCGTCGTCGCCAAACGCATGTTCGCCACCGATGCCGATCAGCGAGAGCAACGTCTGGCAAAAGAGCAACGTTCCTCCAAACAAAGCACAAGCTAGGAAGGTCATGGTCATGACGAATACCTCACGGGAGAAGTGAGTGCAGGAAAGGGACGACCGCCGGAACGCTCGAACGGGGATTTGGATCAAACTTCAACTTCAAGCGGGGCGAACATGCCGCACGCGAAACCTGACGCGATCGTGAGTGAGATGTTTTTCTTGAGCCGTGTACCGTAAGGACCGGCGCCGCAATCACTGTCGCATCGTGGCGGATACTACCAGCATCCGAACCGACGCTGGCTGCGTCGGCCACGACAGTGATTGCGGCGCCGATCCTAAGGAACGGGCCGCAATTAGGAACTGGCTCGAAACAACTTCCCGAAGTGAAGCTGGCTGCTATCAGCCGCAGGGCGTTCGCCCCGGTTTTTGTGTCATCCAAACCGGGG
>JAYTGQ010000142.1:0-7243 GCA_043733345.1 Schlesneria sp.
AGCAGCGCCGTGGCAACCGCCTGTGCGTCCGCCAGCAATGCGATTGGCGATGCGTTTCGAGTGATTCAACACGATGTCGCGGATGTCATGATCGCAGGCGGAAGCGAAGCGGCGATTACGCCGATGGGGCTGTCTGGATTCGCCAGAATGGGGGCGCTCTCCACGCGAATGGATGCTCCCGAAGCGGCTAGTCGGCCGTTTGATCGTGATCGCGATGGCTTCGTGCTTTCCGAGGGAGCGGGCATTGTTGTCTTGGAAGAGTACGAGCACGCCAAGCGTCGTGGTGCCCCGATCTTCGCAGAGATGCTCGGTTACGGAGTCTCTTCGGATGGGTCTCACATGACAGCGCCCGACCCCGAAGGGGCTGGAGCGGCTCGTGCGATGATGTCCTCGCTGAAAGATGCGGGCTTAAACTTCGATCAAGTTGGTTACGTGAACGCGCACGGTACGAGTACGCCGCTTGGCGACAAGGCTGAGACGAACGCCATCAAGCGAGTGTTTGAGTCTCACGCTAAAAACGGTCTGTGCGTGTCGAGTACCAAGAGCCAACTGGGCCATTTGCTGGGAGCTTCAGGCGGTGTCGAGTTCGTGATTTCGATTCTGTCGATGATGCACCAGTTGGTTCCGCCTACGATCAATTTGGAGAATCAAGACCCCGAGTGCGACTTGGACTTCGTTCCGAATCAAGCTCGGCAGGTTACTGCGCTGAACCATGTCCTATCGAACAGTTTCGGCTTTGGTGGTCACAACGCGTGTTTGGTTGTTGGCAAGATCGCGTGACGGCCGTCGGGCGCTGTCTGCGGGCTTAATGTCCTTGGGCTGGCGTCGGTTGCTAGGAATTTCAGAAATCTTTTGTCACGCATCAAGAACTTGAGGCGTGGATGTTGGGCTGAATCGGATTGCCTTGTGTTGACGGACTGTCTCTGGCGATCATTCGAGTCCGGCGGTGAGCGTTTCGGTGTTCGATGCAGGCTGGGCGTCACTCTTGTGAAGGCGCTGTGCGAATCGGTAGTCACCACAGTTTGAGTGAAAATGAGCGACTCTGAACAAACCTCCCGACAAGTCGTGATCACCGGTATCGGCGTTCTTAGCCCCGTCGGAATTGGCATCGACGAGTTTTGGAAGAACCTCTCCGAGGGGCGATCGGGCGTGACTCGGTGTAGCCTCTTTCCTGGCTTTGCGGCTCCGGATGGTGTCGGCGGTGAGGTGGCTGGGTTCACCGATGAGTCGGCTCGCAAGGTTTATCTCAAGGACCAACGCAAGAATATCAAGGCGATGTGCCGTGAGATTCAACTCGGCGTTGCTTCAGCGGGTCTCGCGTTACAGCATTCGGGTGTGGCGCTCGACTCCATCGATCATGAGCGTTTGGGGGTCGAGTTCGGTGCGAATCTGATGTTGAGCGATCCCAACATCCTCGCGCCGGGCTGTGAGGCGTGTTGCGAAGAGGGGACTAGGACGTTCCAGTTTGAACGCTGGGGCCAAGAGGGGATTTCCAAAATGGAACCTCTCTGGCTGCTGCGCTATCTTCCCAACATGCCCGCCTGTCACATCAGCATTTCGTCCGATGCCCGTGGGCCGAGCAATTCGATCACTTTGGATGAAGCCTCGGGGAACGCGGTCCTCGGCGAAGCGATGCGAATTGTGTTGCGCGGTCATGCCGACATGATGATCACCGGAGCAACTGGCACGACGCTGCATCCGATTAAAACTCTGCATCTCGCGCTGTGGGATGACATCGCTCGGACTCCTGATGCTGCCGGATCACGTTGTCGCCCGTTTGATCGAGATCGGTCGGGGCGCGTCGTTGGTGAAGGGGCTTGTTCTTTCATCTTGGAAGATCGAGCGCATGCGGAACGTCGCGGAGCCAAGATTTGGGCGCGACTACTCGGCACCGGTTCTTCGTGCGTGTTGAGCTCCACGGGAGTCGCCGGAATTCGCGCGGCACTCGTCAACGCGATGAAGTCCGCCTTGCGCGATGCCGGACTGACTCCCGACCAGATCGGTCATGTGAACGCACACGGTTTGGGAACGAAGGAGTCCGACGTTCAGGAGGCTGCCGCCATCCTCGATGTGTTTGGCAGCGATCTCGGTCGCAGGATTCCTGTCACCGCACCGAAGAGTTTCATGGGGAACTCGGGTGCTGGCTGCGGGACTCTCGAATTGGCGGCATCGGTGGTTGGGTTGAGTCGCGGGTTGATCCCGCACACCCTGAACTACGACACGCCCGATCCTGCCTGCCCGCTGAACATCGTGGCGGGACAACCGCGCGAGACAGACAATCGCATTGTCCTCAACATCAACGTGACGCGCGCTGGCCAAGCCAGCGCTGCGATCGTGGAAGTCTATTGAGGCAAGACGGCAGAGTCTGTGGCCAAGGCCATCGCCTTTTTCAACGTAGGGTGGGACAAGCTCGCTTCGAGCGCCGGCCCACCACCGAGAAATCATGGTGGGCCGGCGCGGCGAAGCGCCGCTGGTCCCACCCTACTTGGCCGTGAACGAGCCTTGGGCGAACTGGGCACCGCGGTAGGCGGAGAGCTGGGTCGCCTTCGTCTTCAAGACTTCTGTGTAGAACGCGGCGGCGTTGGTTTTGTCACCGGCCTGCGAGCGCCGTTCGGCGATGAAGTAGTACGCCTCGCAAAGCTGAGCGTTCTTCAAATTGGCATCGGTCACCTTGCCGACCACGTTGACGATGTCTTGTTCTGAAATCTTGCCGTTCAAGAACAGGACCAGTGAGTCGATCCAGTCTCGGTCCTTCTCGGTCTTCTTGGCAGAGGCTTCAACGATCGGGGCGGCCGCATCCGGTTTGCCCATCAGGACCAGCACCCAACTTCGCCACGGGTTCAGGTAACGCATGTTCGCGTCGAGTGCGACGGCCTGATCGAAGGCGGCTTGTGCTCCGGCGAAGTCCTTCATGAAGTATTTGGTGAATCCCATGTCGGCATAAGCCACAGGGTTCTTCGGGTCCATTCGATTCACCTGGCCATAGTCTTCCAACGCACCGTTTACATTGCCTTGAGCCAACCGGCAGGTGCCGCGCAGACTGAGAAAGACCGAGTTCGTCGGGGCCAGCTTGATCGCTTCTGAGAAGTCGGCTTCTGCTCCCGGAAGATTGCCAGCGGCTTGCTGGGTGAAGCCACGATTGGTGTAAGCCACGGCGAACTTGGGGTCGATTTGCAGAGCCTTGTTGAAGTCGGCCACCGCTTCGTTGAACCGCTTCTGCTGCTGCAAGAACAGCCCGCGATTGTTGAAGACCAGCGGGTTGGTCGGGAACGTCTCGACGGCTGATGAGAACGCGGCGAGCGCCTTGTCGGCTTGCTGGCTGACGACGTAGCTCTCCGCCAAGCCGACGTGAGAACCGAGATGTCCGGGGAAGCTTTTGATGGCAGCTTGATAGTCCTGAATCGCGGCCTCAAGGTTCTTCTGATGGATGTAGGCGGCGGCCCTCTGGTAGAGCGTGTTGGCCCGCTGTTCTGGCGTCAGCGTGGTGCGATCAAGAACGCTTTTGGCGACTGCCAGCACGACATCGGCGTGTTCCTTTCGCCCCTCCAAATTGGCGAGGGCTGTCATGCCGTACATGTAGGGCAGGTAGTAATTGATCTCATTGCTGCCGCCGAGACGGAGCGAGTCGCGAGCGTCTTCGACTCCTTGTCGCAGTTCCTTGCCGTTGCGATTGACGACGCCCAGTTCGACGTGCGAACTGGCTCGCAGGTAGAGCGCGCCGTGGTCTTTGGGGTTCTGCGCCAAGACGCGCGTGGTGATTTCGAGGCACTTGGCGAAGTCGCCCGTTTGATAGGCCGCTTCGGCCTCCGTCTTGAGCTTGTCAGCTTCGGTCGTTCCCTGAGCACCGGCAAATCCGGCGGAAAACAGGATGAGAAACAGTCCGCAAGCGCAACCGTGCAATGACATGGCAGACTCCAGCAGCGAGTGAGTTGAATGAGCGAAGACCATCCGAGGTCGGCGCAGATTCAAGCTGGAAACAGACCTCGCGTCAACACACGTCGCGCAGACAGAAGGAATCGCAAGGAATCGCCTTGCGGAACGTCACCACTTCGTGATCTGGCCGAGGCGCGACAGCGGCTGGCCAGCGGGACCGACCAGTTTGATTTCATCGCGTTGGAAGCCCCGTTGCTTCACTGCGAAGAGGGTCTCGTCCAAGACTCCGTCCGCTTGCTTGTCGGACTTGATGCGGTCGTAGACTTCCTGGGGAACTCGTTCGGCCCAGCGTGGGACTTGCTCGAATTGCCCTGTTTCCGCGTTGCGGATCGAGCGTGTGACCGGCTGACCGTCCGCATCGCGCGCCGCGACGATCACGTAATAGCCGGAGAGTCGCTGGCCTTGTTCGTCCTCGAAGTAGCGGTCGATGCCGCTCTTGTCGCTGGGACCGCTGACAATGTGGACTTCGTAGGCCTCATTCAGTTGGCCGAGCAACCCGGTCATGCGCTGCCCCAATTCTGCGAGCGACTTCACGTCGAACTGCTTTCTCGCGACATCGAGTTCCCCCGCCAGTCGCTCCAGTTCCTGAGTCACCGAAGCATCGCGTGCGACGGCACGCACGCGGTCGAGCATGTCGTTCGCCGCCGTCGATAGTTCCGCCGCGCGCGCCCTCGCATTCGCCTGCATTCGGGCCGACAAATCACGAGAGGAAACGGCCTGTTGAACGGCCTGTCGCGATGAGCGTGATGTTCGCGAGAACAACCCCGCTGACGTGTGCAGCATGTACCAACCCGCCCCGGCGAGCGCGAGCATCAGTACCAGCGTGACGCCAATCTGGCCGCGTCGAACATAGGCTTGAGCCAGCCGCAGGTTCAGGCTCGCTAGTGGTTCGCGGTACGTGTAGAGCGTGTTGAAGTATTGAGTGATCGCCGTATCGACCTCGATTTCGGAGACCCGTTCGCCGGTGATGTTCGTCGCCGCCAGCAGCCGCTCGCGCAGCATTTGCTTGGTCTCATCAACGGCGAATTCTTTCTCGACCGTCTCGCGCTGCTTCCGAAGCTCTGTCGCCACGTCCATCACCCGCAGCATTTCGTTGAGACTCAATTGTTCGCGAGGTGACGTTGAGGATGTGGGATCAGTCATGTTTCTTCATCGCTTCGGAAGGAATCGTTTGAGGTCGGTGATCGAGTCGAAATGGGGATCCGTGGTGTAGACGGACCAACCTTGGCGCAAGGCGACTGCGGCAACAACAAGGTCGGTCATGGGGAGACGATGAGATTGGCTGGCAAGGCGTCGTCCCAGATGTGCAGACAGTTTCCAGTCGTCCCAATCCAACTCTCGGTAGACAACGCCCGCCAATGCCGACGCGACCCAGTCGGCCTCCGCTTGTCGTCGAAATCCCAGAAGCACTTCGGTGAGGACTGGGCCAATCAGCGAAACGCGGCCTTCGTCTAAAAGAGCATCAATGATTTGCCGTTCGGAAGATTGTGGGCGATTGAAATAGGGAACCCAAAGGCATGTGTCTACCAAAACCATTTCACTCATGTTGGTGATCCCGCATTGAGTTCCGCAGCCTCCAATTCTCGCCAGTTGTCGTCCATTGTGACTTGGCCGGACAGCTCCTTAAGTTGCATCCGGCGCGCGTATCGGACGAACTCATGCAGGGCGGTGCGCAGGGCACCGGCGGTGTCCTGTTGCTTCGTCAGCTCGCGGAGATCGCTAATTTCGGAGTCGGTCAGTTCCAGTGTTGTCACCATGTGTGTTCTTCCCGAGGTGGATGTTCGCTGTCGTCCGTGAGTGCCGTTCCTGCTCGAACTGTCGGTCAGAAACATGCCGTTCATTCATTCATCGCGAGCCTCAATGGGATTTGATACGCTCGCCGCGACTGACGGTAGCACGGCAATGAACCGGAGTCGATTCCGTTCCGCACTCACTTAAATCGAGAGATCACTCACATGGCTGACACCGCTGCCCCCGCGAAAACTGCGACGACCGGCCCCGCGAACGCTGGTTCCACGACGACCGGCTTGTCCGTTCCCGCGCTGCCGACCGGCATCCAAAAATATCTCGACCGGGCCGTCAGCGTGTTGCAGAAGTTTGGCGTGGCACCGACCTCGGGTTCGCAGTCGGAACTGACCAAGCTGCTCGATGAAGTGAAGCACGTCGGCGAGGCGAAAGTGCTGGCCATCGCCAAGACGATCCAGCACATGAGCACCTTCAACGCGCTGGTGCGAGACAACGTCGAGAGCATCAACATCGGCAACCGCTACCTCGAAATCACGCAAATGTTCGACAGCGTGCGCGAGGACTCGAAGACGCTCATCCGACAGCTCGACGACGGCAAGTTCAGCCTGACCGAGAAGGCTTCCAACCTGTGGATGCGGCTGCGGCGTGGGACACCGAGTGCCCGGTTCGAGAAGATCATGGACCTCTACAAGGACGTGGCGGCCGACACGCGGAACCAGCTTGAGCGCGAACAGGCGATCATGGACGGCTACATCGACTTCCGCTTCGCTCTGAAGGAGGCCGAAATCCTGTCGCGCGAACTCGTCGAGACTCACGCGCCCACGTTGGAAGCGGCCAAGGCGGCGTTCGCCAAAGCGCAGCAAGATGTGACCGCAGCGGCGAGTGCCGAACAGGGAGCACGTTCCAGACTGGAACTGACTCGCGACGAAGCCAAGATCGCTTACGAGAAGGAAGACCGCACATACCAACTCCTCAAGGATGTCGCTGAAAACCTGAGCATCGGCTACGACGTGGGCGAGACGCTCGTGACGAAGCTCAAGCAGACACACGACGTGAAGGATCAGGTCTACCGCCGTTCGGTCACGTTCTTCACGACGAACGAGCACGTCTTCACGATCCTCGGCACCGTCTACACGTCACAGCAGGGCCTCAACGAAGCAACCCGCTCAACCGAGGCGATGAAAGAGGGCGTCAACAAGGGCCTCGAAGATGTCGCCGAACTCGGACGCGATCTCGAGCGCGCGGCCCTCAAGGCGGGATACGGCTCGACCATCAGCCTGCAGTCGGTCGAGAAGCTCGTCACGGCGATCACTGACTATCAAGTCGAGTCCCTGCAAATGATCGCCGACCTGCGCAAGGAGAGCGATCAAAACGCCAAGGAAATCCGCCGCGTCGTCGAAGCGGGTAAGAAGAAGTTCCAAGAAACGCTCGCTCACTTTGGCAGCGATGAGGCGACGTGAGTGTTGCGTGAGTTCGTCACTGGTCAGCCAAGACGTTTCCGACAGAAGTCGGATCCGCCATCAAAGTAGGGTGGGACAAGCTCGCTTCGAGCGCCGGCCCACCA
>JAYTGQ010000143.1:0-2588 GCA_043733345.1 Schlesneria sp.
AATTTAGGTTGCACAACCGTTCATCGGCTGTGTTTATGCATGAGGTCAACCAATTCGTCGTACATCGCGTCCGCGTCGGCATTGCCGGCGCGGATGGCTGTGGAGGCACAATGTTTCAGGTAATTCGTCCGCATTTACGACATCCTTCGCTCGCGCTTCAGGCTTCTATTCCCTTTTTCAACAGGCTGCTAGCCGCCGGTGAGTTGGAACTACCGGCGGCTAGCGCCTTGCCGCTCACAGAATCACTGCGTCAAACCGGGAAGTGATTGCGGCCCCGGTTCCTTAGATCACATGCGTCCAGCCAAGCGGCGGAAGCGGTTCGCGGTGCCCGGCGTGATCGATCAGCCAGCAGCCCGAATCGGCGGTGATGTGGCCGATGTGCGTGACGGCTGTCGCGTCGTTCCAGAGTGACACCAAACGACGGCCGTCGTCGGGCGAAACTGAGAACAGCAGTTCAAAATCTTCGCCGTCACTGAGAGCGCGGGCCAATGCCGACCGCTCGGTCGTTGCTTGTTCGAGTGCGGCCGCGCTGACAGGAATGTGATCTGCCACGAGGACCGCTCCAACGTGACTCTGATTCAGCAGGTGATGCAGGTCGGCGGCGAGACCATCGCTGATGTCAAGCATCGCGTGAACATCGACCATGTTGCACAGCAGCTTCACCTCGCGCAGTCGCGGCTCGAATGTGAGATGCCTTCCCGAGAGACTGCCCCCCAGCGAACCGGTGACGAACAGCCCATCTCCCGGCTTGGCTCCGCTCCGCAGGATCGGACGTGAACCCACCAGCGGTTCACCAACGACCGCAACATTGATGACCAGCGGGCCGCGCCAACTGTTCGTGTCTCCCCCTGCCACGACGATCTCGTATTGATCGGCCAATTCGAGCAACCCGGCATGAACATCCCGAGCGAACTCCATCCCGCGATCCACTGGCAATGCCACCGAGACAAACGCCGCCGTGGCACGACCACCCATCGCGGCAATGTCACTCAAGTTGACGGCCAAGGCCTTGCGTCCGGCCTGTTGCGGCGACGCGGGCGGGAACGTGAAGTGAACGCCCTCCATCAGCATGTCGGTGGCAATCAACATCTCGCCACCGGCAGCGGCTCGCAGCACGGCCGCATCGTCACCAATCCCCAGTGCAACCGGATCGCGATCGCGAACGCGACTGCGAATCCAATCAATGAGACGAAACTCGGGGCGATCCACGGCAGGGCATCCGCTGGAATGGAATGGAAAAGAGGCTGGGATGAGGTCTCCCCCAAGCCAGCCTCGCATCCGCCTGTCAAACAGGCAAGTGTTGCCGCCCTTTGTGATGGCAACACTCTGCAACTGATTTACCCCTTGAAGCCTGACGCGCAAGCGAAGAGGAATTTCGCTTGCGCGTCAGGCTTCAATGGGCGAGTACGTTATTTTGCCGAGGTTGCCTGAAGCCGTCCAACGGTCATCTCGATCAGAACTCGAACAGCACGCCGCCGCTACCCGAGTGAGAATGGAAGCGATCGCCAAACTGGTAGTCGTAGTTGCCGAACAGCGAGATGCCCTCGGCCACTTTCACGTTCACCCCCGGGCCGACCTGACCCATGTGGCGACCGGACTGATTCCCCGTCACGACCCATGACGCTCCCGCCGGATCGCCCGCGAACGAGGCCGTAGTCGAGTGATTGTTTCCGAGCAGATCGGCCACCCAACGTCCACTGAAATAAGGTCGCACTTCAATCCCGCTGCTGCTGACCACCGGTTCCAAGACGGCGCGCGCACCGAGATGCGTTTGCAGTGTGTTGGCCGTATGGCTCCGCACATTCAATCCCGCACCGCCCGCCGGGCTTTCAAACACGCTGCCATTGGCGACGGACATGTGTTGCAAACCGACGAACGGCTGAAAGCGAACGAACATCGTGTCGAGATTCATCCCCGCTTCACTGTAGCTGCCGAACTGGTTGCCGCTGGAACTGCTCGACGCCAACTGTTGGAGCGGACCGATCGTAATGAGCCGCGTCACGTCGTAGTGATTGCGGCTGTAGTTGAAGACGCTCAGGCCATAGAACGATTCAAACTTTTTCAGCAGATAGAGTCCGACCTGATGCGAAGTCGCGGTGCCGTTGTCTTTCCGGTCGGTCTGGAATGACGAGTAGCCGTGTCCGCCCGTCAGGCCAAACACACCCGAATCATCACCCGCCAGATCGGCTCCGTAGGCGAAGCCGCTCAGTCGATAGTTGGCCCCCGCCGCATTGCCATTGCCGCTCCAATTGCCGCTGCCACCAAAACCCTGTGTCCAACCGGACGCTCCGTAAACGGGCGACTGACTGCGCAGCACTTGATCGCCGTGATCGGACTCAAATACCGGAGCGGCTTGTCCCAACAACATGCTGTCGCCACCCGCGAGGAACGATCCGTTGTTGATCAGCCGGTTGCTGATGGTTCGCAGGGATCGGTCTCCCATTTTGAGACTGATCGACGAGAGCGTCCCGTAGGTCTCACCGCTGAGGGAATCCAATGCGCGACGCTGTTGGTTCGCGGGGAGCAAATTGACTGCATCAATAAGGGACTGAACGTCGGGCGTCGTATTCCCCGAGAGTGCGTCCAGC
>JAYTGQ010000144.1:0-2587 GCA_043733345.1 Schlesneria sp.
GGAGCGGGGGGCGGAGACGTGCGCGGGCTGATCCTGTTCACCGACGGACGCGATCATTCGGGAAAGAATCTCACGCCACTCGCCGCCGCATTGAAGGCCGTCGAGACACCGATCTTCCCAATTCTGCTCGGCTCGACCTTCCGTCCGAAAGACCTCTCAATCGCATCGCTCGAATATCCCCAGGTCGTTTACAAGGGAGACCACCCGCAATTGAAGGCCGTGCTGAACACCGTCGGCTTCGAAGGGAAGACGCTCGTGGTCGAGTTGATTCGCGAGGATGTCCCCGACGCCGCACCGCTCACCCGTACGGTCGCAGTGACGGGGCCGAGCGTCAACGTGGAGTTCGAACTCGATGCGATCGACATCGGTCGCAAGTCGTATGTGTTGCAAACCCCGGTCTTGGAAGGGGAGACTCGCGACGACAACAACACCCGTTCGTTCGCCTTCGCTGTCGTGGATGATCGCGCGAAGGTGTTGGTCATTGAGGGAGACGCGCGTTGGGAGTTCCGTTACCTCGACGCGGCACTCGCGCGCGACGAACGAGTTGATCTCAAGCGGATCCTCTTTCAACAACCGTATCTCGGCGTGCTGCCCGACACATTCTTTCCACGCCGCCTCGAACAGATCCTCGACCCCGCCGCGTTGCCTGCCGGTGATGCTGCCGCGCCGGGAGAACCTGCGGCGTCGCCCTTCGCAAACCTCGACCTCATCATCCTCGGAGACATCCCGCCGGATCGAATGGACGACGTAATGTGGGAACGGCTGCGCGACTTCGTGACTGACGGCGGCACGCTGATTCTGTCCAGTGGCAAGCGTTGGTTGCCGCTGGCCTATCGCACGCCGGTACTCGACCAATTGCTGCCGGTGACGAACGTGAAGCCACTCATCGTGACCGACCGCGCGGGAGAGACGGCTCCGCACTTACGAGGTCTCCCGCTGCAATTGACTGGCGAGGGCGAGCAACAAGCGATGTTGCAGTTCGCGGGCGATGCGATTCAAAACCAGACCATCTGGGCGGGACTGCCCGGTCAGATGGCGTTGCTTTTGGGGCAGCCCAAACCCGCCGCAACGGTTTGGACGACGGCCCTCCTTCCACCGGAACTTGCCGCACCGTTGGGACTCGAACGGAGACAGCCGGTGATCGTGCATCAGCATCTCGGTGCGGGCCAAGTCGTGTGGCTCGGGTTCGACGGAACGTGGCGTTGGCGGCATCGCGTCGGCGACGAATATCACCATCGTTTCTGGGCACAGTTTGCACGGTGGGCCGCTGCCAACAAAGTGACATCGGGGAACGAGTTCGTCCGGTTTGGTCCCGACAAAACCGATGTGGAACTCGGTCAGGACGCGCTCTTCCGAGCCAAGTGGATGGCCCCGTTCCTGCAGAAGTTTCCGAAGCTCAAGGCAAAGGCGGAACTGTTCCACGTGGGAGACAAGCACGACAAACCGTTCACCACGATCGACCTCACGCCGGCCACCGACCGGCCGTTGCAGTTCGAGGGCAAGGCCGTTTCACTGCCAGCGGGTGAATACCGTGTGGCGCTCACCACCGAGAACGCGGACCTCGGCGTGAAGCCGGTCGAAGCGACACTCTACGTTCACGACCGTCCGAGCCTCGAGCTGAGCGACCTCTCCGCCAACCGCGACCTCCTCACACAGATCGCCGATACCAGCGGTGGCCGAGTATTTCTGCCCGACGAACTGCACGAGTTGCCCAAACAATTCAAGACGTATGAAGCGACAACCTCACGCTACGAAGAGTCTCCCCTGTGGGACCGCTGGCCGTGGCTGGTCGTGTTGTTCGCGTTGCTCACCACCGAATGGGTCATCAGGAAGTTGAATGGGTTGCCGTGAGGAAGGACACCAGTCGGAGTCAGGCTCGGAACAACGTGTTTTGCAACTAGCCCGACGCGCAAGCGAGGGCTTCGCGTGAAATTCCACGCGAAGCCCTCGCTTGCGCGTCGGGTTAGTACTTCATTCCAGCCAACGCCTTTTCTGCCTTCGTCCCCTGACTTCCCTTTGATCCGCGATTATCCTCCCGCCTCGTTTCGATCGGCTGTTGGAGCCGATCTCTGTCACACCGCCCAGTGCGGCACATCCCTTATCAAGGATCTTCGACGATGTCTGCTGCCGAACAGGAACTGCTCAAACTCAGCCGCCAGTTGTTGACCGCCATTGATGCTGGCGATTGGAAGAGCTACGTCGCGCTGTGCGATGACTCGATCACCTGCTTTGAGCCGGAAGCCTTGGGCCATCTGGTCGGGGGACTGCCGTTCCACCAGTTCTACTTCGACTTGCCAGGAACTCCGACGAAGCCCGCCAAGCAATCGACCATCGCCTCGCCGCACGTGCGCGTGATGGGAACAGCCGCCGTCGTGACCTATGTCCGAGTCGTGCAGAAGCTCGACGGTGGTGGCGCACCGGTCTCGACGTGCGCGATGGAAACCCGCGTGTGGGAACAGCAGGCTTCCGGCTGGAAGCATGTCCATTTCCATCGGACTCCCGTCTGACGGCGTTTTGCTTCCAATGCCTTGCGCGGTCAGTGATGAGACATCTGAGCGGGGCGGCGTCAGCCCCCCGGTTCTTGGGC
>JAYTGQ010000145.1:0-2581 GCA_043733345.1 Schlesneria sp.
GAGAGCGGTGGCTACGAGTTCGACGGCTTCCGTCCCGGCGCGTACCACTACCGCGACTGGGTCATTCGGGCGTTGAACAACGACCTACCGTATGACCAGTTCGTGCGGATGCAACTCGCTGGCGACAAGCTGCAACCCGACGACTATCACGCGGCATCGGCGAGCGGCTTCCTCGTCGCGGGGCCGTATCCGGGACAGATCACGGCCAAAACGGTTGAGGGGATTCGCTACGACCAACTCGACGACATGCTGATGACGGTCGGTGGCTCGATGCTCGGTTTAACGCTCGGCTGTGTCCGCTGTCACGATCACAAATACGACCCGCTCCCTCAGGTGGATTACTACGCGCTGGCCTCGTCGTTCGCGCGGACTTCGCATGGAACTCGCATGATCGACCCCGATCCGGCTGCGACACAGCAGGCGATCGAACGGCACCGGCTGGCTCACGAACCCTTGGTCACGGCGCTCAAGACATTCGCGGCCGAGCAACTTCCGAAACGCTTCGAGACGTGGCAAGCAACCGAACTCGCCAAGCAGCCCGATGCGTCGCGCTGGCAGATCATGGAGCCGGTCGCCGTCGATGCCGAGCGTTCCTATTTGAAGTGGCTGCCGGGTGGAATCGTGGCACACGACGGGTTGCTCAATCCGGGGATCAACGTGCCGCGACGAGGCCAACGCCGCGTGACACGCAACGAAGAGCAATACACGATCACGCTCAACACGCATCAGAAGAACATCACGTCGCTGCGACTCGACATCTTCGCTGACAAGTCGCTTCCGCAGCGCGGGCCGGGCCTGAGCGGAGACGGCAGTTTTCAATTGGCCGAGTTGAAGGTGACCGCCCGCCCGCTCGACGGCAACGCGACGGAAGTGGCTGTAGAACTGAAGCTCAAGGCGGTGTTTGAAGGTTCGTCCGACAAGGACCAGCCGCTGGCGAACGCCGTCGATGGCAAGCTCGACACGGCGTGGGTCGTGCGAACCGAAGCGAAGAAAGACAACGCGGCCGTCTTCGAGTTGGAAGCCCCGCTCGCCGGATTTGCCAGCGGAACCGAACTGACGTTCGAGCTGAAGTTTCGCGACCTCGGGATCGGCCGGATGCGGTTCTCGCTGAGTACGGAACCGAACCCCGCGACCTGGGCCGGTGACTTCGTGCCGCAACACGTCGGAGAGATGCGCGCGATCCTGGCCGCGAATGGAAACAAACTCCCCGACGCGCAGCGCGAAGCGATGACGCGCTGGTTCAGTCCGTTCGATGCCGAGACCGCGAAGGTGACTCAAACCGTCCGCGATCACACGTTGGCCGAGCCTCGTCCGCCGCTGACCGAGGTCTACACGACCGTCGTCGGCGGGCAGGATGTTTTCCTGCTGCGACGCGGCGAAGTGGACAACAAGCTCGGCAAGGCGGAACCGGGTTTCCTGCAAGTCCTGCTGCGAGGCGAGCCGGATTCCAACTCCCCTCGCCCCGGCCTTGCGGGGAGAGGGGCCGGGGGTGAGGGGTCTTCTGCTTCTGCTTCCAAAGTTCCATCTCAGTCAGCCGCGCCGACCGACCCGCGCATCGCGCTGGCCGAGTGGATCACGAACGTCGATCGCGGGGCAGGGCCGCTACTGGCGCGAGTCATGGTGAACCGCCTCTGGCAGCATCACTTCGGTGAGGGGATCGTCGGCACGCCGAACGACTTTGGTGCGCAAGGCGACAAGCCGACGCATCCCGAGTTACTCGAATGGCTCGCCACGCAGCTTGTCGGCGGCGGCTGGAAACTCAAGCCACTCCACAAGCAAATCATGCTGAGTGCCGCCTACCAACAGTCGCACGAAGTGAACCCCGAGAACCTCGCGATTGATCCGGCCAACAAATACCTGTGGCATTACCAACCGAGACGCCTCGACGCCGAAATCATTCGCGACGCGCTGCTGGCCGTCGGCGGGAACCTCGACAAAAACATGTTCGGCCCCAGCATCCTCGACAACACGCCGCGCCGCAGCGTCTACCTGCGCGTGAAGCGAAGCGAGCTGATTCCGCTGATGACCATGTTCGACGCCCCCGAGCCGACTCAAAGCGTCGGCGAACGAATCAGCACGACGGTCCCCACGCAGTCGCTCGCGCTGATGAACTCGCCGTTCGTCAGGCAACAAGCCGAAAAACTCTCGCAAAGCATCCGCCCGACTAAGGAGACACCGCTCGCTGCGTCAGTCGATCACGCCTACCGCATTACCTTCGGGCGAGTCCCCTCCGCCGACGAGCGATCTCAAATGCTGGCTTTCGTCGAATCCCAACGCACCCTCGCCGGAACCGATCCCGCCACCAACACCGATCAAGCGCTGACCGAGTTCTGCCAAGTGCTGCTGTGCCTGAATGAATTTGTTTACGTTGACTGATGGCTTCGCACTCGGGCACCAGAGTTATTGCCGTTCAGTCCCAATGGGACTGAGGACCACGACACAAACCACCTTCACTCGTTTAACCGCGTGGGCAACGCCCCGCGCGTCGACCGCCGAACAGGGCCGGCGCAGCGGCGAGCACGGAGCGCCGGGAGATGCCGGTGCGGGATGCGATGGGGCGACGAGGTGGAGTCGAACGGGT
>JAYTGQ010000146.1:0-2580 GCA_043733345.1 Schlesneria sp.
CGCAGCAGGAAGTCCGACTAACAAAGCGATACCTCGCGCGGTCAGTAGTGGTCGAACAACTTAAGATTGCGTGGTTGTTCAACAACTAGCCCGACGCGCAAGCGAGGGCAAACCGTTGTCGAAAGTGAAGCCCTTAAGACAAAGTTGTTCGACCACTACTGACCGCGCGAGGTATCGCTTTGTTAGTCGGACTTCCTGCTGCGGGGACGCACTGCAAAGTGAAGTCCGGCTTTCGGAAAAGCCGGACTTCGAGAAGCCTCACAGCGTTGAGTGACCACCATCAGTCGATTGCCACGGCCATCCAACCATCGCGGGCGTTGAAGGATGTCACGCGCGGGACCGGGCTGTGATGCGGCCAGTAAGCGGCGGCCAGAGCTTGATCGACTTCGAGTGTTGGCAGCGCAGTGGTTAATGAGTTCTGGATCGCCAACTCGGCGACAGTCGGCTCGCGCGACAAGTCCTCTTGTCCCTGAACCTGCGCGCGGGGCTTGCCTGCGATGAGCCGTATCACATTCCCTTCGACGACCGCTCGGTACTCGATCGTGACCGTCATCGGCGGGAACAGTTTTTGTCCGGCCGGTTTGAATGCCGCCTTGATCGTGACCGTCAGCCGATCTTGATCGAGACGCACGGTCAGCGGATCGACCTCGTTGAACTCGATGTGGGTGACGATGCTCATCCCCGGCAAAGGCAATCCGAACGGTGCGGTTGCAGGCTTCTCTGCGGGTATCGAGACCTTGACGCCCGACAAACTGCCGAGCAACTCGGCGACTCGTTGCTTGAGTTCTTTGTCTGTCGTGTGGAAGCCACGCAACTCGGTTCGCTCGATCAGTTCGTTCAGCAGGCTCTCGTGCAGCATGAGCCTCAACGCGCCGTCGGCTTTGGACAAATCGTCGTCGGCGGTCACTTGGGGGACACGGGCCGCTGCGGTTGCCGACTTCCCGCCGATAACCGCTCCATATTCCAAGCGGTTGTCGGTGGTCGAAACGAACTGCGACGACGGTGCGAGTTGAGCGAGTTCCAGACGCTTGCGAAGTTGCCGTTCGAGCGAGCTGTTGGCCGTCGAAAGCTGCTTGTCGATCTCACCGTCGAACGCGGGATAGACCTTTTCCGCCAGACGGTCGCGTGCGATCGCTTCCGCCTCGGGTCGCATTCGCTCGGCAGCGCGATAAGCGATCCGTTCGGCCAGTCCGCCGAAGACAGAGCCGCTGAGCGGAGTCATCGCGCCGACCGTCTGATTGCGGGCGCGAACATACACCGTCGCATGCTTGGTCGAGAGGAGCCGTCCGTCGAAAAACACGTCCTTCACCGCGACAAAATGCTGCTGCCCGGTGGTGTCCACCATCGCCTGCGGGGTCGTCCCCGTGACCTGCATCTGAACGTCGCCCGTCAGAACGAACGCGGCACTCGCTTTATCGCGGGACGGCCGAAGATCGAGCAGCAACCGCGAGGTCGTCGTCTGTCGTCCCGTCACGTCCGCACCGAGCACATTGTCTCGCACCGGTCCCGGTTGAACGTCATCGCGGGCGACGAAACGATTGAGAAATTCTTCACTCACAGAAATTCGCAGGTTCGCGGGACGAGGCACCTGAGCCACGGATTGCTCGACAGGAACACGCCGCACTTCGGTCGTGGAACTCATTCCCACCGCAGGCACAACAGTGTACGGGCTGACAAATTGAGGAAGCGATTGCGGTGATGGAATGGCTCCATGCGTCGGCAAGAAAGGTGACGGACCAAAACCCGGCGGGCCGAAAGAATCGGGCGAGGGCGCGATGTAACCGGGCGGTGCCAAGACCACCGGTCCCGCTCCGATTGGCTGTGGCGAGACCGTCCCCCAAGGCTGTACCGGCACGGGAGCCATCCCCGATTCCAGCGGTATCGGCGCGAGGCGAGTGCGTGGACCGGAGGCAGCGGGTCGAGGAGACCGTTCCTGTCCCCATGCCGGACACCACGAAGTGACCGCGATGAGACTCCAACACAACGCGACCGCCAACGCGTGCCGATCGGGTGCGATACCTCGCGCGGTCCGTGATGAGACCTCTGAGCGGGGCGGCGGCAGCCCCCCGGTACGCGGCCGACCTGTTCTCCGACTTCAACGGCCTGGACGACTTCTCCAAGCGGCTGGAGTTCTACCAGCACGACCAGCACTGGACGAACCGGCTGATCCTCGGCGACAGCCTGCTCGTGATGGCGAGCCTCGCGGAGAAGGAGCGGTTGCGCGGCAAGGTGCAGTGCGTGTACTTCGACCCGCCGTATGGCATCAAGTTCGGCAGCAACTGGCAGGTGAGCACGCGGAAGCGCGACGTGAAGGACGCGAAGGCCGAAGACCTGACCCGCCAGCCGGAGCAGATCCAGGCGTTCCGCGACACCTGGGAACGCGGCATCCACAGTTACCTGACAGTCATCCGCGACCGCCTCGTCGCCGCCCGCGACCTGCTCACCGAGAGCGGCAGCATCTTCGTCCAGATCGGCGACGAGAACGTGCATCTCGTGCGCTCGTTGATGGACGAGGTGTTCGGCAGCGAGAACAATGCGGGAATCATCACGTACAAGAAGACGACGACAGCCTCGACAGAC
>JAYTGQ010000147.1:0-17981 GCA_043733345.1 Schlesneria sp.
ACCAATGCCGTTTGAAGTTTCCGACCTCGCCGAACTGGATGCTCCCGAGCAGGAGTACCTCTGGACGCTCAACTTTGGGCCGCAGCATCCCGCCACGCACACGACGCTGCGATTGATCCTCACGCTCGACGGCGAGAAGGTCGTCAACGCGGTGCCGCACATCGGCTATCTGCATTCGGGGTTCGAGAAGCTCGGTGAGCATCTCGACTTCAATCAGTACGTCACCATTGTCGATCGCATGAACTACATCTCGCCGCTGCACAACGAGATCTCGTGGCATCATGCGGTTGAAAAACTGCTCGGCATCGAACTGACTCCGCGCTGCAAGTACCTGCGGACGATCCTCGCCGAGCTGATGCGCATCCAGGACCATCTGCTCAACACCGGCACCTGCGCGCTGGACCTCGGCGGCTTCACGGCGTTCCTCTACTTCTTCCAGCAGCGCGAGCTGATCTACGACATCGTTGAGACCGCCTCCGGCCAGCGGTTTCACACCAGCTACACCCGTGTCGGCGGCGTGGCCTTCGACGTGAACAACGCCTGGATCGACAAGGTTCGCAGCTTCATCAAGGGTTTCGCCGCGGTGCATGCCGAGGTTCACCGACTGCTCACCCGCAACCGCATCTTCATCGAGCGAGTGCAGGGAATCGGCTACCTCAGTGCCGAGGACTGCATCAACTGGGGCGTGACCGGTCCACTGGCCCGGGCAAGTGGCGTGCTGAGAGACCTGCGCAAAGACGAGCCGTATCTCGCGTATCCCGATCTCGACTTCAAGGTCATCGCGTCCAAAGGTGGCGACTGCTACGCCCGCTATCTCGTCCGGATGCAGGAGATGGTCGAGAGCGTGAAGATCATCGAGCAGTGCATCGAGAACATTCCGGAAGGCCCGGTCAACGTCGATGCCGGCGGCAAGGCGGTCATCCCCGCCAAGCCCTCCGTTTACCGCAGCATCGAGGGTTTGATTCAGCACTTCGAAGTGATGATGCCCAACCGCGGCTTCCCCACTCCGAAGGAAGAGATTTATGCGGCGACCGAATCGCCGAATGGCGAGCTTGGCTACTACATCGTGGGCGACGGCAGCCCGCGCTCGTACCGAGCGAGGACTCGCCCGCCGAGCTACGTCCACTTCGCAGTCTTCCCGCAAATCATCAAGAACCACCAACTGAGCGACGTGGTGGCGGTCCTCGGCAGCCTGAACATCATCGCAGCGGAACTGGATCGGTAAGAGAAGAGTTTGAAGCGCGAAACACGCGAATAGCACGAATGAAATGCAGAAGACATTCGAATGAAGTGCGTTGCGGTCAGTTGAGATTCGTGTGAATGAGTTTGTTCGTCGGGGGGAAACACCGAGTGAGTGAAAAAGTTGAGAGCCCGCCAATTGCCAGACTGACACAATGGAGATGGCTGGTACTGATCGTGGGTGTGCTACTTATTGGGGTTTGTGGTTTTGTCTATGTTGCACGGTCTTCGTATCCGCTTTACAGAGCGAATCGGACTCCCGGCAGAGCATGGTCGGCGTGGGATGCGGCCGATCATGACATAGACGGCAAGTTGACTCGTGAAGAAATGGAACGCTTTGGCAAACAAAAGCCGCATCGAAATGTTGACCACCTCTTGCGCAACTTTGACGACGCTGACACGAATCACGATGGAATCGTGACGCAGGAGGAAATCGACATCTACGGAACGGATATTGGAAGTAAGGATTTGCAAAACCGTCGGTAGAAATGAAACTTTTTGATTATGCTGCACTGCCCAAAGCTTTGTGTGTACCGAACCGAACTTGGTCATTATCTAAATTTCTGCCTTTGACTTTGATTCGTTCGATTCGTGGTTAAAAAGTCTTTTCAAGTTTTGAGCCTTGTAGGGTGGGCATTGCCCACCAACAAACAGCGATTTACGAAGATGGTGGGCAATGCCCACCCTACTAAGCGAGAAGTTCGATGGCTGTGTTGAGCGAGGAACTGCGGAACGAGATTCGGGCGCAGTTTCCGAAATATCCGAACAAGCGCGCGGTCGTGCTGCCAGCTCTGCATCTCGTGCAGGACGCGCAGCGGCACGTCTCGATCCAGGCCGTGCGTGAGATCGCCGAACTGCTCGAACTGCATCCGTCGGAAGTTCACGACACGATGTCATTTTATGAGTTCTTCAAGGACGAGCAGCATCAACTCGGCAAGCACCGCGTCTGGGTTTGCCGCAGCATCAGTTGCATGCTTCGCGGCGGCGAGGAACTCCTCCAGCACATGTGCGAGAAGCTCCACGTCCACCCCGGCCAGACCTCGGCCGACGGCAAGATCACGATGGAATACGCCGAGTGCCTGGGAGCCTGCGAGGGTGCTCCCTGCGTCCTCGTCGATGACGAAGCCCACATGAACATCACGCCCGAGAAGGCGGATGAGTTGTTGAAGAGTCTGTGATGCATTGGAACTACCGAGTTGTCGAGCATGATGGTGAGTTCGCGGTTCACGAAGTGTTTTATGGAGATGACGATTCAATATCGGGAATGACGGAAACGCCGGTTTACCCCCGAGCGGAAAGTCTTGAAGTGTTGATCGAAGAGATTGGAAGACATCAGCGAGCGCTCACGGATCCTGTTTTGCCATACAACGACGAAACAACGAAAGCACCAGCCGACAAGATTCAACCTAACAATGACAATGAGTGAAGAATTGGAATCGGCGGTGTCACCATGCCGAATGTAATTGTCCTCGCCGGTCCAAACGGAGCGGGCAAGTCAACGGCGGCGGCGAGACTGTTGCAGGGAACATTACACGTAACTGAGTTTGTGAACGCGGATGTGATTGCTCGCGGGCTATCGGCCTTTCACCCGGAAGGCGCGTCGATGGCGGCGGGGCGGATCATGCTGACAAGACTCCGCGAACTGGCAGAGGACGGAAAGGATTTTGCTTTTGAGACGACACTGGCCAGCCGGTCATTCGCTCCGTGGTTGAAGCGAATCATAGAGGAACGCGGTTACCAGTTGCGGTTGTTTTATTTCTGGTTGCCGAGTGCAGAAATGGCGGTGAACCGCGTCGCAGAACGGGCAAGGTCCGGAGGCCATTCGGTGCTTGAAGAGACGATTCGGCGACGGTACGAACGCGGGTTGGCGAACTTGTTTGAGATCTACATGCCGCTGGCTGAACGTTGGTTTGTGTTCAAGAGTTCGGAGAAAGGGATTCCGGAAATTGCCAACGGTGGTCGCGATCTTCAAATGGTCGTGTCATCGCTGGATGATTGGCAGCAAGTTTCTCGAGGACGTGAAACATGATCCAACCCATCGAACGAAATGAATCTCGTGGCTCCGACTCCGAGCGGGACGCGATCTATAACAACACCGAACAGATTCATGCCGCCTTGGTGGAGGGCGTTCGCGATGCCCGCCGTTGGCACAAGCGAATGGGCCTGCCGGTCGTCGAGTGGCGGGATGGCAAGGTGGTTTGGATACCAGCGGCAGAGATTGAAGACGTAGAACCGACGGACGCACAAGCGACGCTCCCTGCCATTGCCAGGAATGAATAGTCAACACAATGAGCTTTGAACCCACACTATTGGCTCGCGTCGGAAAGCCGGACAGCCAGTCGCTCGAAACCTATCGCCGGGATGGTGGCTATCAGGGCTTCAAGAAGGCCCTCGGGATGGCTCCCGTCGATGTTGTCACGCTCGTGAAGGACTCGGGCCTGCGCGGTCGCGGCGGCGCGGGGTTTCCGACGGGTCTCAAGTGGACCTTCCTGCCGAAGGATCATCCGGGGCCGATCTATCTCGCCATCAATGCCGATGAGTCCGAACCGGCGACGTTCAACAACCGCATCCTGATGGAGGACGATCCGCATCAAGTCCTCGAAGGGATGGCGATCAGTTGTTACGCGATCAAGTCGAAAACCGCGTACCTCTATCTGCGGTACGAGTACGGCCGCAGCTATCGCGTGCTGCAAAAGGCGATCGACGAGTGCTATGCAGCCGGGATTTTCGGCAAGAACATTTTCGGATCGGGCTTCGATCTCGATGTCGTCCTGCATCGCGGTGCGGCGGCGTACATCTGCGGCGAAGAGACCGGGCTGATCGAGAGCCTCGAAGGGAAGCGGGCTTGGCCGCGCATCAAGCCGCCGTTTCCGGCCATTGAGGGACTGTTCCGCAAGCCGACGATCGTCAACAACATTGAGACGATGGCGTGCGTGAAGCAGATCCTCGACCGGGGTGCCGAGTGGTTCAAGAGCATGGGCGTCCCGCCCGATCCGAACAATCCCCGCGATGCCGGCAGCTACGGCCCCAAGCTGTATTGCATCAGCGGGCACGTCAACAAACCGGGCTGCGTTGAACTGCCGATGGGCATCACGGCGCGGGCACTCATTGACGAACATGGCGGCGGTGTCTGGAAGGGTCGCCAGGCGAAGGCCGTCGTCCCCGGCGGCATTAGTATGGGCTTCCTCTCCGCCAGCGAACTCGACACGCCGCTCGACTTCAACGGGCCGGGCAAGGTCGGCTGCCTCGGACTGGGTACGGCGGCGATCACGGTCATTGACGACGAGACCAGCATGGTGGATGTCCTCTTCAACTGTGCCCGCTTCTTCTCGCACGAGTCCTGCGGGCAATGCACGCCGTGCCGCGAAGGGACCGCCTGGATGCACAAGATTCTCGCCCGCATCCGCATGGGCGAGGGCCAGCTTCGCGACCTCGACCTACTGACCGAAGTGGCCGGCTCGATGGGGATCATCCCCGGCACGACGATCTGCGGCCTGTCGGACGGAGCGGCCTGGCCGATCAAGAACGCAATCAAGAAATTCCGTCCCGAGTTTGAAGAGTACATCAACACCGGCCGCAAGACGGTCAAGCCGGCCGATGCGTTGATGGCGGCTCATTGAGAAGGATTTGTGTTCTCAAAGTAGTTTAGAAGAATGCGATTTGCGCTGTGTTACAAACCATTGGGGGATAGGCATGAATCAGCAACCGCAGTGGGAATATCACACTCAGCAGTTCAATGTCGAAGGTGGGATTATCCAAGAGGTCGAATATGGCGTCGAGTTTACTCAGCTCCTGAATAGCCTCGGTATGGCAGGATGGGAGCTGGTTTCCGTTTTCAACACCAGTTCGCCAAACGGTAACACTCCACGGATCGCGGCTGTGTTCAAGCAGCGTCTCAGTAATTAGCTTTCCTGTGATTCACATGGATGTGGATTCACCATTATTCGGTACGAAGATTCCCATGCCCACAGTCATCGTCAACGACAAGCCGGTCGAGATCGGTCCTTCCGAGAAGCTGAACTGCATTCAGGCGGCTCAGCGGGCGGGGGTCGAGATTCCGAGCTATTGCTGGCATCCGGAGTTGTCCGTGGTGGCCAGTTGCCGCATGTGCCTGGTCGAAGTCGGCGACAAGAAGCCCGACGGGACCATCGCCATGCAGGGGAAACTCTTTCCCGGCTGCCAGACTCCCGTGAAGGACGGCACGGTGATCGTGTCGAACAGCGAGAAGGTCAAGGCGGCGCAGCAGGCGACGCTGGAATACCTGCTCCTCAACCATCCGCTCGACTGCCCGGTATGCGATCAGGCGGGCGAATGCGGGTTGCAGGATTACAGCTACGAGTTCGGTCGCGGGTACAGCCGTCTGCAAGAGCCGAAGAACATCAAGCCGGACAAGGACTACATCGGCGACCAGATCACGCTCTTCACCGACCGCTGCATCATGTGTACTCGCTGCGTGCGGTTCACGCGCGAGATCAGCGGCACGGCCGAATTGCAGGTCATCAGCCGAGGGACTCACGAAGAGATCGACATCTTCCCCGGAGACCCGTGCAACAACAAACTGGCTGGCAATGTGGTCGATCTCTGCCCGGTCGGTGCCCTGTGCAGCAAGGACTTTTTGTACGAGCAGCGCGTCTGGTGGCTGAAGACCAAGAACAGCGTCTGCCCCGGATGCAGCACCGGTTGCAGCATCACGGTCAATCAGAATGAGGATGTCCTTTACCGCCTGAAGCCGCGCGTGAATGAGCAGGCTCAGGGGCACTTCATGTGCGACGAAGGCCGCTTCGGCTGGAAGTACGTTCAAAGTGAGCAGCGACTCAAGCGACCCGAGCAGCGTGCGAACGGTCAGGTCGTCTCGCGCGAGTGGGAGACGATCTTCCCTGCGATTCGGAATGCCATTCGAGATTCACTCATTCGTTCTCCGAACAAATTCGCAGCGGTAATCTCACCGTGGGCGACGGTCGAAGAGGCTTTTTTGTTAGCGACGTATGCGAAGAAGATGTCTCCCAACGCGAAGCTGGCCATCGGACCAGTGCGGGTTGTCGGGGAAGACGATCTTTATCCGAAGGACGTTCACGGCAAGCCGGAACCGAAATCGAAGTTCACCATTCGGGCAGAGAAGTGTCCGAACCGGCGCGGTGTTGAGGCGGTGCTGCAACAGGTGCAGGGTTCGGTGATTGAATTCTCGTCGATCCTCGAAGGCGTCTCGCGCGGTGAGATCGAAGCGCTGTATGTCCTCGGTGGCGATCCCGATGGCTGGATCAGTGACTCGGACGCGGCGAAGCTGGACAAGTTGAAGCTGCTCGTCGTGCAAGACCTTTTGGAATCGGCAGCGTCTTCTAAAGCGCACTTCGTGCTGCCGGGAGCGGCTTGGGCCGAGAAGGACGGAACGTTTGTGAACCACAACGGGCTGGCTCAGGCCATCCATCGCGGAGTACGAGGTCCGGAAGAGGCTCGTCCCGACGGTCGCATTTTGATGGAGTTGGCTGAGCGGAAGGGGATGTTCCATGCCCCGACGTTGCGGAAGGAAATTGGCGGGGCCGTTTCGGCGTTGGGGGCATTAAGTACCGGTGAACTTGGTGAGTTGGGTGTGATGTTGGAAGAGGCGGTTGCGGTTGGCTGACTTTGTAACTTGGACGCCCTCGTCCGAGCGATTTCTCGGTGGAAGAGGACGGACGAGGGCGTCCATTTTACAAGTAGTGCAGAGACCTGATTCCACCGGGACAAGCCCGGTGGGGTGGCGATTGACGGTCGATGATGTGACTTGAGTTTGAATCGAACAGACAGAACGAAACATGCAGTTCATCAATGACTTTTTGAGCGGCCAGTGGAACTGGATCGTCGGCATGTTGCCCGAGGCGGCGAGGCCGTATGCGATGCCGGGGCTGGTGATTTTTATCGTCCTCAACGCGACGCTGGGCGTTTGCTCGTACCTGATCCTGCTGGAGCGAAAGCTGTCAGCGTGGATGCAGGACCGGCTCGGGCCGAATCGTGTTGGGCCGATGGGCTTGCTTCAGCCGGTGGCGGACATGCTGAAGCTGCTCCTGAAAGAAGACGTGATTCCGGGGCATGTGAACAAGATTCTGTTTGTCCTCGCGCCGGGTATTTCTGTGTTCACGACGTTCCTTGCGTTTGCAGTCGTGCCGTTCGGACCGGTACCGAAGGGGCTGACGGCGGGCGACGGGCAGTTCCCGTTCATCATCGCGCCGGGGATCGACCTCGGAGTCGTGTTCATCTTCGCGATTGGCAGTCTCGCGGTGTACGGGATCATCTTGGGCGGCTGGGCCTCGAACAATAAGTACAGTGCGCTCGGTTGCCTGCGGGCGAGCGCCCAAGTCGTCAGTTATGAAATCCCGCTCGGGATGAGCGTTGTCGGGTTAGCGTTGCTCTGCGGGACGATGAGCATCGAAAAGATTCTGATGTTCCAGGCGGATCGCGGCATCTACGGCTGGAACATCTGGTATCAGCCGCTCGCGTGCGTGATCTTCTTCATCGCGGCGATGGCCGAAGCTCAGCGGTTGCCGTTCGACTTGGCCGAATGCGAACAAGAGTTGATCGGCGGTTGGCACACCGAGTACAGCGCGATGAAGTGGGGCTTGTTCTTTCTCGCCGAGTACACGCACGTCATCACGATCAGCTTCCTAACAAGTATTCTGTTCTTCGGCGGCTGGCATCTGCCGTTCATCGCAGAAGCGTCAAGCAATTACTCGGGCGTGTGGCTGGTGAAAGTCGGGGTGCTGTTGGCCAAGGTGTCGGTCTTCATCGTCGTGATTCAGATGCTGCGGTGGACGATCCCTCGGTTCCGCTTCGATCAACTGATGAGCCTCGCGTGGTTGTGCCTGATCCCACTGGCGATGGTCAACATCGTGATGGTGATGGTCGTCAAACAGTTTGAATTGAATGAATGGTGGCTGCTGCCGGGATCGGCTGCGATTTTCTTGGCCGCCGGTTTGATGGGGACTCAATCGACGAAGCCGTTCGCGCGCCGAGTGGCCGCGCCGGTTGAAGCGGCGGGACACGGACACGCGCCTGCTCATTGAAAGTGGTAAGAGATTGCAAAGTGATGATTGATAATTGCA
The DNA here is from genome assembly GCA_043733345.1 of Schlesneria sp. Taxonomy (GTDB): domain Bacteria; phylum Planctomycetota; class Planctomycetia; order Planctomycetales; family Planctomycetaceae; genus Schlesneria. The sequence goes on from JAYTGQ010000147.1 coordinate 8,316, forward strand.
AATTGCAAAATGGAAGAGGCGGTAGTGGTTCGTCTCTTGCCAAAAGCGAATCGCTAACAGCTAAATGCTGAGGTTTTCATGGCTATCAATTCCAACGATGTCGAGTGGGTCGAAGAGGCTCCGATGAACTTCTGGGAGGCGACGTATCTCCCGGCGGTTTTTGATGGGCTGCTCACGACGGGCGCTCACGTCGCGAATAATCGCACCGTGACCGAACAGTATCCGGAGCAGAAGCCCAAGCTGCCGACGCACTATCGCGGCGTGCATCGGCTCAACCGGGATGACAAAGGCCGTGTGAAGTGCGTGGCGTGCATGATGTGCGCGACGGCGTGTCCGGCGCATTGCATCGAGATCGTGGCGCAGGACGCTCCCAAGGACGACCCGAACTGGGCCGATCGCGACAAGTTCCCGAAGAGCTTTGTGATCGACGAGTTGAAGTGCATCTATTGCGGCATGTGCGAGGAAGCCTGTCCGGTCGATTCGATCGAATTGACCCACATCTATGACTTGGTCGGGCTGACTCGCCAAGAAATGATGTTCGACAAAGAAAAGTTGCTGAGCGTGTTCGACCAGACGAAGGATTCGGGCGTCGATCCGATCCGGACTCACAAGGGCAAGCTGGGCCACGCCAGCGACTTCACGGATCTGCATACGCTCGGCCCGGCAACAACGGTGCGGGCCGATGATCGTTCGGCGAAGGCGGCTTCGTCCGGGGTGATTTCAAATTAGTGCGAGAGCTTGATTCGCTGACATTGATCGTTTAACCGCAAGCCAAAGGCGAGCGCGTCGTAGCGTGACATTATCGACAACACGCGCTCGCCTTTGGCTTGCGGTTAAACGACGGAACTGATGACTGTGGAAAACTCCCGCTAGCCTGTGTCTCGCGGACAAACTGTGGAAGACGAATGAACTGGGATCCGAACAAACATGGAATGTTGCTGCTGCCACTGGCTCTCGGGTGGTTGGCGGTGTGGTGGCTGTTGCCGCGCAAGAAGCCGCGCGGGCGGATCCTTGGCGGGTTGGTGGGAGTGGCAGCCCTGCTGTTGTTGCAGGCGACATTGCTACCTCCGGCAGGCGATCTGGTGCGCGACGTGATGTTCTACACCTTCGGAGGTGCGGCGATCCTGTGTGCAGGATTGATGATCACTGACAACAACCCGGTCTACGCGGCGCTGTGGTTCGCATTGACGACGCTGGCCGTGTGTGGGTTGTTCCTGCTGAACTCGGCTCCGTTCCTCGCGGCCGCGACGATCATCGTCTATGCCGGAGCAATCGTCGTCACATTTCTCTTCGTGATCATGCTGGCTCAACAAGGCAGCGCGGGCGGTTATGATCGCGAGGCTTTTCAACCGACGATGGCAAGTTTGTTGCCGTTTGCGTTGCTCGCCACGTTGCTCTTCTCACTCCAAGAGTGGGGTGGCATCAATGGTAAGGCAGGTCAAGGAGCACAACGCGGTCAGTTCGCGTCGATCCCGACGGGAGTGACCGCGAACCTGCTCAGTCAGGCTCCAGAGAGCAACCCGAAAGAGATTGGATCGCTACGAGTGCTTGGCCGGTCGCTGTTCACTGATTATTTGTATGCCGTTGAGTTAGCCGGGACCGTGCTACTTGTCGCGACCATCGGCGCAATTGCCATCGCACCGAGGAGGTCTCAAGGACACCTATGACTTCCACCGCTCTTGAAAGCCAGTTGATTGTGGGTGCGATTCTGTTCGTCCTCGGGATGATCGGGTTTCTTACTCGTCGCAATCTGATCCTCATCATGCTGTCGGCCGAACTGATGTTGCACGGCGTGTCAGTCAACCTCACGGCGTTCGGTCGCTATCACGGCAACCCGCAAGGACAGGTCTTCACGATCTTCGTGTTGACCGTCGCCGCGTGTGAAGCGGGGTTGGCGCTGTCTCTGATTCTGACTCTGTACCAACGCCGCAAGTCGCTGGATGTGTTTCTGTGGGGCAAGCTCGGTGAGGACGATCTGCCCGTGTTGTCGGGGGGACCATCGCAGTCAACTCCCGCGAAGGTCATTGACCCCAATGCCGACTTCCCGCATCTGACTCCGGCCGGGCGGGCACCGAAGTCGCCGGTGACGCAGCGCTGACGAAGGCAACGAGTTTTTGACCACAGATTGCACGGATGGGCACTGATAAGACGTGGCCGACAACGCTCGAAATTGACGGAGATCAGGCAGGTGAACGAAAGATTGGTTCGGCTGCTTAGGCGAACGGCAAGTGTTGTCATACCGCAACGTAGGATGGACGCCTCGTCCGTCCGGCCCACCGGGGCAGGCTCGGACGGACGAGGCGTCCATCCTACGGGTAAATCATTTCCTGCCGGTCGCCTTATCCGTGCCATCAGTGTGATCCGTGGTTGAATTCCCTCCTGATTCAAACTGACTGAAGAAAGAGATTGATCCCGTGTTCGACTGGTTCCAACCGAATGACGTTCTGTGGGTGATCCCGGCCGCGCCGTTGGTGGCGTGCTTGTGGATCGTGCTCGTGGGGCATGTGGTTCGTCGGCAGTATGCTCACCGGCCCGTGGTGCTGGCGTTGGCGGTGTCGCTCGCGGCGGCGGTCTATTTGTTGACGACCGTCGTGCCGGGCGGATTCGGTCACGCGGGAGAACATGGTGAAGACGTTTCGCCGTCTCATGCGATCATTAAGACGCTCTATCAATGGATCAGTGTCGGGCAACTTGACGTGGCGGTGACGCTGCGGGCCGATGCGATGACGGCGCTGATGCTGGTCATGGTGACCTCGGTCAGTCTGCTGGTGGTCGTGTTTGCCAGCGGTTACATGCACGGCGATCCGGGGTATCCGCGGTTCTTTGCGTCGATCGCGCTGTTTGTCTTTTCGATGTGCATGCTGGTGCTGGCCGGCAACTTCCTGTTGATGTTCGTGTTCTGGGAGGCGGTCGGTTTGTGCAGCTATCTGCTGATCGGCTTTTGGTTTCAGAAGCCGAGTGCGGCGGCGGCGGCCAAGAAGGCGTTCGTGGTCAACCGCATCGGCGACTTCGGATTCCTCCTCGGCGTGTTCCTGATCTGGACCACGTTTGGAACAGTCGATTTTGAAGCTCTGTTCGGTAGCCCCGATCTGATCAAAGCGGTGTTCGTTCAAGACCCGGCGGTGCTGACGACAATCTGCTTCCTGCTGTTCGTCGGTGCGATGGGCAAGTCGGCTCAGTTCCCGTTGCACGTTTGGTTGCCGGACGCGATGGAAGGTCCGACGCCGGTTTCGGCCCTCATTCACGCGGCGACGATGGTCACGGCGGGGGTGTACCTTGTGGCACGCTGTACTCCGTTTTTTGTGCTGTCTCCGACGGCGCAGATGTTCGTCGCGGGGATCGGTGCGGCCACGGCGTTGATTGCGGCGCTCACGGCGCTCACGCAGTACGACCTCAAACGAGTCCTGGCGTATTCGACGGTCAGCCAACTCGGCTACATGTTCATGTCACTGGGAGCGGCCGGTGCGGATGTGAACCTCGCGACGCACGCGGTGACGTTTGCAATGTTCCACATGTTCACTCACGCCTTCTTCAAAGCCGTGCTGTTTCTGTCGGCGGGTTCGGTGATGCACTCGATGGGGAACGTGATCGACATGCGGCGGTTCGGCGGCTTGCGGAAGGCGCTGCCGATCACGCACATCACGTTCCTCGCGGGATCGCTCGCCCTCGCGGGCTTCCCGCTGCTGTCGGGCTTCTGGAGCAAGGACGAGATTCTGGCAGTGCTGTTCTCGGCGAGTCAGCACGGCGAGCATGGCGGCTTCTACAAGATGATTCTCGGCGTGGCGCTGCTCACGTCACTGATGACGGCGTTCTATACGTTCCGCGCGTACTTCATGACGTTTTGGGGTGAGGAGCGTTTCCCCGAGGAGGCCGGTCCTCATCCGCACGACGCGCCGCCCGCGATGGCCATTCCACTGCTGATCCTCGGTGTCGCCGCGCTGGTGGTTGGATTGATCGCCGGGCCGACACATCTCTACGGTCATTACATCGCGCACACGCCGGGGCTGCCCGAAGCACACGCTCACGAACCGAACTTGCTGATGATGGGCGTGAGTACCGTATTAGCCCTGCTTGGAATCGGCGCGGCGTACTTCGCGTATGTTGTCTCGCCGTCCGTGTCGCGGGGGTTGAAGCGTGCTTCCGGGCCGTTGCACAATTTTTCACATGAGGGTCTGCAACTGGACTGGCTCTATCTGCGGTTCATCGTCAATCCGCTGAAGTTGCTCGCCCGCATCGCGGAAGTGTTCGACAAGTGGGTGCTGGATGTCATCGTCGATTGCGTCGGCTTCGTACCCGGCGTGTTCGGTGCGGTCCTCAAGCCAATTCACAACGGCTTCGTGCAGAACTATGCGGCGGTGATGGTAATTGGATTGGTGGTGTGTCTGGTGTCTGTGCTGAGGGCGCTGGCAGGGTGAGATGTCCGAGGTTGGCGGTCTGATCGTGTGAAAGTCGGGGGTAAGGCTCGTTCGATTCCAAGCAGATTCCGAGACGTTGGTGGATGGCATGACGGAACGATCAGATCCACCGCCGGATGTCGAGGGGCAGGACAGCGACTATGACGGCGCGTGGAAAGAGGCGTTGCGACTTCACCTGCGTGACTTCTTGGAGAAGTGCTTTCCGGCGCTGGAGAATTTGATTGACTGGGCCTGTGAGCCGGAGTGGCTGGATAAAGAGATTGGCCAGATCATCGGGCAGGCCGGGCAACGGAATCGGGAAGTCGATCTGCTGTTTAAGGTGAGATTGAAGTCGGGACGTGAGCAATGGATTTTCTGTCATCTCGAAATCCAGACCGGATATGAGGCAGACTTTGAGGTACGAGTCGAGTTGTACAACGCCGGTCTGAAGTGGCTGTTCCGGCGAGATGTTTTGACGTTGGTGATCTTGGCAGATTTGCGACCGAATTGGAGACCGTCTGGACGTGTGTTTGAGTTGGCCGAGTTTGAAAGCCGGATTCGTTTTCCGATCTGCAAAGTGATTGATCGACTGGACTCGGATTGGATCGATGATGAGTCGCTTCCGGTGCAGGTGGCTCGGGCGCAGATCGCGGCACTCCGCACCGCTGGCGACCCGGAAGCCCGGTTTCGAGTGAAGACGCAACTCGTGCGGAACCTGTATCGGGCGGGCTACAATGCCGACGACTTGCGGGAATTGTTTCGACTGATCGACTGGATGATGCACCTGCGGCTCGACCTGCGGCGGCGATTCAATGCGGAATTGACCGAGTTTGAAAAGGAACAACAGATGCCCTACGTCACCTCGATTGAACGCGATGCGGAAGCGCGCGGCTTGGAACAAGGACTGGAGCAAGGGCGGGAACAAGGATTGGAACGAGGGCTGGAACAAGGCCGACGGCAGGGACGCGAGCAAGGAAGCGTCACGCTTCTCTTGCGGCAATTGGCTCGAAAGTGCGGATCGTTGCCGGTTGAGATCGATGCGGCCGTTCGACGACTCTCACTGGAACAGTCTCAGTCTTTAGGGGAAGCGCTGCTTGATTTCAAAGGCTTGGACGATGTCCGGGATTGGTTGAACAGTAATGAGGCCGCTTCAGACTGAGGAACAGGCTGTGTCGGGAACACGAAAAGACATTCGAAAGCAGTAGGCGACTTCAGATGCCCAGTTTGTTTGTGGTGATGATCTTCATGCCGGCGGCGGCAGCGGCGTTATTGCTGCTGCTGGACGCGAAGGCTCCGCCCGTGCGCGCGCGCTGGACGGCGCTGATCGCGACACTGGCGACGTGTGCCGTGTCGCTCGGTGTCGCGGCGCAGTTTCTCGCGATCCCGGAAACGCATCCGAGTGATCGCGGTCCGGTTCAACCTCGCATGGAAGTGCGTCAAGTCTGGCTCGATGTCGTTCCAAGCGTGAGCAGTGGGGCAGCCAGCAACTCCGCCGTGAAGCTGGAGTTCTACCTCGGTCTCGACGGCATCAGCCTCGCGATGATTCTGCTGACGACGGTGCTGACGATTTCGGCGGTGTTGGTTTCGTGGACGGCGATTCAAGAACGCTCGGCCGAGTTCTACGCGAGCCTGCTCATTCTGGAGACCGGGCTAATCGGCGTCTTCTGTGCCTTCGATCTGCTGCTGTTCTATGTCTTCTTCGAGTTCACGTTGATCCCGCTCTTCTTCATGGTCGGCATCTGGGGTGGCCCATTGCGACGGTACGCGGCGGGCAAGTTCTTCATTTACACGCTGGCGGGGAGCGTCATCACGCTGCTCGGACTGATTTGGTTGGTTACCGAGTCCTACAAACTCAGCCTCGCGTTGGCTCATCCACTCACCACGCCGTTCTCCATCCCGGACCTCTCGCGACTGCTGGCTGATCATCCGCTGCCACCCGAGTTGCAGGCGACGCTGTTCCTGATGATCGCGGCCGGGTTCATGGTGAAGGTGCCGCTGTTCCCGTTCCACACTTGGTTGCCACTCGCACACGTCGAGGCCCCGACGGCCGGCTCAGTGATGCTGGCGGGCGTACTGCTGAAGCTGGGCAGCTACGGCTTCCTGCGCCTCTGCCTGCCGATGCTGCCGGATGCGTGCAAACATGTCGGCATGCCGCTGATCGGGGCGCTGTCGGTCGTGGGGATCATCTACGGGTCGTTCTGTGCTCTGGCGCAGAATGACATCAAAAAACTGGTGGCCTACAGTTCGGTGGCTCACCTGGGCTTCTGCATGTTGGGGATCTTCGCGCTGAACACCGAAGGGATCAGCGGCGGTGTGTTGCAGATGATCAATCACGGACTCTCGACGGGGGCCTTGTTCTGCATCGTGGGCATGTTTTACGAGCGGTATCACACGCGACAGCTTTCGGAACTGGGTGGCCTCGCCAGTAAGCTGCCACTGTTGGGTGTGGCAATGGTCTTCACGTCGTTCGCCAGTATTGGCCTGCCGGGTTTGAACGGCTTCGTCGGGGAAGTGCTGGCGCTGATCGGCATGTTCAAGAGTGAGGGGGGAGCCCTGTATGCGATGCTCGGCGCGTCGGGCGTGGTTCTCGGGGCGTGGTATCTGCTCGGCGTCTTGCAGAAGGCGTTCTTCGGCCCGTTGCTGGAACCGCATCACGCGACTCACGGACATGGTTCACACGGCGATGCGCACGAACCGATCACGGACTTGAATGCCCGCGAAGTCCTGACGCTGGCTCCGTTGCTGACGCTGTGCGTGGTCCTCGGCCTGTTCCCGCAACCGGCTCTCGATCTGATCCGGCCCGATGTCGAAGCAGTGACGAAGCTGTATGGGGAAGTCAAAGCGGTCAAACTGTCGAAGACAACCGACGCCGCTCGCAAGACGCGCGCAACGGGAGTGCCTGCTGTGAAAACGGTGGAGACCGGTGAAGCTCAACCAGCCGCCGATCCTCAACTTAATGTCAAAGCGAACGAGCCTGCGGCGGCAGATGCCAGCCAGCCAGTCGTGCCGGGGGAGGGCCGTCCGTGAACGAAGCCATACTGCATCTGAATGGTGCTGTGAATTTGATTTTGCCCGAGCTGGTCCTACTGGCCACGGTCTGCCTGATGTTCTTCGCGGCGCCATTTTTAGTGAGCGAGCGGGGTGAAGCACCGGCAGGGCTAAGGCATCGGTGGGGTTGGCTGTCGCTGATGGCACTCGCGGTGGCGGGTTGGCTCTGGTGGCACAGTGGCCTCGTGCCGCGATCGACCGGGCCGTTCGTCGTGGACGGTTTGACGTGGTACGTGCGCGGACTGACGCTCGCCTCGGGCTTCATCCTCGTGCTGCTGCAATGGAATCAGGCCGATGACGCGCGGTCCGCGGAATGCCATGCGTCGCTGCTGGCGATCTTGGCGGGAGTCAACTTTGTCGCGGCAGCCAACGATCTCGTCGGCCTGTTCGTGGCGTTGGAACTCGTCAGCATCCCAACGTACCTGTTCCTGTTGCTCCCTCGACGAGACGCTCCGGCCCAAGAGGCGACTCTCAAATACTTCCTGCTCAGCATCTTCTCGTCGGCCATCGTGCTGTTTGGCCTGAGTTATCTGTACGGTGCGACGGGGACGACAAACTTGATGGCCATTCATCAGGCGTTTGCGGCGGGACGTGAGTTGCCACACAGTCCGTTGGTGGCCGTTGCAACGGTGATGCTCATCGCGGGACTCGGCTTCCGACTGACAGCCGTTCCGTTTCACTTCTACGCACCCGATGTCTTTCAAGGTGCGCCGACTTCGGCCGCCGCCATGTTGTCGTTCATTCCCAAAGTGGTCGGCTTCGTCGCCCTGCTGCGGTTGATCGTCCCGGCCACGGGAGGCGATGCCGATGTCCATGCTTGGATGATGACTCCCGCTGCCACGCCACTGCTGTGGTGGCTCGCCGCCGCGACAATGTTCGTCGGCAACCTGATGGCGTTGATGCAAACCGATGTGCGGCGACTGCTCGCGTTTTCATCGGTCTCGCATGCGGGCTATATGTTGATCGGTCTCGTCGTCGGGATGCAGGGGGCGGGCCAAGTGAGCGGCATCGGGGCACTGCTCTTCTATCTACCGGTCTACGGAGCGATGACCCTCGGCACGTTCGCCGTGTTGATTGCGGCCGCACGTTCTGACAAGCGGATCGAGTCGCTCGACGATCTGGCGGGACTGAGCCGCACGAAGCCAGCCCTCGCGCTGATGCTGGTGGTGTTCTTGTTCAGCCTGAGTGGTCTGCCACCGACGGCCGGGTTCCTGGGCAAGTTCAACTTGTTCATCGCCGCGTGGTCACAGGGGTTTGAGTCGAGTCGCATGTTGGCCTGTCTGCTGGGTGTCAACGCGGCGCTGGGAGCGTGGTACTACCTCAAACTGATCGGCGTGATGTATCTCCGCGATCCGGTCGATCGGAGCGAAGACACCCGCCCGGCCGATGTCCCCGCGCTGGTGGCGGCATTGCTCTGCTTGGCAGTGACGATCGGCCTGTTCTTCGCCCCAGGCACAATTTGGACCCATGTGCAGTCACTGGTGCAGTGAACTCCCACTGATGAAATGCGTGGCGAGGCGAAGCTCAAATGGTTGGGCCACCTCGTCACGGCCAATTCGAGCTACGCCTAGCGACTGCGCGATCCGGCGACGGGAAAGATTTGCCTAGAGGGCACTTCAAAACCTGTTTTGCCCTCGAAAGACTAGTGCCGCGTCACCGCTAAATCTTCGGGTTGGAGATGATTGAGAATTCGACGACTCTACGTGGGCCACAAGGAGGTGGTCGATGCACAAGAAGTCTGTGGTTCGATTGACGGACGAGGAACGGGCAGAGCTTCAGTGGGTGATCAAGAAGTGGCAGGGGTCCGGCCAGAAAGTGCGACGGGCTCAGATTCTGCTGAAGACCGCTGCGGACGGGACCGACCGGCAAATTGCCGAGGCGTTCTCGTGTCGGACGCGAACCGTCGCAGGGATTCGCCAGCGGTGGGTGGAACGCGGTTTTCGAGAGACGCTCGACCGCGTCCAGCGACCGTCGCCGCCCACGGCAAAACGGCTCGATGGCCAGCAGGAAGCACGCCTCATTGCCACTCGCTTGGGATCGCCGCCCAAGGGGTATGCCAACTGGTCGCTGCGACTGTTGACTCGCAAAGTGGTCGAACTGGAAATCGTGGAATCGGTGAGTCGAGAGACCGTGCGCCGCACGCTCAAAACAACGGCCTGACGAACCGCAAAATCGAGTACTGGGCCAAGAATTAGATCCTGCCGCCGGAAGCCGACGCCGGACC
>JAYTGQ010000148.1:0-2567 GCA_043733345.1 Schlesneria sp.
GATTGCGTTCGAGGGACTCGGGACGAGCTGCACCAGCCGCTCAAAGTTCTCGACCGAATTCATGATCCGCTCGCGCCCGAGCAGCTCCAGCAACGGCGGATCATCGGGGTGCATGCACAGCGTTACCCCCGCGTCCTCGGCAGCGGGAACCAGCTCACGCAGGAAGTGTTCAAGGTTCCGCCAGAGTTCGTCGGTTGTGATGACATCGACTGCTGCGAGCGGCGTCTGCAAGGTAGCCGTCTCGCTCCGCGAGACGAAGCGCGATGGCGAATTGGGCGTCAGTGGTGAGTTGGTCCTGACGCCCGCATTCGGTGCCACCTGTCGCGGAGCGACAGGGCGACCTTGGTTCAGCGACAGCGCCTGATTGATCTCAGCAAGATTAAACGCCGTCACCTTCGCGCCACCGCGATCGCGCACATCGAGTCGCGTGCGGACCCAGTCGGTCCCCGCCATGAAGTTGTAGCAGAGGATCTTCACGCCGACCTGACGCATGTTGTCGAAGAGCCGCCGCATTTGAGTCAACTCAGTCCCGTCATCGCGTCCCAGCTTGAGATTCTCGATCGGTAGATAGCCCTCGACCGTCGCCAGCTTCATCCCAAACGATTCGACTCGATCGCGCATCTCGAACAAATCGTCGAGGCTCTGACCGGGATACCGCCCAACGATGTCGGTCACGCCACACTGAGCCGCCAGCGTGAGGTTCTCATCCGACATCAGAGTCAACACGGTCGCAAGTCGCATGTCAGCCATAATCCTCTTCCGTTGGGGCAGTACCGCAGAATTGATGAGCCTCGCCGCCCAACCAACACTGTTTATCCGATCAGGTGGCCAAGGTTGGTGCGCTTCGCGAACCCCCGGGCCTTCGCCCAAAGCGACTCCATCCCCGGCCACCCCGCCGCGCGTGTGACCGCTGACTTTACCTCAAAATTCGACCGCGTCACGCGTCGGGTGGAACCGCTCATTAGGTCAGGAGACCGCTCATTTGTGTGTGATAACTATGAAATCGCTTTCTTGAGTGCCCTGTAGACGGCCAAGAGTCTGCCGCGATTTCCCCAGTCCTCGACTTCGTCATCCACTTTTGGGCAAACAAATGTACCGTCGTCTGCGACAACTGGGATCGCTTCCAATCCCAGCGCCGCAGCCGCCTGCTTTTGTTCCGCAGTTTCACCATGAATGCCAAGCATCTGCTTCGTGTATGCCCAGTCTCTGTCAAACACTTCCTCGAATGCGTCAAGGAAGTCCCTCACGAGAGCCACGTCGAGATTTGCAGTCATGATTTTCTGCCTAAATGGACTTGGGCGGAACGGTTCCACCACTTACGAAAAAACCTCAGCCCGATACCAAGGGAGGTATCGGGCTGAGGCGGATGTCATCTCGTTGTCAGCGTACTGCGAAGAGTTGCCGATGGCTCGGCCTCAACGCGGTCATCCGAAGATCACGGGGTCTTGCCGGGGAGCTTGCCGTCCTTGATGAGGTCGCCGAAGGTCTTGCCTTCGGTGCTGCTCTTCTCGGCTTCGGCCTTCTTGAGAGCGGCCTTGATCTTCTCGACATCGGTCACCTTTGGCTCGCCGAGAGCCGCACCGACGGCCTTGCCATAATCGTTGCGAACCTTCTTGTCGCTACCGTGACAAACGCCGCACTTGGCCGTTTCGATCTCAGCCTTGAGGGCTGGATACGTCGGGGTGAAGCCCTTGTTCAAGTAGTCCGGGCGAGCCTGTGCATCGGCCGTGATCGCCAAGGCAGCAACAACTGCAACCCAAGTCCAAATCTTCCGCATGAACTGTTCTCCTAACCGTGTGACTGATCCGAGACGGTGCGGCCCGAGATTGGCAAGGGGCATTTTTGAAGTCCTTGCTGCTCTCCAGACCTGGACATTTGCGATCCCATCTGGGTGAAAGCACCGTCAATACCGGGGCGAATTAGACGCGGGTGTCTGGGTGGTGTCAACCTCGCTGCTCAGGCCGCACCGTCATCCCAAGCCATTGCCCGACAAGCCATATCAAAACCGGCAAGATTGTTTTACCAAGTCACTTCGTCACGGCAAAAGCGGCCGGTAGACTCCGGTCCCGACCACTGCGAATCCACGAACTCCTCTCGAAAGAGTTGACCTCGATGAACCGTTCTTCGCTCTTCGCACTCGTCGCCACTGTGGGCTGTTTCTTGGGCTGGATCGCGTCCGTGCCTGCGGCCGAACCACCGAACATCGTGATGATTCTGGGAGACGATCAAGCGTGGACCGACTACGGGTTCATGGGGCATCCCGAGATCAAGACTCCGCATCTTGATCGGCTCGCCAGTCAAAGTGCTTGCTTCACGCGAGGCTATGTCCCGAGCAGTCTCTGTCGCCCGAGTCTCGCCTGTCTGCTGACCGGTCTGTACACGCATCAGCACAAGATCAGCGGCAACGATCCACCGAAAGGAACTGATCGCGTCGAGATGCTCCGTCATGTGAGACGGCTCCCGATGATTCCCAAGTGGCTGGGTGAGCGTGGCTACTCCAGCTTTCAAAGTGGCAAGTGGTGGGAGGGAGCTCCGGCGGAAGGGGGCTTCACGGCGGCGATGTCTCA
>JAYTGQ010000149.1:0-2567 GCA_043733345.1 Schlesneria sp.
CCCGTCCCGCTTTGATCTCGCAGCGCGGACGGGCAAGTGTGCCCATCCTACAGTTGCATTTCTTCGTGCCCGTTCTCTCCCCCCTGATGTCTCTCCTCAAGTCGAATTCCAAGGGTTGTAATATGTTGAAAAACTCTCTTCGACTGATCGGCCTTGTCTGTCTCTGTGTGCTGTGTGCGAGCGTGGCCGTCGCCGCGGACGACTCTCCGCTCGCTGAGCATTACGGGTTCAAGCCGATTGAGGCGTTCAAGCTGTCGCAACGTTCGGCCAATTTGTTGACGGGCGACTTGAACCACGATGGACTGACGGATGTGTTGCTCGTCGATAACAGCAAGAGTCGCATCGACCTGTTGATCCAGCGGAAGGATGCCCCCGCGACGCGCGAGCGGAAAGCCGGAGCGACCGACGTGAACGTGGTCGAAGATCACTGGCGGTTCGAGCACGTCAAGTTGGCGGTCGATCAGGAAGTCGCTGCCGTCGCGCTGGGCGACTTTAACGGCGACGCTCGCACCGACATCGTCTACTTTGGCAGTCCCGATCAGCTTGTGATTCGTTTCCAGCCCGAGCAGGGAGCGTGGACGCACAAGAAGCAGCAGCGTGTTCCGGATGCCGCGCCGTCACAGTGGTTCATGGCGGCGGGAGACCTCGACAGCAACGGCCTCGATGATCTCGCCATCTTGGGAAAGCACGAAACAATCCTGTTCATGCAGACCGCCAAGGGCGTGCTGGCCGAGCCGAAGAAGCTGATGAACACGTCCGACAAACTCGGGCTGGCTCAGATCGCGGACCTCGATGGCGACGGCCGCAACGATCTGTGTTACCTCGCGGGCGAAGGACTGACGCGATCGCTTTGCACTCGGCTGCAACTCGCCGACAGACAGCTCGGTCCCGAGTACATCTTCGATCTCGAACGTCCGCGAGCCGTGTCACTGCGCGACATCGACGGCAAGCCGGGGCACGAGATTTTGGCAATCGATTCGCGCACGGGCCGGATCAAGTTATTGAACGTCGAACGTCGCAAGCCAGCCGAGAACGATCTGCCCGAACGGCTCATTCAGTTTGGTTTCGGTAAGCAAGGTTCGGGGCGAGACCGCGATTTCACGGCGGCCGATCTCGATGGCGATGGACTCATCGACCTCGCCGTCACCGACCCCGACGCCTCGCGCGTGCTGGTCTTCCGCCAGCGGGCGGGTAGCGGTCTCGATCTCGGCTCGCCCTTCCCAGGTCTCAGTGGCGTGGACCAGATTCGCGCGGCCGATTTCGACGGCAACGGCAAGGCTGAGGTCGTCATTCACAGCGGTCCCGAGAAGACGCTCGGGCTGAGCCGCCTCGATGACGGCAGACTTACGTTTCCCGAGTCGCTACCCCTCGAAGTGGATTCCATCGGACTCGAGTTGGCCGACCTTGATGGCGACCGACATCCTGAAGTCGTGTTCATCGCGAAGGCCAAAAAAGACCGAGGTTCCGAGTACTCCTTGCAGGCGTTGAAGCGTGCCGCGAACGGCGAGTGGCAGCCACATGCATTCGCCAGCAAGACCGCTATCCCGCTCGAACTGAAGGGGACGCCCGAAAAGCTCGTGCAAGGAGACTTCACCGGCGACGAGCGGCCTGAGTTTCTGGTCTTTCAAGGAACGAAACCGCCGCAGTTGTTTAGCCTGAGTAATGAAGGCGTTCTGTCCGAGATCGTCGTCAGCGGCAATCTCGGATTGGGGGCCGTCGCACCGGGAGCAATTTCATTCGCCACGCTCGGTGACAAAAAGGGAGTCCTCGTCGCACAAGACAACTTTGCGCGGTTCATGGTTCTGGGCGACAATCGGCGCTGGCAGGTTGTCGAACAGTTCAACGCCGGTGAGTCGAACTCGAAGATCGTCGGGGCGACAACGATCGATCTCGACGGTCAGCCCGGTCTGGAGATCGCACTTGTCGATGCGGGCGTCAAGAAATTGCGAGTCCTGAGACGGGGTGAGACGGGCTATTCGCAATGGAAAGAGATCGACATCGGTGACTTCCCGTTCAAGGCTCTGAAGGTTGCCGACTTCAACGGCGACAAACGTGACGACCTGCTGCTGTTCGGAGCCGACAAGTTCGCGGTGCTGTACGCAGGGGCTGCGGCTCCCGCGCTGAAGGAACTCGCGTCCTTTGAAAGTCAGCTTGAAAAGATCTATCCGACGGATGTCCTGGCGGGAGACGTGAACGGCGACGGGCAGACCGATCTCGTACTGACCGACACCCGCAGCCATTTCATCGAAGTCCTGCAATACCGAGCCGACTCCGGACTGAAGCACGCGCTCTATTTCCGCGTCTTCGAGCAAAAGTCCTTTCGCAATGAAGACGAGGCGGGGGGAGATGCCGAACCGCGCGAAGCTCAGATCGCCGATGTCACGGGAGACGGACTGCCCGACCTGCTGTTACTCATTCACGACCGGTTGCTGCTGTACCCGCAAGACGACGGCCGCGAGAGCAAATGAGGTGAGCGTCTCCGTACTAGAACGCATTCCAAAAACTAGCCCGACGCGCAAGCGAGGGCTTCACCGTCATCGAATGTCCGGCCCTCGCTTGCGCGTCGG